>NZ_JBHVGZ010000032.1:0-103188 GCF_042800355.1 Streptomyces sp. NPDC057623
CTCATCACCCACCACGGCGCCCGCCACCTCCTCCTCACCAGCCGCCGCGGACCCGACGCACCAGACGCCGACACCCTCCACACCGAACTCACCGCCCTCGGCGCCAACGTCCGCATCACCGCCTGCGACGCCGCCGACCACGACGCCCTCGCCCACCTCCTCACCACCATCCCCAACGCGCATCCCCTCACCGCCGTCATCCACACCGCCGGCGTCGTCGACGACGGCATCATCACCGCCCTCACCCCCGAACGCCTCACCACCGTCTACCGACCCAAGATCGACGCCGCCCTCAACCTCCACCACCTCACCCACGACCACGACCTCACCCACTTCATCCTCTTCTCCTCCGCCTCCGGCATCCTCGGCAACCCCGGCCAAGCCAACTACGCCGCCGCCAACGCCTTCCTCGACGCCCTCGCCCACCACCGCCACACCCACCACCAACCCGCCACCTCCCTCGCCTGGGGCTGGTGGGGACAGAACTCCGAAATGACGCAGCATCTGGGCGACGCCGATCTCCAGCGGATCGACCGGCTGGGCATCCTGGCCTTCACCCCGCAGGAGGGCATGGAGCTGTTCGATGTGGCGCTGGGGGCGAAGGAGTCGGTGCTGGCTCCGGCGAAGTTCGACTTCGAGGCGATGCGGGCGCAGTTGGAGCCCGGGCACATGCCGCTGATGTTCCGCGGACTGCTGCGGGTGGCCCGGCCGTCCGCCCATGGCGGGAAGGACGGTGCGAGCCGGCTCATGGAGGATCTGGCGGCCATGTCCGCCGAGGAGCGGGAGCGGACCCTGCTCGATCTCGTGCTGCGTGACGCCGCGGCGGTGCTGGGCTTCGCCGAGGGCGACGAAGTGGGCCCGGAGACCGTGCTGTTCGACATCGGGTACGACTCGCTGACCGCGGTGGAGCTGAGGAACCGGCTGTCGGCGCTGACCGGGCTGCGTATCCCGCCGGGGTTCGTCTTCGAGTACCCCACTCCGCAGCTGATCGTCGAGGAGCTGTGCGCCCTCATGGACGGAACCTCGACCGCCGCCGCCTGAGGTCCGTGTGGTCCGCCCCGGTGGACCGGAACAGAGAAGAAGGAGAGCGAACGTGTTCGACAAAGAGCGGTATCTGGAGCTCATCGGGTTCAGCGGTACCCCCGACGCCTCCCTGGCGACCCTGCGGGAGCTGCACCGCAAGCACCAGTTGACGCTGTACTACGACAACGGTTACGTCCAGACGACGAACTTCCTGGACTTCGACCTGGACGCGCTGTTCGAGACGATCGTCGTGGGGCGGCGGGGCGGTATCTGCACCGATCTGAACTTCCTTTTCGACCGGTTGCTGAGGGAGCTGGGCTTCGAGGTGAAGCTGCTGGCCGCGGGCATCCTGCTGCCGTCGGGCAAGTGGGGGCCCGATGTCGAGCACGCGGTGATGGTGGTGACCCTGGACGGCGAGGACTGGCTGGTGGACGTCGGCAACGGCGGCGTCTGCATCCTGGACCCGTTGCCCTTCTCGGCGGAGCCCGCGGTGCAGGAGGGGATCGGGTTCCGGCTGATCCAGGAGGGCGAGTACCACATCCTCCAGTACCGGACGCGGAACAAGGACTGGCGGATCGCGTACCGGTTCACGATGCGGGTCCACGAGATGTCGGCCTGGGGCAGGCTCTCCGAACTCAACACCATTCACCAGGACGTCCTGGTCCGCCGTCGCAGGCGGGTCACGGACCGCGGCCAGATCATGCTCACCGCCAACTACGTCGTGACCATCGAGGACGGCGTGGAGCGTCCGAGCCTGGTCCGTGACCCGGCGGAGCTGGAGAAGCTCGTCGCCGAGCACTGGGGCTGAGTGGGGCGTGCCCGGCACCGGCCGGGCTGCCGGTTCCTCGCTGCAACCGGGTTTGGCTCGTTTTAACCAGGTTTGATCAGTTACGACCATCAGATTAGGGGCTTCAGGGAAATGGTTCAGTCTTCGCGCGGCTCGGTCGTCCAGGACGGGTCCGGCATACCGCCGGCCGTCCCTTCGGTGCCGAAGCCGGGTCCGGTCGAGGTGACCGCCAGTGATCCGCGCTACGCCGACTTCCGGATGCGCGGCTACAACCGTCGTTTCATCGGCGCGCCCGAGAGCGTGGTCGTCGTGCACGACACCGGGCAGGTCGCGGACGTCGTGTCGGCCGCGGTCCGGGACGGCCGGCGTATCGCGGTGCGCAGCGGGGGGCACTGCGCGGAGGGCCTCGTCGACGATCCGGAGGTCCAGGTCGTCATCGACCTCTCACGGCTGGACGCGGTGTACTACGACCCGCGGATGCGGGCCTTCGCGGCGGAGGCCGGGGTGACCCTGGGCCGGCTGTACGAGGTCCTGGACCTGGGCTGGGGGGTCACCCTGCCCGGTGGCACCTGCCCGGAGGTGGGCCTGGGCGGCCATGTGACAGGCGGTGGCAACGGTGTGCTGTCCCGGCTGTACGGCCATATCTCCGACCATCTGTTCGCCGTCGAGGTCGTGGTGGTGGACGAGGACGGTACGGCCCGGTCCGTGATCGCGACGCGGGAGGAGGACGATCCGCACCGCGATCTGTGGTGGGCGCACACCGGGGGCGGCGGAGGGAACTTCGGCGTCGTCACCCGGTTCTGGTTCCGTGACCCGGACGCCGGGGGCGACGACCCCGCGACGCTGCTGCCGCGGCGGCCGACCCGCTATGTGGCCGCCCAGGTGGGGTGGGAGTGGTCGAAGTTCGACGAGGAGTCCTTCTCGCTGTTCCTGCGGAACTTCATGGGCTGGTGCGAGCGCAACAGCGCTCCGGGCACGCCGACGGCCGCGCTGCACGGGGAGATCGCGGTGCTTCAGCAGTCGGCCGGGACGATGATCCTGATGGGCCGTCTGGACCCCTCGGTGCCCGGCAGCGAGGAGGTGCTGGAGGCTTACCTGAGCGAGGTCACGGCCGGTCTGCCGGAGCCGTCGTTCTCGGTCAGGCAGGACGAGCCCTGGCTGTACAAGGTGGTGAACGTGCCGGACGCCGCCGAGGCGTTCGGCCTGGAGCCGTCGAAGCTGCGCACGAAGATCAAGGCCGCGTATCTGCGCAGGTCGTTGCGTGACGAGCAGCTGAAGACGGTCTTCCGGTGCCTGACGGACGGGTCGTACGGCCATCCCGCCTCCGGGATCATGATCACCACCTGGGGTGGCCGGATGAACGTGCCGGACCCCTCGGACACCGCGCTCCCGCAGCGGGACTCCGTGATGCAGATGTCGGCCGTCACGTCCTGGAACGACCCGGCGGAGGACGACAAGCACCTGGCGTGGATCCGGGCGTTCTACGCCGACCTGTTCGCGGGGACGGGCGGGGTGCCGGTGTCCGACGAGTGGACCGACGGGTCGTACATCAACTGGCCCGACCCCGATCTCGCCGACCCGGCCCTGAACACCTCCGGTGTGCCCTGGTCGACCCTCTACTACGGCGACAACTACGGCCGGTTGCAGCGGATCAAGGCGCACTGGGATCCGCGGAACGTCTTCTCGCACGCGCTCTCCATCGAGCGGCCGTAACCGGGAGCCGGCACGGACGAGGGCAGGGGATTCGGGAGTGATGAACGCATCCGTCGACGCGGAGCCGGTGAGGGGCCTGGCGGGGCCGCCGGTCCGGCCGTTCCCGCACGCCCGCGACGCCGTACGGGAGGACGGGGCAGCGCCGACCGTCGTCGCCGCGGAGTGCGAGTCGCTGCGTCGCCGTACGGCGGCCGTGGCCCGCGGCGAGGAGCTCCTGGTCCTGGCGGGCGGCCACGCCCCGGAGCCCCTGACCGAGGCGTCGGTCACCGACCGGCTGACCGTGTTGTCACGGATGGCGCTGGTGCTGGGCTACGCCGCCGGACTGCCGGTCGTCAAGGTCGGCTGGACGGTGGGGAGTTCGGCGGGGGGTTCGGCGGGCCGGGCCCGGTCCGAGGGCGGCCCGGGCGGGCGCGGTGTGCGGGCGGGCCACGAGCGGGTGGCGGTGGCGATGAATCTCGTACGCGCCTTCTCCGCGGGCGGGTTCACCGACGCGCACCAAGTGCGGGCCTGGCTGCGAGAGGTCGCGGCCGGGCCGGGGGACGGGGCGCTGCGTGCGCTGGCGGCCGAGATCGGGCGTTCGCTCGCCTTCCTGGGGGCGTGCGGGGTCGACACCCGTGGGCTCGGCGCGGGCGAGTGCTTCGTGGCGTACGAGGCCGGTGTTCCGGAGCGCGCGGCGTCCTGTTCCCCGGCCGGCCGCCCGGGTCGTTCGTACGCGGCCGACGGGCATCTGCTGTGGGCGGGCGGAGTGCCGGACGGGCGTCTCGCGCGGGTCGACAACTCGCTGGTGGTCGCGGTCGATCCGGTCGCCGATCTCGGCCGGGTGCCGGTGCTGCTGGACCGCCTCGACCCCCGTCGTGAGCCCGGACGGCTGACGTTGGTGGTGCGGTCGGGCGCCGACCTGATCCTCGACACCCTGCCGGCGCTGGTGGAGAGGGTCGTGGCCGAGGGCGGGGACGTCTGCTGGGTGAGTGACCCGCTGGTCGACGGCGGCCGTCCGGAGCCGCGCTCACGGGTGCGCGCCGAGGTGAGCGGCTTCGTGGAGGTCCATCGGGCGCTGGGCACCCACCCGGGCGGCGTCCGTGTCGACGTCGGCGCCGTCGGCCCCGCCCGCTGTCTCGACGTGGCGTTCGCGCTGGCCGACGCCTACCGCGGGCACCCGCCGCCGGTTCCCCGAACCGACCCGGCCGCGGGGCCCGTCGTCATCGAGCACCGCAACAACTCGCAACGTACGAAGGGAAACGGGGGCGAACACATGCCGAAGACGGAGTCGGAGCAGGAAGTCACCGACGACACGAAACGGTCTCTGCTGCGCCACATGCTGGTGGCCAGAGGGGTCGACGAGGAGGCGCGTCAGCTCCAGAAGCAGGGCGCGCTCGATCTGTGGCTGTCGTGCCAGGGCCAGGAGGCGGCGCAGGTGGGGTCCGCCCTCGCGGTGGGCTCCGGTCCCGCGATCTTCCCCAGTTACCGTGAGCACGCCGTCGCCCTGGTCCGGGGCGTGGCACCGGAGGAACTGCTCGCCCAGTGGGCCGGCCGGACGTACTGCGGCTGGGATCCGTGGCTGCGGGGGTTCTTCCCGTACACGTTGGTGCTGGCGGCCCAGACGCTGCACGGCGTCGGCTACTCGATCGGCCGGCGGCTGCGGGGGCGGGACGACTTCGTCGTCGTGTACGTCGGCGACGGCGCGACCAGTGAGGGCGACATGTCGGAGGCCATGAACCTGGCCGCCGTCGAGTCCGCCTCCGTGCTGTTCGTCTGCCAGAACAACGGCTGGGCGATCTCCAAGCCCGCCGCCGAGCAGATGCGCACGTCGGTGGCCGAGCGGGCCCGGGGCTTCGGCATCGAGTCGTCGCTGATCCAGGGCCAGGACCCCGACCTGGTCTACGCCGAGTGCGCTCGGGCGGCCGCCCGGGTGCGCGAGGCGAAAGCGCCGTACCTGATCGAGATGAAGGTGGGGCGCGTCAACGGCCATTCGACGTCGGACGCCCAGGAGTTGTACCGCGACCGCGAGGACATCGAGCGGACGGCGGCGGCCGACCCGGTGGAGTCCTACGTGGCACGGCTGACCGGGGCGGGCGTGGTGGATTCCGAGTGGCTTCGCACCGTCGAGGCGGATGTGCGGGAGATACGGCAGCAGCTGATGAAGAGGTACACGTGATGAGCCCGGGACGGCCCGCGAGTCTTGCGGAGACGATCAACGCGACCCTTGCCGACCTGCTGGAGCACGACCCGAGAGTGGTCCTGATCGGGGAGGACATCGGGCGTCTGGGAGGCGTGTTCCGGGTCACCCGGGGCCTGCGGCAGCGCTTCGGCGGGGACCGGGTGCGCGACTCCGTGCTGGCGGAGTCCACCATCGTCGGCCAGGCCGTCGGCATGGCCATCAGCGGTCTGGTTCCCGTCTGCGAGATCCAGTTCGACGGCTTCGTCTACCCGGCGGTCAACCAGTTGGTGACGCAGGCGGCCCGGATCGGCCAGCGCTGGAACGGACAGGTCGAACCGAGTCTGGTGGTGCGGATTCCGTCCGGCGGCGGGATCCGCGGGGTCGAGCACCACAGCGAGTCCAACGAGGCGCTGTTCGCCAGGGCGCCGGGCATCTCGGTCGCCTGCCCCTCCACGGGCGAGGACGCGGACCAGATCCTGCGGCACGCGACGGGGCTCGGTTCGCCCGTGGTGATGTACGAGCCCATCCGGCTGTACTGGCGGCGGAACCTGCCCGAGAGGAGCGCCGAGCCGGCGTCGGCGCCGACCGCGGCCCGGGTCGTCCGGCGGGGCTCGGACGTGACCGTGGCCACCTTCGGGGCGGTCACCAACGAGGTGCTGGAGGCCGCGCGGGCGCTCAGCCCCGACGTGGACGTCGAGGTGGTGGACCTGCGCTGGGTGGCTCCCGTCGATCTGGACACGGTGCTGAGGTCCGTCGCCCGCACCGGCCGGCTGCTGATCGTGCACGAGGCGGCGAAGTACGCGGGCATCGGGGGCGAGGTGGCGGCGTCGGTGGCCGAGGACGGATTCCACCTGCTCAAGGGCCCGGTCCGGCGGCTGGCCCCGGACCGCCGCGCCTATCCGCCGGCCGACTTCGAGGACGACTACCTGATCAGCGTGCGACAGATCATGAACGAGGTTCTGGAGATGACGAAATGAGCGCCGAGCACGTGGACATGCACGTCCCCTCCTTCGGACACGGGCTCGGTGAGGCGTTGCTCGTCGAGTGGGTCGCCGGTGTCGGTGACCGGGTCGAACGGGGAGACGTGATCGCCATTGTCGAGACGGACAAGGCGAGCACGGAGATCGTGGCCGAGCGCGGCGGTCGTATCGCCGAGCAGTCGGCGGCCGCCGGCACGATCCTCAAGTCCGGTGACGTGCTGTACCGGTTGACGGCCGCTTAGGTCCGTCCGCGCACCCTTCGCAAGCCACCCCGGTTCCGGGAAGTACCAGGAAGAGAGACATGAACGACATCGAACGCCGCATCACGGACGTCATGCTGGCCAAGCTCCAGGTGCGTGACCCGTCCCTGACCCACGAGGACCTCGACCGGCCGGTGGCCGACCTCGACCTCGACTCGCTGGACGTCGTCGAGCTGACCCAGTTGCTGGAGCGGGAACTGCGGGTCAAGGCCGACCTGAAGGAGACGGCGGGCTTCGCCTTCCTGTACGAGTTCAGCTCCTACTTCGTCACCCTGGCGAAGGCATGAGCGCGGGCATCGTCGACCTCCACGCCGCCAAGTCGGACGATGTGGTGGAGAATGCGCACTTCGAGTCGATCGGCCTCACCGACGAGTGGATCAGGCGGCGCAGCGGTATCGCCTCGCGTACCTGGTTCCCGGACGGGGTGGAGCTCGCCGACGTGGCGGCCGAGGCGTGCGCGCCGCTGGTCGGCCGGGCCGCTGACCCCTCGGCCATCGGTGCCCTGATCGTCGTCAGCACCTCCGTGCGGCAGCGCGTCCCGGCCATCGCCCAGAAGGTGGCGGAACGCGCCGGGCTGCCGTCCTCGGTGCTGGCGTTCGACATGAACGCGGCCTGCTGCGGCTTCGTCTACGGGCTCGTCAACGGGCTGTCCCTGATCGACGCCGGGCAGACGAGGTCCGCCCTGGTGTGCACGGTCGAGGCCATGTCGAGGATGGTGGACCGCTCGGACCGGCAGACCGCGTGCCTGTTCGCGGACGGCGCCGCCGCGGTCCTGCTGGAGGACCGCGCGCGGTTCCCCCGGTTCGTGCACGTCGCCGGGGGCGACGGCGCCCAGGAGCAGCTCATGCGGGAGACCGGCGCCGGGGGCATTCGTCTCGACGGGGCCCAGGTGTACGACCGCGCGGTGCGCCGTATGACGGACACGGCGCGGCAGCTGTTCGCCCATGACCCGGCGCCTTCCGTCCTGGTCGGCCATCAGGCGAACGGACGCATCCTGGAGCAGATCCGGACCTTCACCTCGGAGCTCGGGGTGCCCTTCGTGAACCGGATCGAGCATTTCGGCAACACCTCGTCCGCCTCGATCCCGCTGGCCCTCGCCGACGAGCTGGGCACGGGGTCGCTGCCCGCCGAGGGCCGTCTGGGAGCCGTCGCCTATGGCGCCGGCGAGGCGTGGGGCGGGGTCTCGGTGAGCTACCGGATACCGACCGCCGCCTGACCGGGCGACAGCCGTACAGCGAGATCGCACATGACCACAGGAGGTTGTCATCTACTCGCCAGAAGCCTGGGTGCTTCACTCTGGTTCGGTGGCCGGCACACAGGCCGGCCAGGCGGACGCACTGCGCCGTGGCCCGTTCACCTTCGGCCCGCTGGAGGAGGGTGAGGCCCTGGTGGAGCCGATCCTCGGCTCCTGGGAGGCCAACATCGACCACGCGCTGGCCCGTTCGCCCATCGACGTGTGCGGCAGCCGCGGCGAGGACGCCGTGGTCCTCGGCAACCTGGGCGTGGTGCGCGTCCTCCAGGTCAACGCCGGCGGCCGTGAGGCCACGGTCCGCGAGGGCGACCTGTGCCTGCTCCTGCCGTTCGGTCTGCTCGACCGCTACGGCTACGCCGAGCTGGCGTACGCCTATGACGCCCCGCACACCATCGGGCTGCTGGCGAAGCGGTCGAAGATGGACATGCGTCTGCTGCTGCCGATCCCGGCGGACACGTCCTACACGCTGCCCCAGTGGGCCACGTACGGCAGGTACTTCACGGCCTGGGACAACTGGCACAAAGCGCTCGGCTGCTGGCGGACCCAGGTGGGCGACGACGATCCCGCCGAGCATCTGGTGTTCGGCTGGGGCGGGGGCGTGGCGTTCGCCGAGCTGCTGCTGGCCAGGCGGGCGGGGTTCCGGGTGGCGATGACCGCGGGCTCCGACGAGCGCCTCGCGTTCCTGCGGGAGAACGGCATCGAGGCGGTGGACCGCCGTCTCTTCCCCGACCTGTCCCTGTCCCCGCGGCAGGCGGGCGCGGACCGCGAGCGTCTCGCCCGCCACCGCCGCTCCCTGGCCGACTTTCTGGAACTGACCGACGAGCTCAGCGACGGCCGCGGGGTCGCGATCTTCGTGGACAACATCGGCGAGCCGCTGTACGAGGCGACGGTGAAGTCCCTCGCCCGTGAGGGCGTCATCACCACCTGCGGCTGGAAGGCGGGCATGCGCCTGTCCCACCTGCGCGGCGCCGAGTGCATCAGCCGCCACATCCACGTCAACACCCATGTCTGGCGTTTGCCCGACTCCCCGGAGATCCGGGACTTCCAGGAGTCCAGCGGCTGGATGGCCCCGAAGGGTTCGACCGCGCTGTACGACTTCGACCAGGTGCCGCAGCTGGCCGAGGACTACGCGCAGGGGAGGATCAGCTCGTATTTTCCGCTGTACAGCATCAACCCGCTCTAGGGGCGGGGCAGTGGGGCCTGCCGTGGTCACCCCGGTCGTGCAGGCCTCATGGAGCTGTCGGGCGCCAGGTTAACTTCCCGAAAACTCATCGGACTTGACGGGAAAATCTACGAGGTTGTCATTGACATGCCAGCGTCTACGCGCGTCATCATGGGGGCATGAGATTCCCCCCACGAATCACCCGCATCGGCGCCGCGGCCGCCGTCCTGTCCGCCCTGCTCGTCGGCGGCACCGTCACCGCCACGCCGGCGGCCGCCGCGGTCGGCAGCATCTGCTACAGCGACCTGCCCTCCCAGGCACACGACACGCTCGACCTGATCGAGCAGGGTGGCCCCTACCCGTACTCGCAGGACGGCACGGTCTTCCAGAACCGGGAAGGCATCCTGCCCAGCCAGTCGGCCGGGTACTACCACGAGTACACCGTCATCACTCCTGGCTCCTCCACGCGCGGAGCTCGCCGCATCGTCACCGGCGAGGAGAACCAGGAGGACTACTACACGGCCGACCACTACGAGTCCTTCGACCTGGTCAACTACGGCTGCTGAGCCCCTGACCCGAGGTCGCACCACGGAACCGCGCGATCAGCTGGAGGTCCGGTCCGCGTTCAGCCGGACCTCCAGCCTCCGTCGGCGGTCTCCCGGACACCCGGCTCCTCGCCCCGCGTACCCCCCACAGATGTCGGACGCGGGGTGAGGCGAGGTACGGCGGGTCAGGCATCCTCCGGCAGTGCGAACGAGCCGTACTCGGGGCGGCCCGCCCGGTCGTACGAGTTGATGGCGACGCCGGTACTCGTGACGCTGCCGCCGGTGTGCCGGAACGCGGTGGGCACCGCCCCCTCGGTGAACAGCCGGTGGCCCGTGCCGAGCACGACCGGGAACGTCAGCAGATGCAGGGTGTCGACGAGGCCGAGGTCCAGCAGTGACCTGACGAGGGCGCCGCTGCCGTGCACCTGGAGCTCGCCGTCGGTGCGCTCCTTGAGGGCGGTGACCTCCTTGGTCAGATCACCGCCGATCACGGTGGTGCCGGCCCACCCGGGGTCCGCCAGGGTCGCGGAGGGCACGTACTTCGGCAGCGCGTTCAGCTTGGTGGCGACCGGGTCCGCGGGATCGGTCACCTTGGGCCAGTACGCCGCGAAGATGTCGTACGTACGGCGTCCGAGGAGGAAGGCGCCCGGGCGCCCGAAGACGTCGTTCATGAACCCGCCGAAGTCGTCGTCGGCGTACCGAAAGCTCCAGCCGCCGTGCTCGAAGCCGCCGCGGGTGTCCTCCTGCGGACCGCCGGGCGCCTGGTAGACACCGTCGAGCGTGACGAAGAGGGTGGAAACGAGCTTGCCCATGAGAGGTGCCTCTTTTCCGGGGTGAGGTCTGCTGTCATCACCTCAGACCCCACCGGCACCCGCAACTCGTCGCCGGGAGCTCCACCGGGTTTCGCCCCCGGACCTCGGCGTCCGTTCACCGCCAGCACTCGCGCTCGCGCGGCGCTGGGATGGACACATGACAACGACCTACGCGACCACGACAGACACTCACGGAACCCTGCGCGGCAAGGTGGCCCTGGTCACCGGCGGCAGTCGCGGCATCGGCGCGGCGACGGCCCTGCGGCTCGCGCGGGAGGGCGCGGACGTCGCCGTGACCTACGTGAACGGCAAGGAGGCGGCCGAGGAGGTCGTACGGGCGGTGGAGGCGCTGGGCCGGCGGGCCGTGGCCCTGCGGGCGGACTCCGCCGACGCGGACGAGGCGGCGGGCGCGGTGGAGCGTACCGCTGAGGCGCTGGGCGGCCTGGACGTGCTGGTGAACAACGCCGGCCTCGGCGTGCTGGGCCCGCTGGAAGGGCTGGCGCTCACCGATGTGGACCGGGTCCTCGCGGTGAACATCCGGGGCGTCTTCCTGGCCTCCCAGGCGGCGGCCGCCCGCATGACCGCCGGGGGCCGGATCATCACGATCGGCAGCTGTATGGCCCAGCGGGTGCCAGGCCCCGGCGGGACCCTCTACGCGACCAGCAAGTCGGCCCTGATCGGCCTGACGAAGGCCCTGGCGCGCGAGCTGGGGTCGCGCGGCATCACGGCGAACATCGTCCACCCCGGTCCCATCGACACCGACATGAACCCGGCGGACGGCCCGTACGCGGCCGGCCAGGCGGCGATGACCGCGCTGGGCCGCTTCGGCACCGCCGACGAGGTGGCGTCGACGGTCGCTTACCTGGCCGGGGCGGACTACGTGACGGGCACCGAGTTCGCGGTGGACGGCGGGCACGCCGCGTGACAGGACGTGGGGCGCGCCGGTGCTTTCCGGCCGGCGCGCCCCACGGGTTCAGCGGGCCGGGCCCGTCAGCCGCCCAGCTCCTGGTGCCGGGCCGCCAGGCCCGCCGCTCCCTGCTCCGTCAGCGAGCCGTGCAGCCGCAGGCGGGAGATGCCGCCGTCCGGGAAGATGTCCACGCGCGCGTGCGTGCCCACCGCCGGGGTCGGCAGGACGAAGCGGTGGTTGGTGTCGGGCTGGAGGCGGGTGCGCGGCAGGATCTCCGTCCACTCACCGGCCCCGCTGTCGTCGGCGTCCTTCACCGAGACGGAGGCCCAGCCGGCGCTGTTGCCCTTCAGGTATGCCGTGTCGATCTCGATCGCCCGGATCTGGGACTGCGCCACCAGCTGGTAGCGGATCCAGTCGTTGCCCTGGTCGCGGCGTCGACGCGTCTCCCAGCCGTCGTCCATCTTGCGGGAGCGGCCCGGCTGGATGGTGTTCGAGGCGGGCGAGTAGAACAGGTTGGAGGCGTCCTCGGCCTGTCCGCCGTTCTCCAGGGCGACCACGTCGAAGGTGCCCAGCACCGACAGCCACGCGGGGTCGGGTACGACCTGGCCGTACACGCGCAGGCGCGCGATGCCTCCGTCGGGGTGCTGGTTGACCCGCAGGTGGGTGAAGCGCTGCTCGACGGCGATGGCGAAACCGTTCGCCGCGTGCCCGCCGACCGGCGTGCGCGGCACCAGCGTCGTCCACTTCACGTCGTCCGCCAGCAGTTCCTGCGGCGACGGCGAGCCGGGCACGGAGGTGCCCTCGACGGACACGGCCTGCGGGTAGTTGCCGCGGAAGTGGGCCGTGTCGACGACGATCCCGCGGATCACGCCGGGCGCGCCGAGGCGGACCAGCGCCCAGTCGTGGTCCTCGGCGGTCGGCCACGGGTGCTCGGCGGAGGCGCCGCGCCGCCGGCGGGTCTCCCAGCCGTCCATGATCTTGCCCTTGTGGCCGAAGTGCTCGGGGTCGAACTCGGCCGGCTCGGGCACCAGCAGGTTCTCGCGCTGGGCGAAGAACTCGTCGTTGGCGGCGATGACACCGGCGCCCAGTCGGCGGTCGGCGAGGTTGGCGTACTGGGTGAACGGGAAGTCGGCGGTGCGGTAGTCCGCGTACGGGTCGCCGCCTCCGTAGGGGTTCGCGTCGCCGGTGAAGCTGGGTATCGCCGTCACGGTGGTGGGTCTGCCTTTCTGGAGTCGGCCGGTGCGGATGCGGGAGGTCAGTGGGCGGCGCGGGTGAGGAGCTGCCCCTTCGGGTCGGTGAACTCGCCGGCCGCGACGATGCGTTCGCCGCGCAGCCAGGTGGACTTCACGACGCCGTGCAGGGTCTTGCCCGCGTACGCCGTCACGCGGTTGCGGTGCTGGAGGGCGGCCGGGTCCACGGTGAACGTCTCGTCGGGCGCGAGGACGGCGAAGTCGGCGTCCCGGCCCGCCGCGATGGCGCCCTTGCGGTCGTCGAGCCCGACCAGTTCGGCCGTCCGCGCGGACATCCAGCGGACCACGTCCTCCAGGCCGTGACCGCGCCTGCGGGCCTCCGTCCACACGGCCGCCAGGCTGAGCTGGAGTCCGGAGATGCCGCCCCAGGCCGTGGCGAAGTCGTCGGTCTTCAGGTCGGCCGTGGACGGCGAGTGGTCGGTCACCACGCAGTCGATCATGCCGTCGGCCAGCGCCTGCCACAGCAGGTCCTGGTTGGCCGACTCGCGGATCGGCGGGCAGCACTTGAACTCGCTGGCGCCGTCGGGGACTTCCTCGGCGGTGAGGGTGAGGTAGTGCGGGCAGGTCTCGACGGTGATCCGTACGCCCTCCCGCTTGGCCTCGGCGATCAGCGGCAGCGCGTCGCTGGACGACAGGTGCAGGACGTGCACGCGCGCGTGGAGGCGTTTCGCCTGGGCGATCAGCTGGGCGATCGCCGTGTCCTCCGCGTCGCGCGGGCGCGAGGCCAGGAAGTCGGCATACCTGGGGCCGCCCTGCTGCGGGGCGGCGTCGAGGTGGTGGGGGTCCTCGGCGTGCACGATCAGCAGGCCGCCGAAGGAGGTGATCTCCGCCAGGGACTGGGCCAGCCGGTCCTGGTCGAGGTGCGGGAACTCGTCCACGCCGGAGGGCGACAGGAAGGCCTTGAAGCCGAAGACGCCGGACTCGTGCAGCGGGCGCAGGTCCTTGACGTTGTCGGGCAGGGCGCCGCCCCAGAAGCCGACGTCGATGTGTGCCTTCGCGCGGGCCACGTCCTGCTTGGTGCGCAGGTTGTCGACCGTCGTGGTCGGCGGGAGGGAGTTGAGCGGCATGTCGACGAGGGTGGTGATACCGCCGGCCGCCGCGGCGCGGGTGGCGGTCCAGAAGCCCTCCCACTCGGTACGGCCCGGGTCGTTGACGTGCACATGCGTGTCGACCAGGCCGGGCAGCAGGACGTCGTCGCCGAGGTCCTCCAGCCGGGCACCGGACGGGACTTCGGCGTCGTACCCGAGTACGGCCGTGATCTTGCCGGCGGCGACCAGGACCGAGGCGGCCCGTGTCCCCTCCGGGGTGATGACCCGCGTCGAGCGCAGCACCAGTTCAGCGTCGGACACCCGGACCCCTCTCTGCCGCCGTTGACTTCCGTGGAGTGGAATTCAACTTTCTGTTGAAGGAGTCTTCACTCCCGTTCCCGCGCCGTCAAGGGCACACTTCTCCACAGTGCACCCGTCTCGCACTCTCTGTACGTTTCCACAAAGTGGAATTACAATTTCGCCAAGCAGAACGTAGCTACGCACAAGCGGGGAGTCAACCGACTGGCGGGTAGGCTTCTGCCCTTCCCACCGGTCCCGAAAGGAACGCGCCGTGCCGACGTCCAACGCCAGCACCACCGACGCCGCCAAAGCCAACAACAGTGGCGGCGTCCAGTCCCTCGAGCGCGCCTTCGACCTGCTGGAGCGGATGGCGGACGCCGGCGGCGAGGTCGGCCTGAGCGAGCTGTCCGCCAGCAGCGGGCTGCCGCTGCCCACCATCCACCGCCTCATGCGCACGCTCGTGGCGTGCGGATACGTCCGCCAGCAGCCCAACCGCCGCTACGCCCTCGGCCCGCGTCTGATCCGCCTCGGCGAGTCCGCGTCCCGGCTGCTGGGCACCTGGGCCCGGCCCTACCTGGCCCGGCTGGTCGAGGAGACCGGCGAGACCGCCAACATGGCTCTGCTCGACGGCGACGAGATCGTCTATGTCGCCCAGGTGCCGTCCAAGCACTCGATGCGCATGTTCACCGAGGTGGGCCGGCGCGTGCTCCCGCACTCCACGGGGGTGGGCAAGGCGCTGCTCGCGAACACCCCGGACCACGAGGTGCGCGCGCTGCTGTCCCGTACCGGCATGCCCGCCGCGACGGAGAAGACGATCACCACGCCGGAGGGCTTCCTGGCCGCCCTGGCGGACGTACGCCGGGCCGGCTACGCGGTCGACGACAACGAGCAGGAGATCGGCGTCCGCTGCCTCGCCGTCTCCGTGCCCGACTCCCCCACCGCCGCCGCCATCTCGATCTCGGGGCCCGCGGGACGGGTCACGGAGGCCGCGACGGACAAGATCGTGCCCGTGCTCCAGCAGGTGGCGTCGGAGCTGTCGGAGGCACTGGCGAGCTCCGGGCCGACGGTTTAGCCCCGGCGAGGCTCAGCCCCGGGTCCGCACCGGACGCGGGGCGGACCCGGGGCTAGCCTGGAAGCAGGGGGACCGGCAGCGGAGCGAGGTGTCCACCATGCTGCAGGAGAGCAAGCACTGGTCCTCGGGGAAGTGGCAGGTCAAAGAGGGGAACGCCGACGAGTTCGTCGACCGTTGGCGGGAGTTCCTCACCTGGACCAAGGAGACGAACGAGGGGTTCCTCGGAGCCCGTCTGATCCGGGACCTGCGGAACCCGAACTCCTTCGTGTCCTTCGCCGCCTGGAAGGATCTCGATTCGCTGCGGGCCTGGCAGGGCTCCGCCGAGTTCGGCAAGCGCTTCGACGTCGTCCACGCCCTGTGCGAGGACATGCAGAGCGGCGGGTACGAACTGGTCGTCGACATCTGAGCAGGCCCCGACGGCGGGTCAGCGGCGCGGTGGCTCCCCGAACAGGTCCACCGCGTCACGTACGTCCGACAGCCCCCTGGCGAGCGCGCTCACCGACCCGATCGCCCCGGCGATCAACAGCAACGACCGGCGCAGACGCGGGATCTCGGGGGCGCCGTCGATCGTCATCGCGGCGAGCGCGGCGAGTTCGTCCTCGGCGATACCGCGGTCGGAGAACTCGGCCGGATGCGCGGCGAGTTCGCGGCGCAGGCGGGACACCGCCGTCCGCAGTTCCACCACCCTCAGATCCTCGTCGCTGCCCGTCACCGGCCTCTGCCCCAAGCTCCGCAACAAAGCACTCCCCCTCGCACGCCGTTGTGCGCCAGCGGTACGCATCCCCCGTCGAGCCCCCCTGACGGTGGTCGGGCGCCGGGGACGCGGGTCAGTAAACGCCACCGTCGCCGGGCGCGCCACCGTGCGGACCGAAATTCAGCCCAAGGTGGCGCGGCGGCTCCGCCGGCGTCAGGTATGCAGGACGTATGACGGAGAAACAAGCCCCCCTCGTCGCCGGTCTGCTGCTCGCCGCCGGAGGTGGCCGACGGCTCGGCGGACGCCCCAAGGCGCTGCTCCGGCATCGCGGCCGCCCCCTCGTCGAGCACGCCGTCGCGGTGCTGCGCGCGGCCGGCTGCGCCCGCGTGCACGTGGTGCTGGGCGCGCGGGCCGCCGCCGTACGGGAGCAGGCGGAGCTCGGCACTTGCGTCCTGGTGGAGAACCCGGACTGGTCCGAGGGGATGGGCTCCTCCCTGCGCGCCGGACTCGACTCGCTCGCCGGCACGGAGGCGAGGGCGGCGCTCGTCTCGCTCGTCGACCAGCCCGGTATCGGACCGGAGGCGGTGGCGCGCGTGCTCGCCGCGTACGAGGGCGAGACGTCGCTCGTCTCGGCCGCCTACGACGGCGTACGCGGCCATCCCGTGCTCTTCGGCGCCGCCCACTGGGCGGGCGTCGCGGCGACTGCGACCGGCGATCGAGGGGCACGCGCCTATCTGAAGGAGCGGGAGGAGGCGATCAGGCTCGTCGAGTGCGGGGACGTGGCCCGGCCGTACGACATCGACACGGAGGCCGATCTCACCCACCTTGAGTGAGTGCGGTGGCACCCAGAGCCACGTTGCCTCGACTCAGAGAATCTCGACATCAACAAACGATTGAACTTCCACCATGAGGAAACTAGTATCCACTGTTCAGAAGCACCCGTCTGCTCCACGGGCGTTCCCAGCCGTACCCGGGAAGACTGGCACCCGGTGCCAGACAGCTCGACCGCTCGTCTTCGTAGCTCGCTGAAGGAAGTGACAGCTCATGTCCGCACCAGCGCCGTCCCCGCTGGCCATCGTCGACGCCGAGCCCCTGCCCCGGCAGGAGGAGGTCCTGAACGACGCGGCCCTGGCCTTCGTGGCCGAGCTGCACCGCCGGTTCACGCCCCGGCGTGACGAACTCCTCGCCCGCCGTGCGGAGCGCCGCGCCGAGATCGCCCGCACCTCCACGCTCGACTTCCTCCCGGAGACCGCCGCGATCCGCGCGGACGACTCCTGGCGGGTGGCCCCGTGCCCGCCCGCGCTCCAGGACCGCCGGGTCGAGATCACCGGCCCCACCGACCGCAAGATGACCATCAACGCGCTCAACTCGGGCGCGAAGATCTGGCTCGCGGACTTCGAGGACGCCTCCGCGCCGACCTGGGAGAACGTCGTCCTGGGTCAGGTCAACCTGGCCGACGCCTACACCCGCAACATCGACTTCACGGACCCGAGGTCCGGCAAGTCGTACGCGCTGAAGGCCGACGAGGAGCTCGCCACGGTCGTCATGCGCCCGCGCGGCTGGCACCTCGACGAACGTCACCTCCAGGTCGACGGCCGGCCGGTGCCGGGCGCCTTCGTCGACTTCGGCCTGTACTTCTTCCACAACGCCCAGCGTCTGCTCGACCTCGGCAAGGGCCCGTACTTCTACCTCCCGAAGACGGAGTCGCACCTGGAGGCCCGCCTCTGGAACGACGTGTTCGTCTTCGCGCAGGACTACGTCGGCATCCCGCAGGGCACCGTCCGCGCGACCGTCCTGATCGAGACGATCACGGCGGCGTACGAGATGGAGGAGATCCTCTACGAACTGCGCGACCACGCCTCCGGGCTGAACGCCGGCCGCTGGGACTACCTGTTCTCGATCGTCAAGAACTTCCGTGACGGCGGCGCCAAGTTCGTCCTGCCGGACCGCAACGCGGTGACGATGACCGCCCCGTTCATGCGCGCGTACACCGAACTCCTCGTCCGCACCTGCCACAAGCGCGGCGCGCACGCGATCGGCGGCATGGCGGCGTTCATCCCGTCCCGCCGGGACGCCGAGGTCAACAAGGTCGCCTTCGAGAAGGTCCGCGCCGACAAGGACCGCGAGGCCGGCGACGGCTTCGACGGCTCCTGGGTCGCCCACCCCGACCTGGTCCCGATCGCCATGGAGTCCTTCGACAAGGTCCTCGGCGAGAAGCCCAACCAGAAGGACCGCCTCCGCGAGGACGTCTCCGTCCGGGCGGCCGACCTGATCGCCGTCGACTCGCTGGACGCCAAGCCCACGTACCCGGGCCTGGTCAACGCCGTCCAGGTCGGCATCCGCTACATCGAGGCCTGGCTGCGCGGCCTCGGCGCGGTCGCCATCTTCAACCTCATGGAGGACGCGGCCACCGCCGAGATCTCCCGCTCCCAGATCTGGCAGTGGATCAACGCGGGCGTCGAGTTCGAGAACGGCGAGCAGGCCACCCCGGAGCTGGCCCGCAAGGTCGCCGCCGAGGAACTGGCGAACATCCGCGCCGAGATCGGCGAGGAGACCTTCGCGGCCGGCCACTGGCAGCAGGCACACGACCTGCTCCTGGAGGTCTCCCTCGACGACAACTACGCGGACTTCCTGACGCTGCCGGCGTACGAGCAGCTCAAGGGCTGAGCCCTCAGGAAGCCGGTGTGTCCGAGTGGCCCAGGGACTTCCCCGGGGCCACTCGGTCGCGTACGACCCTCTTGACCGCCGTCGGCTCGGGGAAGCCCTGCTCGCGGCGGTCCCACACGACGTCGTCGTCGACGCGGACGACGAAGACGCCGCCCTTGCCGGGCTTCAGCGCCAGCTCGGTCAGCTCCGCCTCGAAGGTCGTGAGCAGTTCCTGCGCCAGCCAGGCCGCGCGCGGCAGCCAACGGCACTGGGTGCAGTACTCGATCTCGACACGGCCACTCATCCGAGGTGCACCGACCAATCCTGTTCCGCGGCCGGTTTGCCGTGCAGGTCGGGCACCCGCTTCAGCCAGTTCGGCCGGCCTTGCTGTGTCCTCGCCGCCCGGAGGGCCTCCTCGGCGGCGAGTTCCTCCCGGGTGGGGAAGTCGGTGGGGAGCCAGGCCGAGGATGCCTGTACGCGCGCGTGGAGGTGGGCGATGTAGGCGTCGCGGACCTCTCCAGGGCTCATGAAGCCCGGTTCGGCGCTCAGCCACGCGTCCGGGACCTCTGCCACGACCTCCCGCAGCAGTGCCTCGGTGACCTTCGGCGCCAGCTCGGCGTCGGCCGCGCGCACGTCGGGGGCGTAGTGGCCGAGGGCGTGGTGACGGAAGTCGTACGCCTTCTCCGGATCCGAGCCGTCCCAGCGGTGGTGGAAGACGAGCGCGGCGCCGTGGTCGATGAGCCACAGGCGGGGCGGAACGGTCCCCAGCGTGGGCCAGACCATGAGGTTGGAGCTGTGGACCGTACGGTCGACGTTCGCGGTCAGGGCGTCCAGCCAGACGATCCGTCCGGCCTCCAGCGGATCCACGCGGAAGGCCCTGGCGACCTCCGGGGTGAAGTCCTTCGCGCCCGGCAGAAAGTCCATACCGAGGTTGACTCCCGCGCTGGCCGCGTGCAGTTCCCGTACCTCCTGGTGCTGCTCGCTCGCGGCGATCGCGGGGTCGAAGTGGACCAGGACCAGCTCGGGGAAGCGCAGCCCGAGAGCGCGGGCCAGCTCCCCGACGATCACCTCGGCGACCAGCGCCTTGCGGCCCTGCGCGGACCCGGTGAACTTCACGACATAGGTGCCCAGGTCGTCGGCCTCCACGACTCCGGGCACGGAGCCGCCGGACCGCAGTGGCTCGATATAGCGGGTGGCGGTGACCTTTCTCAACATCTTCCAAGGCCCCACACGTCGTCTGCCTTATATTCCACGACCAGCTCCCAGGCCCCTGCCTCCGGCGTCCGGCATGAAATGACATAGTAACCAAGCGTGACGGCGGCCGGTCTAGAACAAGGCATCCACGCCTTGCTGGATCGCGGTCACGTCCGCCGCGACCGCGGCGATCGCGTGGACGCCGGGGGCGATGAAACCGAGCCAGCGCAGGAGGGTGTTGCGGCGCGGCTCGTCGCGGGCGAGTTCCGCCTGCACCTGCTCGGCGGCCTCGACCAGTTCCGCCCCGTCCTCGTACTGATCCTGGTTGCGGCGGAGTTCGTCCAGCAGAACACCGACCGCGGTGCGCAGTTCCGCGACGGCCGCCGCATGCTCTGCCGGCGTCGGAGTTCCGGTCACCGTGGCGTGACCCAAGGCGAGCGTGCTCCGCTCGATGCGCACGTCCCGCCCGGCCTGAATACCGCTGACGTGACTCGCTGACTCATGTGCCCCGCGATTCGACATCACGTCACCTCTGCCTTGTGGGCTGCGGGTTCCGCAACAGGCCGCCGCCTCCGGCGCGCACGCTGGAACGCTTGATGGAGATGTCACGCCCCGCGAACAGACCGGAGTTGTAGATGGTGGTCTGGCGCTGGATCAGGTCGCTGGAGTCGATGTTGTGGTCCTCGAGAAACTGCACCAGGGCGTCCAGAACACGGTGCTCGATCGTCTTGGCGTACAACTCCCGGTCCAGTGACTGGAAGTACCGGTGGAAGAACCGATCGCTCGCCTGCTCCCGAAGGCTGAACTTCGAGCCGTAGTCGAAGGTGCGCATGCGGATCGAGCGCTCCTGCCTGCGTTGTGCGCGGTGCCTCTCGAGCGGTGCGAAGAGGTCTCTCAGGAGCGTGAAGGGCGCGCGGACCAGCAGGATCGGGGTGCGTGCACCCGCCTCACCGACCAGTCGGCACCACTGCCGGAAGGTAGGCGCGTCCAGCAGCCTGTCCACCGTCCGGTACTTCTCCCGCACAGGCGGGAGCAGACAGTTGCTTCCCTCGATGAACGCGATGTCACGACCGGACAGCAGCGCGCACCTCAGGAACAAGGTGATGACCAGTTCGCCGCTCCACCCGGTGACCCGGACCGCGAGATAGGGCCGCGCGCGGCCCTTGCCGTCCTCGCGCAGCTCACGCAGGAGGGCGTCCGAAACCTGTGCTCCGGGCGGTCCGGCCAGGTTGCGCAGCACCTCGGCACGGGTTCGGTCGTCGATTCCGATCAGCAGGTCGGCCCCGTTGACCAAGAGCACGTCGGCGACGTCCATGCCCGGCAGCTCGAGCGCCTGGACCCGGGCGGAGATATGGGCGTTGAGGTCATGGATGGTGAACGGGATGACCTGCCTGCCGGCATCGGCACGTCCGGTGTTCAGAGCGAACGACCAGGTTCTGTAGGTCTCGCCGTGCCCGACGAAGGGCTCGAAGCGGGAGGAGACCACGACATTGCCCCTGTCCCGGAGTTCGATCGTCTCAAGTCGTGCGGCGTCCTTGGCCGTCGGTGGCCGGGGGGACTGCCTCGGGTCGAAGTTCTCCCGTTTCAACTTCCGGGAGACGACGCCGTAGTACACGGACAGCAATTCGGCGGCCACGATGGCCCAGGCCACGAGCAGCCCCAGGAAGAGGGACACACCTCCGGTGAAGGGCATGGTGATCACTATGAGGATCAGCAGGAGGAGGAGTACGACGTCCCGCCGCCCCTGGCGGGTACGGGCGGCCAGAGCGTGTCGCAACACGCAACCGAGGTCCACGCCGGGCGAGGAAGCCGCCGCACGCCGCGGCTCGTGCACGATTCGGGCCACGGCCTTGCGCGCGAGCCCGATATCGGTATGCATCGCCGCGCACAGGTACCGGGTGACGTCATAGGAGAAGTGAGGGGGTGCTCCCGGCGGGGGCGACTGCGGCATGGGCGGAAGGGGAACCGGTGGGCCCTCTGTATCGGGCTCGGGCCGGATCTGCCACGCGGGCGGCGGGGGCGGCGGCGGAACGGGCGGGCGGCCACGTGATTCGCCGCCGGGTGGGTCGACGGACGGGTTCATCGCTATTGCCTCGGGGATTTTCAGTTGCGGCACATGGGCATTGACACACCGTGCGTGATCGGCAACTCAGCCGGACCGTACCCATTTTACTCCGCTTTATCCACTGTTGCTCGGCTTCTAACCCGTAACGCCGAGGGTTGCACTCGACGGATACGCCGTGCGCCGCCTCGAAGGGTTCCACCCCATCCGGAAAGCGACCTGACACTCCATCAAAGGAGGCGTCACCTCTCGTTCCCTCTGCCCGCCAGGGAGTTCGGTAGCGGCAGATAGCGGGCGGCGGCGCCGTCCGCGCCCGTCCAGCGCAGCAGCAGATTGGTCTTGCCGGGGAGGGTGGGGGCGGACAGCAGGGCCGGGATCTCGGGGAGGTCGTGGCGGGTCAGCTCGCGGCGTGCGGCGGGCCAGGGGTCCAGGGTCGGGTGGTGTTCGACGAGGGCGCCGGCGATCTCGACGAGGTGGTTGACGACCAGGCAGTACACCAGCCGCTCCCAGCCCGCCGCCCGGGACACGTCCGGCAGCAGCTTCACGCCCTCGGCGTCCCGGAACAGGGCCTGCGCGGGGAGGCCGTCGCGGTCGACGGCGACCAGCGTGTTCTGCAGGTGCGCTTCGAGTACGACGCCGTGCTCGGCGAAGGCCGCGAGGGCGGGCGGGACCACCTGGGCCAGATACGCCTCCCACCAGGCCGCCGGGTCCGCGGCGTCGGCGAGCGGGCTGCCCTCGAAGCCCTCGACGAGCCCGGCGGCTAGCAGCGGCGTCGCGCCCGGCGGCAGGCTGCCCCGCAGCCCGTCGCGGACCAGGACCGCGAGTTCCTCGAAGGCGAAGCCGGCGGTGCGGTAGCCGCGGTCGCTCAGCCAGGCCGCGGGGCCGGTGGCGAAGGCCGCCGTGGCCGCGGCGTCGGTGCGGCGCAGTTTCAGCAGGTCGTGGCGCCACAGCCGGCGGATGTCGTTGGTGATGCGCACATCGAGGCTGAACTTCAGGAAGAGATCGCGCTCGGGGGCGTACAGCGTGCGGATCGCGGCCGTCGGCCAGGCGTCGAAGCCGGTCGTGCCCAGTCGCACGAGCCTGCCGTCCGCGAACGCCTCTGCGAGCTCCCGGCCGACGAGGTCGAGCTGCCAGGGGTGCGCGGGCAGCAGCCGGTAGCCGGGCGGGGCCTCGCCGAGAGCGTCCAGGGCGGAGGTGTCGCCCTCCTCGACGACCACGTCCTCGCGCAGGCCGAGCAGCGTCAGCGGGAAGCGGGCGTGCGCCTCGGGGGCGTACGGCAGCCAGGCCCCGACCGGACCGCCGCCCCGCGCCTTGGGGGCGGGGTGGTGGGGGTGGCCGGTGAGGAGGCACTGCTCGGAGCGGAGGTAGCGGTCGTCCGGCGGCGTCGCACGCGCGCGTGCGGTGAGCAACGCGGCCACGGCGTCCCGGCTGTCGATCATCTCGGCGGGCAGTTCGTGGTTGGACAGTCCGGTGTGCCGGCGCAGTTCGTCGGCCACCAGCTTGACGAGCTCGGTGTGCCCGACGCGCCGCCAGGTGCCGTCCGTGCGCACCTCGGGCTCGGCGGGCCGCCGTTCACCGAGGACCCGCAGCAGCCGCTCCGAGCCGGGCAGCCGGTACACCCGCCGCCCGCCGGACTGCCCGTGCGGTTCGGCCACCTCACGCAGCAGGCAGTTCAGCAGGGGCGCGACCGCGTGGGCGTCGGCGCGTTCCGCGACGTCGGCGGCGGGTGGAGGGTTGAGGTGCACGCGATCCACTCGTTCTCTACGGTCCGTTCGGGACAGTCACCACGGTCCCGTTCCGGACGGTCTCGACTTGTCCGTTCACGACGGTCTCTACAGGCCGTTCAGACGGGAAGACGATCAGTATGTCTGTCGTCGGCGCCTGGCCCGACGTCCTACTCGTACCCGAGGAGCCCGCCCGTGCACCGTCCCTCCAGCGCCGAGGCCGAGGTCGCCGCCGAACTGGCCGACGCACGCCCCGAACTCGCGTCGCGGTACGCCGCCGAGCTCCCCGCCGCGCGAGCGGCCGTTCTGACCCGGCTGTGGCGTGCCCTCGCGCACGAGCCCCTCCCCTGGATCGCCCGGCGCGATCCCGGCCGGGAGGGCCTCACCCTGCGCCTTTCGGACGGCCGCCGGCTGCACGGCCCGCACGCCGACCCGTACGCCACCGACCCGTACACCACCGCCGTACGACTCGACCGGACGTCGTACGGCGATCCGGCCCGGCTGCTGACCGACCTCCGGGTACCGCACGGCTCGGCCTTCGCCACCGAACTCGCCCACAGCGTCGCCTCGTTGGCGCTGTCGCGGGCCGGGCAGGGGGCTCACCCGGAGGGGTGGCCGGCGAGGGACTGGGAGTGGGAGCAGCGGGTGGTCGACGGGCACCCGTTCCATCCCAACTGCCGTTCGCGGCCCGGCTTCTCGGCCGCCGAGCAGCTGGCGTACAGCCCCGAGCACCGGCCGGTGGTGACGCTGGGGGTGGTGCCGGTGCGGGCGGACGAATGCCTGGTGACGGGCCGGTGGCCGGAGGCGATGCGGGACCGGACGCGGGACGGGGAGCGGCTGCTGATCCCGGTGCATCCGTGGCAGGCCGAGCATGTGCTCAAGCGTCCCTGCGACCCGGCCGGCGACGGGATCGCCGCGCACCCGCTGATGTCCCTGCGGACGCTCGCCCTCCCGGGCGGTCCCCACGTCAAAACGGCGTTGAGCGCCCGGCTGACGTCCTCGGTGCGGGACATCTCGGTGTACTCCATCGGCCTTTCGGCCACGCTGTCGGACTTCGCCGAGGAACTGGCGGCACGCCTGGGCGGGCTGCTGCACGTCACCCGCACGCTGGGCGCCGCGACGGCCAACTCCCCCGATTTGGCGGCGGTGTTGCGCGAGTCACCGCAGGAGTACGCGGGACCGGGAGAGCGGGTCGTGCCGGTGGCCGCGCTCGCCACGACCGAGCTGCCCCGATCCCCGGCGTGGTCGGCCGGGTTCACGCGGCTGGCGCTCACCGTGGGGCTGCGGCTGCTGGAGCTGGGGGTGGCGCTGGAGGCCCACGGCCAGAACCTGCTCGTGGTGCTGTCGGCGGACGGCGCCCCGGTCCGGCTGGTCTACCGCGACCTCGCCGACATCCGGGTCAGCCCGGCGCGGCTGGCCCGGCACGGCATCCCGGTGCCGGAGCTGACGGGCCGGATCGTCACGGACGACGTGCCGACCCTGCGCCGCAAGCTGTTCGGCTCACTGGTGGCGGGGTCGCTGGCGGGCACGGCGGGCTCGGGCACGGCGTTGCGCGGGGCGCTGGAGGCAGCCGTACGGGATCTGCCGGAGACCGTGGACCTGGCCGCGCTGCGCGGGGAGGCGCTGCCCACGAAGGCGTTGACGCTGATGCGGTTGTCGCCGGGGACGCCCGGGGACCAGTGGGCCGAGCTGCCCAACCCGCTGGTCGCGGAGGCGTTCTGACCAGTGGTCCGGCGGGCGGTCCGGCAGGCGGTCCGACCTCGTTTGGAGCCGGACACCTCTGATCAATAGGATCCGCCGATGATCAGAACACAACGGCTGGCGGCCGGGGTCTGCGCCCTGCTCGCCGCGCTCACGGCCGGGATAGCCTTCCCGGCCGGGGCGAGCGCCGACGAGACCACCGCAACCGCTCCGAAAGTCGATCTCGTGATCGACGTCAGCGGCTCGATGCGGGCGAAGGACATCGACGGCCAGTCGCGGATGGCCGCGGCGAAGCAGGCCTTCAACGAGGTGCTGGACGCGACGCCCGAAGAGGTCCAGCTCGGCATCCGCACCCTTGGCGCCAACTACCCGGGCGACGACCGCAGGACGGGCTGCAAGGACACCGCGCAGCTCTACCCGGTCGGCCCGCTGGACCGCACCGAGGCCAAGACCGCGGTGGCGACCCTGACGCCCACCGGCTGGACGCCGATCGGTCCCGCCCTGCTGAAGGCGGCCGAGGACCTGGACGGCGGCGAGGGCTCCAAGCGCATCGTGCTGATCAGCGACGGCGAGGACACCTGCGCCCCGCTCGACCCCTGCGAGGTGGCCCGGGAGATCGCCGCCAAGGGCATCGGCCTGACCATCGACACGCTCGGCCTGGTCCCGAACACCAAGCTGCGCCAGCAGCTCAGCTGCATCGCCGAGGCGACCGGCGGCACCTTCACCTCGGTCGAGCACACCGACGAACTCGCCGACAAGGTCAACCAGTTGGTGGACCGGGCGGCCGATCCGGTGGTGACGCCGGTCGCGACGACGGGCGCGGCCCAGTGCGCGAAGGCGCCGACGCTGAAGTCCGGCCTGTACACCGACCGTGAGGAGTTCGGGCAGCAGCGCTGGTATCGCGTGGACGTCGAGCCCGGCCAGGAGCTGCGCACGTCCGTGAGCGTGTCGGCCGACCGCGCCGTGAACCCCTCCTACGGGGTGCTGCTGCGGGCTGTGACCGAGCGCGGCCGGGAGATCGTGCGCGGCGAGGCCGCGGGCAACGGCCGCACCGACGTCGTGTCGACCGGTCTGCGCTACCCGAAGGCGGAGGCCGACGGCGACGACGAGGACTCCGCGCCCGCCGAGACCGTGTGCCTCCAGGTCACCCAGTCCTTCTCCGCGGGTTCCGGCGTGCAGGCCACGCCCGGTCTGCCGCTGGAGCTGACGGTCGACGTCGTGGACGGGCCGTCGACGTCGAGCGACGTGGCCTCCTTCGGCCTCGGGCGCGGCTGGTGGCTGCTGGGCGCGCTGATCCTCACCGGCTTCCTCGCCGGTCTCGTCTGGGGCTGGCTGTCGCGCTGGCGGTTCGCGGTCTGGAGGACCAACTGATGCGGATCACACGAGTGTTGAGCGGCGCCCTGCTGGCGCTGGGGCTGGCGGCGGGTCCCGCGGCGGCCGACTCCTCGCCGTCGCCGAGCGCCTCGGAGGAGGGCGGCGCGCCGACCACGGCGGGCACCTCCTTCCGTACGGCGACCGAGGTCGGGCAGGGGCAGACGGCCACGGCGAGCGCCTCCACCGGTGACTACCTGTACTGGTCGTTCCCGGCGGACGCCGGACAGCGCCCCACCGTCAAGGCGACGGTGAAGCTGCCGGACACGCACGCCGCCGAGACCTGGCAGATCGACGTGTACGACGGTCTGCGCCGCCGTCAGGCCTGCCAGTACGGCGCCCAGACGCGCACCGCCGCGGCCAACAGCGCCTCGGTCGAGCTGACCTGCGTGCTGCGCACCGTGCGGGCCTGGTCGGAGCAGTGGGCCGACGACCCGCTGCCGGGCACCTACTACATCCGGCTGACCGCCGTGGACGTGCCCGCCTCCGACCTGGGTCTGCCGGTCGGCGCCGAGATCCGCGTCGACTCCGAGGACATCGGCGGTTCGGCCGCCGTGGACGGGTCGCTGGCGGAGCCGCTCGTGCCGGGTGTGGCCGTGAAGTCGCAGGAGGACGAGGAGAGTTCGTCGGCCTCGGCGGTGCTCTCCAGCATCGAGCCCGACGACGGCTGGGCCTCCGGATGGTGGTCGGATCGCTGGGTGTGGACCGCGATCGGCGGTGTGCTGGCCGCGCTCGCGGGCATCGGCGGTTACGCGCTGACCCGTGGGACTGGACGGCCGTCTCGGGTGCCGCCGGGCGCCTGACACTCCCACACAAGGGGCTCACCGCGAGGGCGGTGGGCCCCTTCGCCGTTCACGCCTCCCTGAGCGCCTTCGCGAGCGTGCCCTCGCCGGTCACCTCGACACGCCCGCCCCGTACGGCGTCGGTCACGCTCAGCTCCCCGCGCGCGACGGCCTCGCTCGTGACGGAGTCCAGGACCAGTCGCGCGTCGGGCTCACCGGGAGCGGGTCCGTCGCCGTAGACCGGCCCGTCCTGCGCGCCGACGTACAGATGGAAGTCCCCTTCCTCCAGCCGGACCTCGACCAGGCCCTCCCCGTCCAGCGCCCGCGTCAGCGGCAGCGCGAACCAGTGCGCGCGCACGGCGTCGGTCGGTCGCCGCTCGCCCAGCTCGGCCTGCCCCCACTCCCCCAGCGCCTGGAGGACGGGCAGCAACTCCCGCCCGCGCGCGGTGAGTTCGTAGACGTAGGCCGCGCCGGGTGGCGGCAGCCGGCGGCGCGTGCTGACGCCGTCCCGTTCCATGTCCTTCAGCCGCGACGCGAGCACGTCCGTGCTGACGCCCGGAAGATCGGCGTGCAGGTCGGTGTAGCGCCGCGGGCCGGCCAGCAGCTCCCGGACGATCAGCAGGGTCCAGCGGTCGCCGACGAGGTCGAGCGCCCGCGCGGCGGAGCAGTACTGGTCGTAGCTTCGGCGAGGTGACATGTGGCGCAGTCTAGACATGTTGTTGGACTTTCCAAGCTCGAACTTGGTAAAACCAAGTAACACACGAAACCGGAGAGGCGAGCGCGCATGGAGTTCCGGCAGTCGAGCAAGCTGAGCGAAGTCTGTTACGAGATCCGCGGCCCGGTGATCGAGCACGCGAACGCGCTGGAGGAGGCGGGCCACAGCGTGCTGCGCCTGAACACGGGCAACCCCGCGCTCTTCGGCTTCGAGGCGCCGGAGGAGATCCTCCAGGACATGATCCGGATGCTCCCCCAGGCGCACGGCTACACGGACTCGCGCGGTGTCCTCTCCGCCCGCCGGGCCGTGGCCCAGCGCTACCAGACGCTCGGCCTGGAGGTCGGCGTCGACGACGTCTTCCTCGGCAACGGCGTGTCCGAGCTGGTCTCCATGGCCGTACAGGCCCTGGTCGAGGACGGCGACGAGATCCTCATCCCCGCCCCGGACTTCCCCCTCTGGACGGCGGTGACGACCCTCGCCGGCGGCAAGGCGGTCCACTACCTCTGCGACGAGCAGGCCGACTGGTACCCGGACCTGGACGACATGGCGTCGAAGATCACGGACCGCACGCGTGCCGTGGTCATCATCAACCCGAACAACCCGACCGGCGCGGTCTACCCCAAGGAGATCCTCGAGGGCATCCTCGACCTCGCCCGCCGCCACGGCCTCATGGTCTTCGCCGACGAGATCTACGACCAGATCCTGTACGACGACGCCGTGCACCACTCGGTCGCGGCCCTCGCCCCCGACCTGGTGGTCCTCACCTTCTGCGGCCTGTCGAAGACGTACCGGGTGGCGGGCTTCCGCTCCGGCTGGATGGTCGTCACCGGCCCGCGGCAGCACGCCAAGGACTACCTGGAGGGCATGACGATGCTGGCCTCCATGCGCCTGTGCGCCAACGCGCCCGCCCAGTACGCCATCCAGGCCGCCCTCGGCGGCCGCCAGTCCATCCGCGATCTGACCACCGCGGGCGGCCGGCTGTACGAACAGCGCAACGTGGCCTGGGAGAAGCTCAACGAGATCCCCGGTGTGTCGTGCGTGAAGCCGAAGGGCTCGCTGTACGCGTTCCCGCGCCTCGACCCCGAGGTGTACAAGATCCATGACGACGAGAAGTTCGTCCTGGACCTGCTGCTGAGGGAGAAGATCCAGGTCGTGCAGGGCACGGGCTTCAACTGGCCGACCCCGGACCACTTCCGGATCCTGACCCTGCCCTACGCGGACGACCTGGAGGCGGCGATCGGACGGATCGGGCGGTTCCTCAGCGGGTACCGGCAGTAGCCCGCGGGGCGGTTGAGCCGGGCTTGTCGATGTTCGCTGATTCACGATCAGAGAGAACGGGGATGCCATAGAGTGCGGCCACTGATCTCCGGGATCAGGGATGGGGGAACCGGCAGGTGTTCTTGTCGCTTCGCGGTGAATCCGGTCGAGATGAATCCGGCGCGCCATCGCACTTACGCTTCCGAACGGGCCTGCTGGTCCTGCTGGTTCTCGCCGCGGGCACCCCGTGGGCGCAGCAATCGGTCTGGGACTTCTACGTCGAGAAGTTCTACATGGAGAACTCCGGGGACGAGACTCTGCGCAGGCTCCTCGAAGCGGCGTTCGTGCCCGGCTGGCAGTACTCCACCGGCGACTACGGCAGCGTGACCTTCCTGGTCATCGACGACGTCTGCGTCGCGGTGCTGCTCGCCGGGCTCGCCTTCTTCGCAGGGCGTCTCCTCCGCCACCGGACGGGCTGGTTCCGCTGCCTCGCGGCAGGTGTACTGGCGCCCGCGTTCGCGTCCCTGCTGCGGTTCGGCCTGCTCCAGACGTTCCTCTCCGACGAGGAACTCGCACCGGCCGGCACCCTGCTGAAGGACCTCATGCTCTCGGCCCTCGTCTTCGGCCTGGCGGTCGGCGTGCTGCTCGCGCTGCTCACCGTGGGGCTGCCCCGCACGCGCGCCCCGGGATCCGCCGCCCGGCGGACGCCACCGGCCAGGAGGAGAAAGGGAGGGCTCGGCATGACGACGCCCCAGGTCCGCATGCCGGTCGGGAGCGCACCGGGTGACGTCACCCGCTATCTGTGCGCCGCGGCCTACGTGGACGAACGTTTCGCCGACCGGGTGGTGGAAGAGGTCCTGGCCGACGAGGCCAGCGCCGTGGCCCCCTCGCCCGACGTCGACCTGGTGGCGGTGGCACGCCACTGCCTGTCGGCTCAGGAACTGCGCCACCACCGCGATCTGCGGCTGACGGCGGCGTTCGCCGCAGTGGCGCTGCTCGCGCCGTTGTGGCTCCTGTACGTCGCGCTGCTGCTGTCGACCACCCGACGCCCCGGCGCCCAGCCGAGCCTGGCCACCCGCGGCCACCACCAGCCCGGCAGCAAGGCGCTGGTGGCCGGGGCCGTCACGACCGCGGTGGTGGCCCTGATCGGCTTCTACTTCGGTTCCCTCATCTCGTCGCTGCCCGTGTCGGGCTTCGCCGGCTGGCTGCTCGGCGCCTATCTGGGCGGGGTGCCGGGCGTGGTGGCATCGATCGCGGCGGTGGCGTTCGCACATCTGACGGTCGTGGACCATGACCGGGACGTCGACCAGCTGCTGCGCACCACCATGACCCGCGACACCTTCGCCCGGCGGCCCCGCCCCACCGTGCCCCGCAAGCGGTGGATGGCCGAGCGGCTCGCGGCCATCCAGCAGGCCCAGGTCGGCAACGTCACCGTGTACAGCGGCTACACCCCGTTCGTCGGCTACTCGGAGACCAGCTCCAAGTGGTCGCTGGCGGTGCCGCTCCTGCCCGCCGACGAGCGGGTCGGCGCGACCGCGCGCCCCGCCGAGCCGGAGCCCTTCACCGTCGCCGAACTCGTCGACCACGTCCGCGCACGACTGCACGCGGTCGCCGAGCGCGGCGCCGGCGACGACGTCGGGGCGGCGGAGTCCGACGAGGAGGCGCTCGGCTCCCTCGTCATCGAGGACCGCGTCTTCGCGAGCGGCACGACCATCGGTGACGACGAGCGGTTCATCGAGGCGGAGCGCAGCATCACCCCGACCGTCCGGCTGTCCGCCGAAGACGTCGAGCAGATCATGCTGCGTCCGACCGGGACCGTCCGCCACTATCTGGCGGTGCACGTCCCGATGTGGGGCGGGGACGTGGTGCCGAGCGCGTTCCTGCACTTCTCGACCGCGGGCAGAACGCTGCATCTGCACTGCGACAACCACATCCTCGGCCCGGTGGCCGCCGACTACCACGTCGTGGACCGCCTGCGCGGCCCGCTCGGCGCCGACGGCAGGCGCGGCCTGCTGCTGGCCTCGCTTGCCCGCACCGGCGGCGCGTTCTTCGCCGCGCCGTTGCGGGCGCTGCGCCACGCCCGCTTCGAGACCCGGCACACCAGGCGCATGGTGGACGAGCTGAAGGCCATGGAGCAGGACCCGGTCTTCGACTACGGCGCCCGGGTGAGCGTCCGGGAGATGGCGCTGAGCCCCAACTACCACAACTACTTCCAGGTCGTGGACGCCGGCCGGATCATCTCCCTGGTGGAACGCCACACCCTGGCCGCCATCCGGGAGTTCCTCGACGCGCGCGGCTACGACATCACCGACTTCCGCGCCCAGCAGCAGACGATCCTCAACCAGGGGCTCATCCAGCAGGGCGGCACGAGCATCATCGGCAACCAGGCGATCGGCGCGGGAGCGACCGCCAACCAGAACCTCCCGCAGCAGTCCGGCGCCTCCGCGCTCAGCACCGCGGGTGGCTCCGACAAGTAGGAGACTTCTCATGCGAAACGACGACGGGCGCCAGGACCCTCCCGTCAACAAGGGCGTCATGATCAGCGGCGGCACCCAGTACGTGGGCAACCAGGCCGTGGGGGACGGCGCCCAGGCGTTCTCCGGCGCGGTCTCCTTCCAGACGCAGGACCCCGAGCAGGCCGCTCGTACCGCCCAGCTCCTGGCCGTCGTCGAACGGCTGCTGGAGGAACACCGCGCCGCGCTCGCCGACCCCGACGCCACGAGCAGGGAACTGCGCCGGCTGCGCGAGGAACTCGAGGAGGAGGAACCGCAGCCGACCGTCCTGCGGCGCGCCCTCGACCGGCTGAACGAGTTCGTCCAGCCGGTGACCCCGCTCGTCGTCGCGGTCGGACAGCTCGCACAGTCGGTGCAGGGCCTGCCGGGGGTCTGAGCCGGGCGCCGGGGTACGGCGCCGTCCGGCCCAGTCCGCCCTGCGGCCGTCGGCAGCGCTGTGGCACGGTGCTGGGAGGCGAGCGGGAAGGGCGCGCACGTGGGTGATCTCCTTCTGGTCCGGCACGGCGAGACCGAGTGGTCACGGTCCGGGCGGCACACCGGGTGGACGGACGTGCCGCTGACCGAGCACGGACGCGAGGAGGCGCGGCGGCTGGTGCCGCTGATCCGATCGCACCGCGTCGGGGCCGCCTTCGTCAGCCCTCTGCGCCGGGCACGGGAGACCGCCGAGCTCATCGGGCTGCACGACGTGCGCGACGTGTCGGTCGACACCGACATGCGGGAGTGGGACTACGGCGGGTACGAGGGGGTCACGACGGTCGAGATCCAGCGGGAGCGGCCGGGGTGGTTCCTGTTCACCGACGGGGTCGCGCCCGGGCCGCCCGACCACCCCGGGGAGAGTCCGGAGCAGGTCGGGCGGCGCGCCGACCGGATGCTGGCCAAGGCGGACGCCGCGCTCGCCCGGGTGGAGGGCGCCGTGGTGCTCGTGGCGCACGGACACTTCCTGCGGGTGCTCACGGCCCGGCGGCTCGGGCTGCCGGCGGCGGACGGCGCACTGTTCCAGCTGGCGACGGGGACGGTGTGCCGGCTGGGTACGGAGCACGGGCGACCGGTGATCGCCGGCTGGAATGTCAGACCCGGGACGTAGTCTTCCCGGCAGACGGGGCACACGCGCCCACCCGGCAGGGGTCGGTGCGGCCGGGACCCCGCAGCCCGGGGAGGAGCACGCCGTGACGCGACCGCCGACCGCCGCCCAGCGGCGTGTCATCGATGCCGCCGATCCCGTCACCGGGCGGCTCAGGGGTACGGAGGCGCAGCTCGCCGCGCTGGTGAAGCGGGGTCTCGCCTTCCGGCACCCGCGGCCGCCGCACGATCACTTTCTGACGCCGGCGGGGCATCGGATACGGGAGGCGCAGCCGCCGGCACCCGCGCAAGCCGAGGTTCCCGCGGCCGGCGGCGCGTTCGCCGCGCGGATCGGCGGCGAGGAGGACCCGCCGAAGCCGGGGCCCGCCCGCGTCCGCGAGGTGCACAGCGCCTGGCAGGGGCTGCTGGAGCTGCGCCGGATGACCAATCCGGACGGGGCGACGGACCGGCCGTGCGGCTGGGAGCGTACGCATCTGGTGCGGGCCGCCGCGCTCGCCCTGGAGGCTGCCGGGCAGCGTCCGGCCGAGCAGGACTCCGAGGCGGGTTACCGGGTGCGGGCCACCCCTCAGCCGGAGGCGGTCGCCGTGCACGAGCCGGACAGCGCGCGTCTGCGGGCCTGCGCCGCCACACTGGAAAGGGCGGGGTGGCAGGTCGGCGAGTACACCGAGCCTCGCACAAGAGCGCGATATCTGCTGGCTTCCCCGCGCCGTGCGTGACAGACATGCCAAGATCGGTGCCCAGGGCATCGAAGGCGAGAGGGGGAAGCAGTGAGCGAGCCGTTTTCCGTCCGGGTCACCGTCCGCGGCTACGAGACGGATGTACAGGGGCACGTCAACCAGAGCGTGTACATCAACTATGCGGAGCACGCCCGCTGGTCGCTGCTCCGGGCCGCGGGCATCAGCCAGTCGGGCCTGATGAGCAAGGGCGTGGGTCCCGTCGCGCTGGAGACGACCATCCGCTACAAGCGGGAGCTCCTCGCCGGTGACGAGATCGACGTGACCTGCGCCTTCGAGTGGTCCGGTGGCAAGACGTTCCGTATCGAGCAGACCGTTCGCAAGGCGGACGGCACGGTGGCCGCCGAACTCACGGCGGTCGGCGGTCTGCTGGACCTCAAGGAGCGCAGGATGGTCGCCAACCCACAGGACTACTTCAAGGAACTGGCCATGGACCCAAGCCTGTTCGGGCTGTAGTCACGCCGACTCCCGCGCCACCGGCGGTCTTGAGGAAGCGTCAGAACCGAGCACAACCATTCGCATACCCCGTGGGTCACATCATGCAGGAGCAACCACCTCCAATGGATACCAGGGGGAAATATGCGATACGCGCGTTCTGTCCTGTCCGCTGCCGCGTTGGCGGCCCTGACGGTGGGATCCACGGCCGCCCTGGCGGCGCCCGCCTCCGCCGCGCCCAACACCACCCCGCAGAAGGTCTGCGGAAGCGGCTACAAGACGGTGAACTCGGCGGCCGTCGGTTCGCTGGGCACCATCTACCTGACGTACAACGCCTCCAACGGCGAGAACTGTGTGGCGACCATCCGCAACAACCCGGGGGCCGCCGCTGACATGTCGGCGTGGATCTACGTGTCCGACACCGAGGAGTACGACGAGGACTACGGGCAGTACACCTCGTACGCCGGACCGACCTACGTGTACGGCAAGGGGCACTGCGTCGACTGGGGCGGTCACATCAAGAACGTGTACGTGCAGGTGACGGGCTCCAACTGTGGCTCCCTGAAGGAGAACCGGGTGACCTTCACCCGCTGACCCGCGCCACAGCGGCACCCGCCATGTGACACCACTCGCCTCGGCAGGACTCCTGGAGTTCCGCCGGGGCGAGTGCGTGTGGTCACGGGGCGGCTAGGCCGCGTCCTTCCAGACCGTCATATCCATGCTCAGGAAGCCGAGTTCCGGAAGCGCCGTCGACTTCGTCTGGACCACGAGCAGCGCGATGTCCCCGGAGGAGTGCTTGACGCAGATCTCGGTGCCGGCCGCGATCGAGGCCAGCGTCCAGCGGTGGCGGTCGGCGCCACCGAGCATGAGACGGCATTCGTCGAGGGTGGTCCCCGAACTGCCGAACATCTGGAGGAACACGCTCGTATCGCTCTCCATCGCGCAGCCGTCGTCCTGGCAGTCCAGGCGGATGTCCCCCTTGCGGTCCTCTCGCCAGAGCGGCTTCTCGAAGCTCAGTGACGTGTCCGTGTTCAGCAGCACAGGGGCCTCGGTGAGGACCCGCGGTGACGCGGACGCGGTCGCGGAGGGCTTCGACGCCTCCGGCGTCCGGCCATCGGTTCCCGACTCCTCCGTGCGGTTCTCCGACGTCGGCTCGGACGCGGATGCCGACCCCGAACCCGACGCCCTCGACGACTGCCCCGGGCCCGGTGTGCCGGACGCACCCGCGACCCAGTCGCGGAACCGGTCCCCCGCGTCCGAGACCATCCACGCGAAACCTGTCAGCAGCAGCGCCCCGGCCGCCACCCCCACGGTCGTGATCAGCGCGGTACGCCGTCTGCCCGCCCGCCGCTCGTCGGGCCCCGCCTGCCGCGGCTGCGGCTGCGTGACGACCAGGGGCCGCGTGTGCAGCACCCGGGTGGAGGCGGGCACCGGGGACGGAACCGTCACCTCCGGCCCCATGACGTCCCGCCAGACGGTCGGCCCCGCACCCGCTTCGGCGTCGGCGCCGAGCCGTCGCCGGCACCACTCGACGATCTCCGCCAGGGTGGCGCGCTCCTGAGGGGCGGCGGCCAGGCAGCGGGCGAACAGCGGACGGAGCTGCTCGGGCAGCACGGACAGGTCGGGTTCGTCGTGCACGATCCGGTAGAGCACGCCGACGGCCGAGCCGTCCCCGTACAGCGGCCGGCCCAGTGCCGCGAACGCCGCCGTCTGGCCCAGCGCGAAGACGTCGGTCGCGGCCGTGACCTCGCCCCCGGCCGCCTGCTCGGGGGCCATGAAGTGGGGCGTACCGACGGTGGAGCCCGTGGCGGTGTGCGAGCTGAGGTCGGCGGCCAGCGAGATGCCGAAGTCGATCACCCGGGGCCCGTCGGCGGCCAGCAGCACGTTCGACGGCTTCAGATCGCGGTGCACGATGCCCGCGCCATGGACGGCCTGGAGTGCTTCGGCCACCCCCGCCATCAGCCACAGCACCGCGGGCACCGGCAGCGGGCCACGCCGGGCGACGGCCTCCGTCAGGGAGGGCCCGGGCACGTACAGCGTGGCCAGCCAGGGCGGTACGCCGTCCGCGTCGACGTCGATCAACTCGGCGGTATAGGCGCCACGGACCCGTCGGGCCGCCTCCACCTCCCGGCGGAACCGGCGCCGGAAGGCCGGGTCGTCGGCCAGCTCCGGCCGTACCACCTTGATCGCCACCGGTCGGCCGCCCTGCGTGTGCGACAGATAGACCCGACCCATGCCGCCCGCGCCCAGCCGGGCGGCGAGGCGGTATCCGGCCACCACGGGCGGATCGTCCGCCTGGAGTGGCTGGAACACCTCGGTAGCGTTGCTCATCGGCCCGCTTCCCCCCTCATCCCCTGAACCCCTTGAACCCCTGAACCCCTGGTCAACCTGGAGTTGACCGAAGCAGAAGCCTAAGCGGAATTCGGATGCGGAGGGCCCCGGCCACCTGGGAAGCTCCCACTCCATGGCTGCACGACGTATCAGACCCAGTCTCTACATCTCCGTCGACATCGAGGCCGACGGCCCGATCCCCGGTCCGTACTCGATGCTGAGCCTCGGCGCGGCGGTCGCCGGTGTGCAGGACGCCGACGGGTTCACGGCGGCCGACCCTCAGAGGCACACCTTCTACCGTGAACTGCGCCCGATCAGCGAGGAGTTCGTGCCTCAGGCGCTGGCCGTCAGCGGACTCGACCGTGAACGCCTCGGCCGGGAGGGCCTCGACCCCGCCCTGGCACTCGCCCAGTTCACGCGCTGGGTACGCGAGGTCAGCGACACCGCGCAGCCCGTGATGTGCGGCTACCCGGCGTCGTACGACTGGACGTTCCTGTACTGGTACCTGGTCCGCTTCACCGGAGCGAGCCCCTTCGGGCACTCCGGCTGCCTGGACATGAAGACGCTGTACGCCACCAAGGCCGGGCTGCCGCTGCGGGCCGTGGCCAAGGGCACGATGCCGCGCGAACTGCTGTCGAGGCGCCGTCACACCCACCATGCGCTGGACGACGCCGTCGAGCAGGCCGAGTTGTTCGCCAACCTCATGGCGTGGCAGGGGCCCGGGTCGCCGTCCCGGTGATCTCCTCCCCCGCCTCCATCGGATGGGTGACGTCATGGGCGTCCCGGCCGCCCCTGCCCAGGTGGTTGAAGACCAGGTTGAGCAGGACCGCCGCCACACACCCTGTCGAGATGCCGGAGTCGAGCACGATCCGCGCCGTCTCCGGGAAGGCGTGGTAGAACTCCGGCGCCGCGATCGGGACGATGCCGACGGCCAGCGAGACGGCGACGATCAGGACGTTGTTGTCCTTGTCGAGGCCGGCCCGGACGAGGGTCTGGATGCCGCTCGCCGCCACCGAGCCGAAGAGGACGACACCGGCGCCGCCGAGGACCGGGCGCGGTACGACCGCGATGAGCGAGGCGGCCATCGGGCACAGGCCCATCAGCACCAGGAAACCGCCGCCCACGGCGACGACGTACCGGCTGCGGATCTTCGTCATCGCGACCAGGCCGATGTTCTGCGCGAAGGCGCTGCACATGAAGCCGTTGAACAGGGGGCTGATCGCCGAGCCGAGGGTGTCGGCGCGCAGACCGGCCGCGATGGTCTTCTCGTCGGCCGGGCGGTCGACTATCTCGCCCAGCGCCAGCATGTCGGCCGTCGACTCGGTCATCGACACCACCATCACCACGCACAGCGAGATGATCGCGGCCAGCTGGAACTGCGGGGCGCCGAAGTGGAACGGGGTCGGGAAGCCGATGACATCCGCGTCCGCGACGGGGCCGAAGTCGGTGCCGCCGAAGGGGATCGCGATCAGCGTCCCCGCGACCAGGCCGAGGAGTACGGCGATCTGCTTGACGAAGCCCGTGGTGAAACGGCGCAGCAGCAGGACGATCAGCAGGGTCCCGGCCGCAAGGCCCAGGTTCGTCGCGGAACCGTAGTCGTGGGCGGCGGGGTCGGGGCCCTGCGCCCAGCCGAAGGCGACGGGCAACAGCGAGATGCCGATCAGTGTGATGACCGTGCCCGTCACCACCGGCGGGAAGAAGCGCACCGCCTTGCTGAAGAAGGGGGCGGCGAGGAAGCCGAGCAGGCCGGCGACGATGACCGCGCCGAAGATGACCGGCAGGGCGTCGGACTTGTCCTCGGTGGAGGCGACGATCGCCGTCATGGGCGCGACACCGGCGAAGGTGACGCCGTTGACGAACGGCAGCCGGGCGCCGATCTTCCAGATGCCGAGGGTCTGCAGGAAGGTGGCGAGGCCCGCGGTGAACAGACAGGCGCCGGTGAGGAAGGTCAGGTCGGTGGCGGTCAGGCCGATGGCCGCGCCGACGATCAGAGGCGGGGCGACGACTCCCGCGTACATGGCGGCCACGTGTTGCAGACCGGTGGTCGCCATTCTCAGGGCGGGGAGTTTCTCGTCGACGGGGTGGGGCGAAACGGGCTGGGCGGACACTGCGGCTCTCCTCCGGTCGGGTAACACGTCGGCTCTGACGTGGGTGTCTTGGAGGTGGTGCGAGTGGTCGTGCGGGACCGGGGACGGGCCCGTTCTGGGGGAAACGGAGACCGTTCCGGGGCGCACGCGTTCACGCGCGCCCCGGAGACGGCCGCCATGGACCCCGCTCGGGTCCACGGCTACCGGTCGGGAGCCGTCCCTCCCGACCGGAGTTCTTCAACCGGGTCAGGCCCGCGCGGCGATCCTCGCCAGGCGCTGGGCTTCTTCCCGCGTCGAGCGGGCGATCGCGTCCTCGTCGACCGTGAGGAGCCGTCCGTGCTCCACGATCTGGCGGCCGTTGACGAAGGAAGCCGTGACCGGGGCCGCCGCGCCGAAGACCAGGGCGGTCACCGGGTCGGCGATGGAGGCGTGGGCGAGGGTGTCCAGCTTCCACAGCACGAGGTCGGCGAGCTTGCCCGGCTCCAGCGAGCCGATCTGGGCGGCGCGGCCGAGGACCTGGGCACCGCCGTACGTCCCGAGCCGCAGCGCCTGCCGGGCGTTCAGGGCGGCTTCGCGGTGGGCGCCGAGGCGGTTGATGAGCAGCGCGTTGCGCAGTTCGGTGTGCAGTTCACCGGACTCGTTGGAGGCGGTGCCGTCGACACCGAGGCCGACCGGGACGCCGGCCGCGAGCATGTCGGGGACGCGGGCGATGCCGGCGGCGAGGCGGGCGTTGGAGGACGGGCAGTGCGCGACACCCGTCTTCGTGCGGGCGAAGGCGGCGATGTCGGAGTCGTTCATGTGGACGCAGTGCGCCATCCACACGTCCTCGCCGAGCCAGCCGGTGGACTCGAAGTAGTCGGTCGGGCCCATGCCGAACAGCTCGTGGCAGAACTTCTCCTCCTCCACGGTCTCCGAGCCGTGGGTGTGCATGCGCACGCCGAGGCGGCGGGCCAGCTCGGCCCCCTGCCTGAGGAGTTCGGTGGAGATGGAGAAGGGGGAGCAGGGCGCGACGGCGACCTGGGTCATCGCGTCGAAGGAGGCGTCGTGGTGCTGCCTGACGGTCTCCTCGGTCCCGGCCAGCGCGCCTTCGAGGGTCTCGACGGCGAAGTCCGGCGGCAGTCCGCCGTCCTTCTCGCTGCGGTCCATGGAGCCGCGGGCCAGGGTGAAGCGGACACCCATGTCGCGGGCGGCTCCGATGATGGCGCCGGAAAGGTCGCCGGAGCCCTGCGGGTAGACGTAGTGGTGGTCCATGGCGGTCGTCACGCCACCGCGGGCCATCATCGCCAGCGAGCCCTGCGCGGCCGAGCGGACCATCGGCTCGTCGATGCGCGCCCAGGTCGGGTAGAGGGCGACGAGCCAGTCGAAGAGGTTGTGGTCCGTGGCCAGGCCCCGGGTGATCCACTGGTAGAAGTGGTGGTGGGTGTTGACCAGGCCGGGGGTGACCAGGTGCCCGGTGGCGTCGATGCGGCGTACGACGTTGTCCAGGCCCTCGGGAGCCTTGCCCGCGCCGAGCGACTCGATGCGGTTGTCGGCGATGACGACGTGCCCGGTCGCGTACTCGGTGTCCTGCGCGTCCACGGTCGCGATCGAACAGTTCTCGATGACGATGCGCTGGGCTGCTGCCATGGTTCGCCCCTTTTTCACGGGAGTTGTGCTGAATCGGAGAGGGCACGGCAGGACCCCGGGAGTTTTGAGTGCCGTGACCGGGGAGCCGGGTCCGCGGGGAGGCGGGTTCCCCGGTCACGGGTGCCGAAAGGGGGGTGGATCAGAGGTTGGTGAGGTCCATCGGGATCTTCGCCTCGCAGCCGTCCCGCAGGACGGTGGCCTCGATCAGGCCGTAGGGGCGGTCGGCGGCGAAGTACACCTCATTGTCGTTCTTCAGCCCGAACGGCTCCAGGTCCACCAGGAAGTGGTGCTTGTTCGGGAGGGAGAAGCGGACCTCGTCGATCTCGCTGCGGTTGTTGATGATCCGCGAACCCATTTGGTACAGGGTCTGCTGCAGCGAGAGGGAGTAGGTCTCGGCGAAGGCCTGGAGCATGTGCTTCCTGGTCTGCTCGTAGGACTTCTCCCAGTTGGGCATCCGCTGCTCGTCGTCGGTCCAGTTGAACCGCCAGCGGCTGGAGACCTGGGTGGCCAGGATGCGGTCGTGCGCCTCCTTGAGCGTCGTGTACTTGTCCTTGACGTAGCCCCAGAACTCGGAGTTGGTCGAGTTCATCACGACGAGGTCCTTGAGGCCGGAGACGACCTCCCACTTCTCACCGTCGTATGTGATCTGCGTGACCCGCGTCTCCTGGCCCTTGCGGACGAAGGAGTGCTTGACCTCGTCGGCGCCGATGAACTGCGAGTTGGCGTCGGAGGCCGCGATCCGCTCCCAGGCGTACTCCTCGATCCGGATCCGGGCCTGGTGGATCGGCTCCTGCGAGGTGACGAAGTGGCGGGCGAGGTGGATGCCGAACTGCTCGGCGGACTCGATGCCGTACTCCTTGGCGAACGCGTACACCGTGTTCTTGGTGGTGTCGGTCGGCAGGACGTTGGCGTTCGAGCCGGAGTAGTGGACCTCCTCCATGTCGCCGGAGAGCGCGACGGAGACGTTCAGGTCCTTGATGTGGTGGGTGGCGCCGTCCCGCGTGATCTTCACGACTCGGTTCTCGGCCTTGCCGTACTGGTTCTGTCCCAGCATCACAGGGCGGGCAGGGCGGGAATTGAGTGTCATGTCTGCTAGCTCCCTCGGTAAACGGAGTAGCCGAACGGGTTGAGCAGCAGCGGTACGTGGTAATGCTCCCCGGGCTTCACGGCGAAGGTGATCGCCACCTCGGGAAAGAACACGGCACCGCTGTCCCGATTCGCGGGGGCGTCCTGCTGCGCATCGGCTTGCTTCTTCTCGAAATACGGCTCCACCGCGAAGTCGAGCCGTACGTGTGTGGTCCCCTCCGGCAGTGCCGGGAGGTCCTTGCACCGCCCGTCCGCGTCGGTCGCGGAGCCGCCGAGCGTCTGCCAGTCGGCATCCCGGCCCGAGCGGGCGGAGAGCTGGACGGCGACGGCCCCGGCGGGGCGGCCGATGCTGGTGTCCAGGATGTGTGTGGACACGGATGCGGTGGTGCTGGTGCTCATGGTCAGGCGTCCTCTTCGGTCTTCCTGGAAGGTCGGTCTTCGTCGAAGATCAGTCTTCGTCGACGAGCCGGGCGAGCCGGATACGGTTGATCTTGCCCAGCTCGGTGCGGACGATCTCCCGCTCCTGCTCCGGCGAGTTGCCGATCCGTTCCTTGACCGCGTCGCGCATCTGCTCGCCGGTCCGGCCGGTGGCGCAGATCAGGAAGACATGGCCGAACCTGTCCTGGTAGGCCAGGTTGAGTTCGAGCATCTCCGTCTTGAGCTCCTCGGAGGCGCCGGCCATGCCGCGCTGTTCCCGGGCCGAGGCCGGGTCGCCCGGCTTGGGGCGGCCGATCGGCGGGTGCCCGGCCATCGCCTCCTGGAGGTCCTCGGCGGTCAGCTCGGCCATGGCGGCGTCACTGGCTGCGTAGAGGTCGTCGACGGCGGCGTAGGGGCGGGCGGCGAGCAGCCGCTTCGCCCACGCCGTGGCGGCGCACGCCTCGTGGAGCGCGGCGTGGGCCGCGTGCTCCTCCAGGGCGTTGAACCGGGCCAGGCCCGGGGGCGTGGAATTCGACGTCACGGGAGCCTCCGTGGCCGCGAAGGGCCTTCGTACTGAACGGGCGTGCCGATAGCTAACGCCCTACGACGACGAGACGTCAACACTTTGTTGAAAATTCGCGGTGTCGAAACCCGACGGGCCGCCTCAGGCGTTCTTGTCCCGGTTCAGGTAGTTGTAGACCGTGAAGCGACTCACCCCGAGGGCGCTCGCCACGGTCTCCACGCCGTGCCGCACGGAGAAGGCGCCCCGCGCTTCCAGTATCCGTACGACCTCCTGCTTGGCCTTGCGGTCCAGGTCGGCCAGCGGCCGGCCCTTCCTGCGCTCCATGGCGGCCAGGATGTGGTCCAGGGAGTCGGCGAGCTGGGGCAGGCGTACGGCGACGACGTCGGCGCCCTGCCAGGAGAGGACGACGTCCTCGGGGCCGGCCTCGTCCGGCGGGAGTATCTCGCCGCCCATGGCGTCGACCAGCGGCTTCACGGCCGCGATGAAGGTCTCGTCCCCGGCGCCGGTCACGCTTCACCCTCCCCGACCACGTTGATCTGGAGGGAGATCCGGGTGGCGCCGGCCTCCAGGGACCTGCGCAGCAGGGCGTCCACGGCGGTGAGCACGGTGTCCGCACCGCCCTCCGCCGTGTTGCCGAACGGACCGACGTCCACCGCGTCGAGCTCGGCGGCCTCGATGACCTCGCGGGCCGCCAGCGCGTGCGCGGGCGCCTCGTCGAGGTCGAAGGGCTCGGTCGTGAACTCCACTCTCAATCGCACGCGGTCAACCTAACGCGCGGCGCCGCCTTCCGCCGAGCCCTCTTGACAACCTTGGACACCCGACGGCAATCTTCCATTACGCAGAAACTAACTTCCGCAATATGGAATCTCGACACGGAAGGGAGCGCCGGCGACATGCCAGGCTTTGAATCGGATACAGCCGCAGAGCAGCGCTTCAACGTCAATCTGTCGATCCTCTTCACGGAACTCCCGCTCCTGGAGCGTCCCGCGGCCGCCGCCGCGGCAGGCTTCACCGCGGTCGAGCTGTGGTGGCCCTGGATCGACTCCCCCACCCCCGAGCAGTCCGAGCTCGACGCCCTGAAGAGGGCGATCGAGGACGCGGGCGTCCAGCTCACCGGGCTGAACTTCTACGCAGGTCAGCTGCCCGGTCCCGACCGTGGCGCCCTGTCCGTTCCGGGCGAGGAGTCGGAGCGGTTCCGCGCCAACATCGACGTGGCGGCGGACTTCGCGGCCGCCCTGGGCTGCAAGGCGCTCAACGCCCTGTACGGCAACCGCGTCGAGGGCGTGGACCCGGCCGAGCAGGACGCGCTCGCCCTGGAGAACCTGGCCCTCGCGGCCCGCGCGGCCGACCGGATCGGCGCGATCCTCCTCGTCGAGGCGCTGAACCAGCCCGAGTCGCCGCTGTACCCGCTGGTGTCCGCGCCGGCCGCCGTCGGCATCGTGGACAAGGTCAACGAGGCCACGGGGCTGGGCAACGCGAAGTTCCTCATGGACCTGTACCACCTGTCCATGAACGGCGAGGACCTGCCGGCGGTGATCGAGCGGTACGCGTCGAAGACCGGCCACGTACAGATCGCCGACAACCCGGGCCGCGGCGCGCCGGGCACGGGGACGCTGCCGCTGGAGGACCTGCTGGACCAGCTGCGGAAGGCGGGCTACGAGGGCTGGGTCGGGCTGGAGTACAAGCCGGGCGACCGCCCGAGCGCGGAGGCGTTCGGCTGGCTGCCCGCGGAGCGGCGCGCCGCCCGCTGACGAGCCTCGCCCTCACACGCCGGACGGGCTGATCAGCGCTGACCGGCATCCATTCCCTGACGCACCACAGCAGTTCAGAGAGGTACCCCCATCATGAGCAACCTCCCCAAGATCGCCTGGATAGGTCTCGGCATCATGGGCTCCCCCATGTCCGAGAACCTGATCAAGGCGGGTTACCAGGTCACCGGCTTCACCCTGGAGCAGGACAAGCTGGACCGCCTGGCCGCCGCGGGCGGCACCGTCGCCGGTTCGATCGCCGAGGCCGTGCGGGACGCCGACGTCGTCATCACGATGGTGCCGGCCTCCCCGCAGGTCGAGGCCATCTCCTACGGCCCCGACGGCATCCTGGAGAACGCGAGGTCCGGCGCGCTGCTGATCGACATGTCCTCGATCACCCCGCAGACCTCGGTCGACCTCGCGAAGGTGGCGAAGGACAAGGGCATCCGCGTCCTGGACGCCCCCGTGTCCGGCGGCGAGGCGGGCGCCATCGAGGCCGTACTGTCGATCATGGTCGGCGGCGAGCAGGCCGACTTCGACACCGCGAAGCCGATCCTCGAAGCGCTCGGCAAGACCATCGTGCTGTGCGGTCCGCACGGCTCGGGCCAGACCGTGAAGGCGGCCAACCAGCTGATCGTCGCCGTGAACATCCAGGCGTGCGCCGAGGCCGTGGTCTTCCTGGAGAAGTCCGGCGTGGACCTCCAGGCCGCCCTGGACGTCCTCAACGGCGGCCTGGCGGGCTCGACCGTGCTGACGCGGAAGAAGGACAACTTCCTGAACCGCGACTTCAAGCCGGGCTTCCGGATCGACCTGCACCACAAGGACATGGGCATCGTCACGGACGCCGCCCGCAACGTCGGCGCCGCCCTCCCGGTCGGCGCCGCGGTCGCCCAGCTGGTCGCGTCCCTGCGTGCGCAGGGCGACGGCGGCCTGGACCACTCGGCCCTGCTGCGGGCCGTGGAGCGCCTCTCCGGCGCCCAGGTCTGACCCGGGTCCGACCCCACCCCGAGACTTCCGGGCGGCGTCCTCGCTGACACCTGTCCTGTCGCGCCCAGGCGGGGCGCCGCCCGGAATCAATCACCGCAAACAACTTCAACAAACTGTTGACGCTCAGATTCTCCCACTTCTAGGCTCCATCAAGCGGAAAGAGTTTTCCGCTGCCACCCGCACGCAAGTGCTCCCGCACGGAAGGTCCACGATGTCGAAGCGCGTGCTCACCACCGAGTCCGGCGCCCCGGTCGCCGACAACCAGAACTCAGCCTCCGCCGGCGTCGGCGGCCCGCTCCTGCTCCAGGACCAGCACCTGCTGGAGAAGCTGGCGCGCTTCAACCGCGAGCGCATTCCGGAGCGCGTGGTGCACGCCCGGGGTTCCGGCGCGTACGGCCACTTCGAGGTGACCGACGACGTCACCGGCTTCACCCACGCCGACTTCCTGAGCGCGGTCGGCAAGCGCACCGAGGTGTTCCTGCGCTTCTCCACCGTGGCCGACAGCCTCGGCGGCGCGGACGCGGTGCGTGACCCGCGCGGCTTCGCGGTCAAGTTCTATACCGAAGAGGGCAACTACGACCTCGTCGGGAACAACACCCCGGTGTTCTTCATCAAGGACCCGATCAAGTTCCCGGACTTCATCCACTCGCAGAAGCGCGACCCGTTCACCGGCCGCCAGGAGCCGGACAACGTCTGGGACTTCTGGGCGCACGCCCCCGAGGCCACGCACCAGGTGACCTGGCTGATGGGCGACCGCGGCATCCCGGCGTCGTACCGCCACATGAACGGCTACGGTTCGCACACCTACCAGTGGACGAACGCCGACGGCGAGGCCTTCTTCGTCAAGTACCACTTCAAGACGAACCAGGGCGTCCGCTGCCTGAGCGCCGAGCAGGGCGCCGAGCTCGCCGGCAAGGACGCCAACTCCCACCAGACGGACCTGCTCCAGGCGATCGAGCGGGGCGTGCACCCGTCCTGGACGCTCTACGTCCAGCTCATGCCGGCGGCCGAGGCGGCCGACTACCGTTTCAACCCGTTCGACCTCACCAAGGTCTGGCCGCATAAGGACTACCCGCTGCGGCGCGTGGGCCGACTGGCCCTGGACCGCAACCCGGACAACGTCTTCGCCGAGGTCGAGCAGGCCGCGTTCTCCCCGAACAACTTCGTCCCCGGCATCGGCCCCTCGCCCGACAAGATGCTCCAGGGCCGCCTGTTCGCGTACGCGGACGCCCACCGCTACCGCCTGGGCGTCAACCACACGCAGCTCGCGGTGAACGCCCCCAGGGCGACGACCGCGCAGAACTACGGCCGCGACGGTCTCATGGCGGCCAACTCCCAGGGCCGCGGGGCGAAGAACTACGAGCCGAACTCCTACGACGGCCCGGTGGAGAGCGGTCGCCCCCTGTCGGCCCCGCTGGCGGTGACCGGCCACACCGGCACCCACGAGGCCCCTCTGCACACCAAGGACGACCACTTCTTCCAGGCCGGCGAGCTGTACCGGCTGATGTCGGCCGAGGAGAGGTCCCGGCTGGTCGCGAACATCGCCGGTGGCCTGTCCCAGGTCTCCCGCGACGACGTGATCGAGAAGAACCTGGCCCACTTCCACGCCGCCGACCCCGAGTACGGCAAGCGCGTGGAGGAGGCGGTCCGCGCCCTGCGCGAGGACTGAACCCCGAAGCTGCGTCCGTCTCCTGACAGGAGGTCATGAGCGGACGCACCGCCCGCGCCACGCCGCCGATCGACCCGGATGAGGGGTGGTCGACCGGAGAGGGGCGCGGGCAACGTGAGGACCGCGGCGGCGTGCGAGCCAGTGCGGTGGTGAAGGTCCGGACCTCCTTCTCGACCAGAGGGAAGGGGCCCCGGTTCCGTCGCTGCCGCCGCGGTCCCGAGCCATGGAGACCCCGTCCGGCGGCGCGAACGTTCTGTCGCGCCCAGCCTCGCACCGTCGGACGGTCACCACCGCATACCTCACCGGCTGAAGAGCGCCGGGTACGGACGGTCCCGTACCCGGCGCTCTTCGGCGCTCCATGGGTTGACCGCATTCCTTCCGTACTTGTCGTGGGTGACGACCCGCAGGCGATACCCGGCGTCGACGCCACGATGACGCCGGTCGTGTTCGACGAGTCCGCCGAGCCCACCCTCGCCGCGTCCTTGGCCGAGCGCCCGTCGCCACGCTCCCCAGGCCGCCATCGCGTTCAACACCAGCGGCGGGACAGTGTCGAGGCGGCCCTGCGCCGGCTGCGGAACCCTCAAATCAACCTCTGAAAACACGCCAGGGGGCTTCAACCGCCCCCTGCGGCGGGCAACACTCTCATCACACGGGGCCCGCCGACACGGGGGCGGCGGGCCCCGGCACGGGGGAGCACGAAAGGGGCGGCCCAACCGCATGGTTGGACCGCCCCTCGGTACGTCGAGTCGCGTCAGACCTTCAGCGTCCTGATCGACGTCGGCGCGTGCTCCGGCTCCGTCGCGAGCTCCTCGAACTCGACCACGTTGCTGATGTCGTTGGTGGTCGACATGGAGATGTTGGTGACCCGCTCCAGGATCGCCTCGACGACGACCGGCACCCGGTGCTCGGCGGCGAGCTTCTTGGCCTGCTCCAGGGCGGCGCCCAGTTCGCCCGGGTCGGTCACGCGGATCGCCTTGCAGCCGAGGCCCTCGGCGACCTTGACGTGGTCGACGCCGTAGACGCCCAGTTCGGGCGAGTTGATGTTCTCGAACTCCAGCTTGACCTGGAAGTCGATGTCGAACGCCCGCTGCGCCTGGCGGATCAGGCCCAGGTAGGCGTTGTTGACCAGGACGTGCACGTACGGGATCTTGTGCTGCGCGCCCACCGCCAGTTCCTCGATCATGAACTGGAAGTCGTAGTCGCCGGACAGGGCGACGACCTGCGCCTGCGGGTCCGCCTTCGCCACGCCCAGCGCGGCCGGGACGGTCCAGCCGAGCGGGCCCGCCTGGCCGCAGTTGATCCAGTGCCGCGGCCGGAAGACGTGCAGCATCTGCGCGCCGGCGATCTGCGAGAGGCCGATGGTGGAGACGTACCGGGTCTCCGGTCCGAAGACCTTGTTCATCTCCTCGTAGACGCGCTGCGGCTTGATCGGGATGTCGTCGAAGTGCGTACGGCGCTGGAGGGTCGCCCTCTTCTCCTGCGCGGAGGCGGCCCACGCGGAGCGGTCGGGCAGCTTGCCGGCCGCCTTCAACTCCCGTGCCACCTGGACGAACAGCTCCAGAGCGGCCTTGGCGTCCGACGTGACGCCGTAGTCGGGCGCGAAGATCTTGCCGATCTGGGTCGGCTCGATGTCGACGTGGACGAACTTCCGGCCGGCCGTGTAGACGTCGAGCCTGCCGGTGTGACGGTTGGCCCAGCGGTTGCCGATGCCGAGGACGAAGTCGGACTCCAGGAACGTCGCGTTGCCGTAGCGGTGCGAGGTCTGCAGGCCCACCATGCCGGCGTTCAGCTCGTGGTCGTCGGGCAGCAGGCCCCAGCCCATCAGGGTCGGGACGACCGGGGTTCCGGTCAACTCGGCGAACTCGACGAGGAGTTCGGCGGCGTCGGCGTTGATGACACCGCCGCCCGCGACGATCAGCGGTCGCTCGGACGCGTTCAGCATCCCGATCGCCTTCTCGATCTGGGCGCGGGTCGCGGCCGGCTTGTACGCCTGGAGGGGCTCGTAGGTGTCCGGGTCGAACTCGATCTCCGTCAGCTGGACGTCGATCGGGAGGTCGATCAGGACCGGGCCGGGACGGCCGGAGCGCATCAGATGGAAGGCCTGCTGGAAGACGCCGGGGACCTGGGCGGCCTCCAGGACGGTCACGGCCATTTTCGTGACCGGCTTGGCGATCGAGGCGATGTCGACGGCCTGGAAGTCCTCTTTGTGGATCACGGCGGTCGGCGCCTGGCCCGTGATGCACAGGATCGGGATGGAGTCGCCGATCGCGGAGTACAGACCGGTGATCATGTCGGTGCCGGCGGGGCCGGACGTGCCGATGCAGACGCCGATGTTCCCCGGGTGGGTACGGGTGTAGCCCTCGGCCATGTGCGAGGCGCCCTCCACATGGCGGGCGAGGGTGTGGTTGATGCCACCGGAGGCCTTGAGCGCCGCGTAGAAGGGGTTGATCGCCGCGCCCGGCACGCCGAACGCGTTGCTGACGCCCTCGCGCTTGAGGATCTCGACTGCCGCTCGGGCAGCGGTCATACGAGCCATTGAGTACTCCTGCTTCGGCTGTCGGATTCGCACTCCCGTCGCGCCCCGCGGTGAGCAATTCCGTGACGATGTCTGTTCCACAGTATTTCCGCATTGCGGAAATACTTTTCTACTATCTGGAAGCAATGTAAGTGGGTGGGTGAAGACCGTCAAGGGGCGGACAACCGGCCACCGCCTGGAGGACGATGGGAGCGCTGTCCCGATGCGAGATCGTCCAGGAGTGGGCCATGTCCGAGAGCGTGTCGGTGCGCTGCCCGGCCTGTCGGCGGGAGCATCAGTACGCGGCGCCCGTGTACCCGTGCGCGTGCGGGGCGCCCGTCGCGCCGACGCTCGATCCCCAGGGGACCGCCACGGTCGTCACCCATCGCTCCTGGGACGAGGAATGGGTCGGCGTGCGCTGCGCGGGGTGCGGCCGCGAGGACGAGTGGCCCCGTCCGGAGCTGGGCTGCCCCTGCGGGGCGGTGCTGCGCGTTCCGGTCGCGGCGACAGCGGCGGGCGAGGACGCGGACCGGGCACAGCGGAAGGCGCCCGCTCCGCGCCGTGTCTTCCAGCCGATCACGATCCGCACGGCCCGCGACGCGGTCACGGCGGCCGCCGTGTATCTGCGCTGGCTCGGCTACCGGGACATCCGCCGCGCCGACCAGCGGCCGCCGACCGGCATCGGCATCGCCGCGCACGGGCTGCTCGCCCAGGTCGACCCGACCGTGGCTCCCGCGTCCCTGCGCGACGTGGAGTGCCTGTGGCTGACCGCCATGACGGAGTCCGCGGCCTGCGTCTACTTCTCCCTCGCCGGATACGCCCCCGACGCCCGCGCCCGCGCCGACTCGCTGGGCGTCCCCCTGTTCGTCCTGGACCTCACGGGGACGCCCCAGCCGGTCAACAGCCTCGCCGACGAACTGGACGCGACGGGCGCCCGGTAGCCCCTGTCCTCATCCGCTCGCGCCCGGCGCCCCCGCCGGCGGACACTCGGCCCATGCGCATCCGCCCGGCCACGCCCGACGAGCTCCCGGCCCTCCAGGACATCGAGCGCGCCGCCGGCGCCGCCTTCCGCGAGCTCGGCATGGCGGAGATCGCCGACGACGAGCCACCCGCCCTGGACGCCCTGGACCGCTACCGCCGGGCGGGCCGCGCCTGGGTCGCCCGCGGGGCGGATGACCACCCGGTCGGCTATCTGGTCTGCGAGCCCGTCGACGGCGCCCTGCACATCGAGCAGGTCTCGGTCCACCCGAACGCCGCCCGCCGGGGCGTGGGCCGCGCCCTCCTCACGTACGCCGCCGACCGCGCCCACGAGCAGGACCTCACCGCCCTCACCCTGACCACCTTCACCGAGGTCCCGTGGAACGCGCCGTACTACGCCCGCCTGGGCTTCCGCGTACTGGCCGAGGCCGAGCTCACGCCGGGGCTGCGGAGGATCCGCGCCCATGAGGCGGAACTCGGCCTCGACCGGTGGCCGCGGGTCTGCATGCGCCGCGACCAGCCGGACGGGGGGCCGGGCAGAGGGCTGGGCGGGGACTAGGCCGAGGGAGCCGCGTACTTCTCCCGCAGCTCCACCTTCCGCACCTTCCCGGACACCGTCATCGGGAACGAGTCGAGGATCCGCAACCGGCTGGGGATCTTGTAGTGCGCCAACTGCCCGTCGCAGAAGGCCCGTAGCTCCTCCAGCGTCAGCGGATCAGCCGTGTCGCGCGGGATGACACAGGCCAGCACCTCCTCGCCGTACCGCTCGTGCGGGACCCCGACGACCTGGACGTCCGCGATCTTCGGATGGCCGTACAGGAACTCCTCGATCTCGCGCGGGTAGATGTTCTCGCCGCCCCGGATGATCATGTCCTTGATGCGGCCGACGATCTCGACGTAGCCGTCCTCGCGCATCGTGGCGAGGTCACCGGTGTGCATCCAGCGTCCGGCGTCGACGGCCTCGGCGGTCTTGTCGGGCTCGTTCCAGTAGCCGAGCATCACGCTGTATCCGCGGGTGCACAGCTCGCCCGCCGTGCCGCGCGGCCGGGTCACGCCGGTCGCCGGGTCGACGATCTTCACCTCGATGTGCGGCAGGACACGGCCGACGGTGGACGTGCGGTGCTCCAGGTCGTCGTCCCGCCGCGTCTGGAGGGACACCGGGGACGTCTCGGTCATGCCGTAGCAGATGGAGACCTCCGCCATGTGCATCTCGGCGACGACCCGCTTCATCACCTCCACCGGACAGGGCGAGCCCGCCATGATCCCGGTGCGCAGGGAGGAGAGGTCGTACGACGCGAAGTCGGGCAGGTCGAGCTCCGCGATGAACATGGTCGGGACGCCGTACAGGGAGGTGCAGCGCTCCTGCTGGACGGCCTCCAGCGTGGCCCTCGGGTCGAAGGAGGGGGCCGGGATCACCATGCAGGCGCCGTGGGAGGTGGCGGCCAGATTGCCCATGACCATGCCGAAGCAGTGGTAGAAGGGCACGGGGATGCACACCCGGTCCTGCTCGCCGTAGGCGATCATCTCGCCCACGAAGTAGCCGTTGTTGAGGATGTTGTGGTGCGAGAGGGTGGCCCCCTTGGGGAAGCCCGTCGTGCCCGACGTGTACTGGATGTTGATCGGGTCGTCGCAGGAGAGTTCCTCGTACGGAACCGGGGTCCCGCGCGCGATCAGCCCCTCCCAGCTCGGGTCGCCGATGTACACGGTCTCCCGCAGCCGCGGGCACCTGCCGCGCACCTGCTCGACCATCGCCCGGTAGTCGCTCGTCCTGTGGCTGACGGACGCGAAGAGCAGCGAGATCCCGGCCTGGTTGAGCACGTACTCGACCTCGTGGGTGCGGTAGGCCGGGTTGATGTTCACCATGATCGCGCCGATGCGGGCCGTGGCGTACTGGACCAGGACCCACTCGGGGCAGTTGACCGCCCAGATGCCCACCCGGTCGCCCTTGGCGATCCCGCTCGCGAGCAGCGCGTACGCCAGCTCGTCGACGTCGGCGGAGAACCGGGCGTACGTCCAGCGCCGCCCGGACGGTACGTCGACCAGTGCCTCCCGGTCCGGCCAGGCCGCGACGGCCCGGTCCAGGTTGGCCCCGATGGTGTCGCCGAGCAGGACCGTCCCGCTCGTCCCGTGGGTGTACGACGGCTGTGAGGTCACCGGAAGTCCTCCTCGCGGTACTCGGCGTCCGACCCGGCGGCCGTGGCCTCGCGCAGCTCGATGCGGCGGATCTTGCCGGAGACGGTCTTGGGCAGCGGCGCGAACTCCAGGCGGCGGACGCGCTTGTACGCGGCCAGGACCTCACGGGAGTGCTCGAACAGCACCTTGGCCGTGTCGGGTCCCGGCTCCCAGCCCTCCGCCAGGACGACGTACGCCTTCGGCACCGCGAGCCGCAGCTCGTCCGGCGCGGGCACGACGGCCGCCTCGGCCACCGCCTCGTGCTCCAGCAGGGCGCTCTCCAGCTCGAACGGGGAGATCTTGTAGTCGGATGCCTTGAACACGTCGTCCGCGCGGCCGACGTAGGTGATGTAGCCGTCGGCGTCCCGCGAACCGATGTCCCCGGTCCGGTAGTAGCCGCCGGCCATCGCCTCCGCCGTACGGTCGGCGTCACCGTGGTAGCCGGTCATCACGCCGACGGGGCGGGCGGACAGGTCGAGGGCGATCTCGCCCTCGTCGGCGCCCGGTGCGCCGGAGACCGGATCGAGGAGTTCGACACGGAAGCCGGGGCTGGGGCGGCCCATCGAGCCCGTCTTCAGGGGCTGGCCGGGGCTGTTGGAGACCTGGACGGACGTCTCGGTCTGCCCGAAGCCGTCCCGGACGGTCACGCCCCAGGCACGCCGGACCTGCTCGATGACCTCGGGGTTCAGGGGCTCACCGGCCGCCACGACCTCGCGCGGCCGGGTGCGCAGGGCGCTCAGGTCGGCCTGGATGAGCATCCGCCAGACGGTGGGCGGGGCGCAGAACGTGGTGACGCCCGCGCGGTCCATCTCGGCCATCAGCCGGGCCGCGTCGAAGCGCGTGTAGTTGTGGATGAAGACGGTCGCCTCGGCGTTCCACGGGGCGAAGAGGTTGGACCAGGCGTGCTTGGCCCAGCCGGGCGAGGAGATGTTCAGATGCACGTCGCCGGGCTTGAGGCCGATCCAGTACATGGTGGCCAGGTGCCCGATCGGGTACGAGGTGTGGGTGTGCTCGACCAGTTTGGGGCGGGCGGTGGTGCCGGAGGTGAAGTACAGCATCAGCGGGTCGTCGGACGCGGTCGGTCCGTCGGGGGTGAACTCTGCGGAGGCGGCGTACGCGTCCTCGTACGTCTGCCAGCCCTCGCGTTCCCCGCCGACACTGACGCGCGTGTAGCGGCCGGGGACCTCGTCGAACTTCCCGGTGTCCTCGGCCCGCACCAGCACATGCCGGACGCGGCCCCGCTCCACCCGGTCGCGCAGGTCGGCCGGACCGAGCAGCGGGGTGGCCGGGATGACGACGGCGCGCAGCTTCATCGCGGCCAGGGCGGTCTCCCACAGCTCGGCCTGGTTGCCGAGCATGACGAGGACGCGGTCCTCGGCCCGGACGCCGCGGGCGCGCAGCCAGCCCGCGACGCGGTCGGACCGCTCGGCCATCTCGGCGAAGGTCAGCCGGACCTCACTGCCGTCCTCCTCGACGATGTGCAGCGCGAGACGGTCGTTTCCGGCCGCGATGACGTCGAACCAGTCGAGCGCCCAGTTGAAACGGTCCGGCCGGGGCCAGTCGAAGCCCTCGTAGGCGGTCGCATAGTCCTCGCGGTGGTCGAGCAGGAAGTTCCGCGCACTGCGGAACAGCTCCGTCCCCGTCGTCATCTGTCCTCCTAGTAACCGGACCTTGCCGGGCGGCTCTCTGTCATCGTGTAATCCGTGACGTGGGTCTCACTACCCCCGAACGGGGGTGTGCGCTCGGGAGACAGCGGGTGAAAGGGCGAGCACGTGGCAGTGGACGCGGCCGCATCGGTGGACATAGGGAGCGCGCTGGTGCGCCTGCGCCGCTCGACGGGACTGCCGGTCGCCTTCGGCGGCATGGTGGAGCCGGGGCATCCGCGGATGCGCATCAGCGAACTGAACGGCACGACCACCGAGTCCCTGTGCAGACTCGCGGTGACCGACGGCAACGGCCTGGGCGGCAAGGCCGTCGCCCTCGCCCGCCCCTGCGCGGTCACGGACTACTCCGTCTCCCGGCAGATCAGCCACGAGTACGACGCCGCGGTCGCCGCGGAGGGCCTGCGCTCGGTGCTGGCGGTCCCGGTGGTCGTACGGCGCCGGGTGCGCGGTGTCCTGTACGGCGCCCTGCGCCGGCCCAGCCTCCCCCATGCCTTAAGGGCATGGGGGCACCCCCAGGGCGACCGCACGCTGACGGCGGCCGTGGAGGCGGCGCGGGACGTGGAGCAGTCGCTGGTGGTGCGGGAGGAGGTGCGGGGCCTGTTGGAGGCGGCCCGGCCGCGGACGACGCCGTACGACGACCGGGGTGCGGCGTGGGAGCAGGTCCGTGAGGCGCACGCGGCGCTGCGCGCCCTGGCCCCGCGCATCGCCGATCCCGCCCTGCGCACGGAGCTCCTGGAGGTCTGCGGCCTGCTGGCGCAGGGGCCCGTGCCCACGCCGAACGGCTGCCGGGACGGCGCGCGGCTGGCACCGCGAGAGGTGGACGTGCTGACGTGCGTGGCCGCCGGTTCGACGAACGCGGCCGCCGCCGTGGGGGTCCCCCCATGCCCTTGAGGCTATGGGGGAGGCTGGGACTGCGTGCCGAGACGGTCAAGGGCTATCTGCGGTCGGCCATGCGGAAACTGGGCGCCCACACCCGCGGTGAGGCGGTGGTGGCGGCGCGCCGGGCGGGTGTGCTGCCGTAGTCGCGGCGGGTCCCCGGCCCGTGGTCCGGCCCACTGCGACGACCGCCCATTCATTCATCCGCGCCTTGAATTTCCCCATGACGATCGCAAGCCCTCCACGGCTGTTATTTGCCTCACCACGTCGTCAGTCCGAATTTCAAAGATCCATTGCCTAATATTGGCCCGGACACGACACACGGAGGGGAGCGGTGACCGTGCGACGGGACTTCAAGGAGCCTGCCAGATGCCGCCCCGACCAGGTCATCGGCAGGGAGGAGCTGTTCACGGCGGCGCGTGAGCAGCTCGGGCGGGGCGGCAGCGTGCTGCTTCACGGACCCGCCGGAATTGGGAAGTCGACGGTCCTGCGGGCATTGGCCGGGGAATACGGCGGGGCCGCGCGCACCGTGTTGCGCTGCTCGCCCACGGAGTCCGAATCCCATCTTCCCTTCCTCGCCCTGGCCGACCTCCTCGGCCTGGTCCTGGACGAGGTGTCCGAGCGGCTCCCCGCCGCCCAGCGCACCGCCCTGGAGTCGGCGCTCACCGGGCGCGGCGAATCCACCCTCCAGCGCGACGGTCTCGCGCTGCGCCTGGCCGTACTGTCCGCCCTGCGCGCCCTCGCCGACACCGGGCCCGTCCTCGTCGTCGCCGACGACCTCCAGTGGCTGGATCCGGCCAGCGCCGAGCTCCTCGGCTTCGCCGCCCGCCGCCTCGGCGACACCCCGGTGCGGATGCTGTGCGCGGTGCGGACCGACGGCCAGGAGTACGACCGCCATCTACGCGCGTCCCCGCCGGACACCCTCGCCGTACGGCTGGGCCCCCTCTCGCGCGCCCAGCTGTCGGCGCTGCTCGACCACCGCGGCTACACCGGCCTGCCCCGCTCCACGGTCCGCGACATCCACCGCACCAGCGGCGGCAACGCCCTGTTCGCCCTCGAACTGGGCCGCGCCCTGGCCGAGAACCCGACCCCGCCCCGCCCCGGCGAGCCGCTGCCGGTGCCCACCTCGCTGCGCGCCCTGGTGCTGAACCGCCTGGAGATGCTGTCGGAGGAGGCCCGCCGCACCCTTCTCGTGGCGAGCGCGGGCGCCCGTCCCACGCTGGCGCTGCTGCACGCGGCCGGCCGGGACAACGCCGAGGCCGAGACCGCCCAGGCCGCCGAGCTCGGGCTGCTGGCCACCGAGCCCGAGGGTCCCGCCGTACGGTTCGCGCACCCGATGATCTCCGCCGCGCTGTACGCGGAGGCGCCCGCGCAGGAGCGCCGGGCCGCGCACGCCGCGCTGTCCACGGCGGCCTCCGACCCCATCGAACGCGCCCGGCACCTGGCCCTCGCGACCCACGGCACCGACCTGGAGGTGGCGGCGCGGCTCGCCGAGGCCGCCGCCCAGGCCCGGGACCGGGGCGCGCCGTCGGTCGCCGCGCAACTGGGCCTGCTCGCGGCGCGGCACACGCCGGCCGACGGCACGTCGAACCCGGAGGTGCTGCGCCTGGCGGCCGCCGAGGACGCGATCACCGCCGGGGAGCTGGACCTCGCCCGGGACATCGCCCGCGAGGTGCTGAGCCGCACGACCGTGCCCGAGGACCGGGTACGGGCCTGGATCATCGTGATCGACACGGCGGGGCACGCCATGACCGAGGTCGACGAGATCTTCCCGCAGGCCCTGGCCGACGCCGGTGAGGATCCGCGGCTGCTCGCCCTGGTCCACTACCAGCTCACCTGGCGCGCCCTGCTCGTGGAGGGCGACTTCGACGAGGCCCGCGGCGAGGCGGCGTACGCGGCGGAGCTGGCCGCGCGGGCCGGCGACCGGTACACCGAGCTGATGGCGCTCGCCTTCCAGGCGCAGATCGAGACGTTGATGGGCCACGCGGACGCCCCCGTGACCATCCGGCGGGCGCTGGAGGAGCCGCAGGACCCGCGGGTGGCGTGCCACCACAACGGCGCCGGATACTCCCGGTTCCGCTGGCTGATCATGAGCGACCAGCTGGCCGAGGCCCGCGCGACGGTCACCGCCCTGCTGCGTGAGGTGCGGCGGCGCGGGTCGGTCGAGAGCGAGGTGCACTTCCTGCGCGGGGTGGCCGAGACCGAACTGCACTCCGGGCACTGCGGGCGCGCCCTCGACCTGGCCCGCGAGAGCCTGCGCCTCGCCCGCGACACCGGGATCGGCGAGGTGGCCTCCGCCGTGCTGGCCTCGCTCGCCGAGGCAGCGGGCGGCGAGGTCGACCGGGCGCTGGCGCTGGCCCGGGAGGCGGTGGAGCACGCCGAGGAGGACGGCGACCAGATGTACGTCTCCCGTGCCCTGGCGGCCCTGGGGCACGCCCAGTTGGTGGCCGGGGACGTGCGGGCGGCGGTCGTCTCGCTGCGCCGGGTGCGCGAGGTGGAGCAGGGCCTCGGCATCACCGACCCGGCACGCGGCCGCTGGCACGGCGACCTCGCCGAGGCCCTGGTGCGCAGCGGCGAGATCGCGGAGGCGCAGGACGTCATCGACGTCACGCGCGAGCTGGCACTGCGGCTGGACCGCGGATGCGTCCTGGCCGTCCTGGACCGGGCCGAGGCGCTGCTCCGCGCGACACGTGGCGAACAGGAGGCCGCGGTGGCCCAGTTGACGTCGGCACAGGACCGCCTCGGCAAACTGGGCTACAGCCTGGAGGAGGCCCGCGCCGCCTTCGCCCTGGCCCAGCTGGGCCCCGGCGCTCCCGGGCCCACCTCGTACGACGAGGCGACCCGGCTGTTCCGCCGCTGCCGGGCGCTGCCCTGGCTGCGACAGGTCGAGGCGGCCGCCGCCGCGCGCTCCGTGGAGACGGCACCCGCCCCAGCGGCCACGCCGCCGGACGGTCTTGAGGGCCTGGACGGTCTCGCCTCGATGGAGCGTCAGGTCGCCGCACTCGTCATGGAGGGCGCGACGAACCGGGAGATCGCCGCACGCCTCTTCATCAGCGTCAAAACGGTTGAAGCGACGCTTACTCGCGTATATCGCAAGCTCGGGATCCGATCGCGGGTCGACATCGTCAGACTGGCGGCGGGACGGCGCACGACGTGAGTCGAGGGCGCCGCACGAAGCGCCTTCGGGCCGTCGTACGTCGCCTCGCGGCGCGTGAGTTCACCCGTCTTTGCCGGTCCGTGCAGGTTTAGCCGAACCCGACCGAGGGTTTTCCCTGCCCAACTCCCTTAGGGGGTTCCCTCATTGGGAAGGGGAACTTCCGGGACCTACCTTGAGTGCGTGCCGCTCGCCGGGCACACGGGGGTCGGTCCCGCGGCCCCCGTGCACCACCCCCCACACCCGCGCGACCCCCCACCGGCAACCCCCCAATGAGGAGTCTCATGTTCGGGCTCACCCGTGCCAGAAAGACCGCCGCCGTCGTGGCCACCGCTGCCGCGGCCGCGACAGCCCTGCTCAGCGCCCCCACCGCTGAGGCCGCCTCCTCGCGCATCGTGGGCGGCACGACCACCACGACGACCGCGTACCCGTTCATGATGCAGATCACGGACGCCTCGCAGAACCAGTTCTGCGGCGGCACGCTGGTCTCGGCCACCAAGGTCGTCACCGCGGCCCACTGCATGGTCGGCGAGACCACCAGCAGCGTCCGCGTCGTCGGCGGCCGCACCTACCTCAACGGCACGAACGGCACCGTCAGCCGGGTCAGCGACATCTGGGTCCACCCCGACTACACGGACGCCACCGACGGCAACGACGTGGCCGTGCTGACCCTGTCGACCTCGATGCCGTACACGACGGCCTCGTACGTCGACTCCTCGGACACCGGCGTGTACGCGGCCGGCACCACCGCCCGCATCATCGGCTGGGGCACCACGTCCTCGGGCGGCAGCTCCTCCAACCAGCTGCGGACGGCGACCGTGCCGATCGTCTCCAACTCCAGCTGCGCAAGCTCCTACGGCTCGGACTTCCTCTCGTCCGACATGGTCTGCGCCGGATACACCTCCGGCGGCGTCGACACCTGCCAGGGCGACAGCGGCGGTCCCCTGATCATCGGGGGCGTCCTGGCAGGGATCACTTCCTGGGGCGAGGGCTGCGCCCAGGCCGGTTACCCGGGTGTCTACACCCGGCTGACCACGTTCTCGGACGAGGTGACCGAACAGGTCGAGTCCTGACCGGGACTGTCGTCCAGAAGGTCTCCCGAGCACACCTCGGGTGAAAGACCAGGGGGCGTTGCGGGCCTCCACGAGCGGCCCGCAACGCCCCCTATCCATGTCCGCGCCCCGTTCCCGTTGTCAGTGGGGCCTGTTTGAATGGGTGCCGTTCGGAAGTGACGGCATGGGTAGTGACAGGCGTCGGGGGTGATGGACATGGTGTCCGCGGACCGTCTGCTGGCCTTCGCGGCGATGTCGTTGCTGGTCATCGTGATTCCGGGGCCGAGCGTGCTGTTCGTCATCGGCCGCGCCCTGGCCCACGGCCGCCGCAGCGCCGTGGCGACCGCGCTGGGCAATGTCTTCGGCTCCTACCTGCTGGTCGTCGCGGTCGCGGTGGGCATCGGCTCCCTGGTGGAGCGGTCCGTGGCGGTCTATCTGACGGTGAAGCTGGCCGGCGCGGCCTACCTGGTCCACCTCGGCGTGCAGGCGTTCCGGCACCGCAAGGAGCTGAAGGCGTCGACGATGGCGACGCGGCCGACGGGCCCGTCGCGCGGCGATCTGCGAACCCTCCTCGACGGCGCCCTGGTCGGTGTCACCAACCCGAAGGGCGTGGTGTTCTTCGCCGCCGTGCTCCCCCAGTTCGTGGACCACTCGGCGGGCGGTGTCCCGTCGCAGATGCTGCTGTTGGGCCTGGTCCCGATCACCATCGGCCTGGTCACGGACACCCTGTGGGGCCTGACCGCGTCCGCGGCGCGCGACTGGTTCGCCCGCTCCGACCGTCGGCTGTCCCTGATAGGCGGAGCCGGCGGGTGCACGATGATCGGGCTCGGGGTGTCGGTCGCGGTGACGGGGCGGGCTGACTGACTGACGGGGCCGCAACGAAGCGTGCCCGGTGCCTGCTTCAGGGGTACCGGTCGCTAGGGGATGACGGTCCCGAAGCGGAGGTCGTAGGAGTCCGCCGAGTGCAGGACCCGCAGGACCCGCTCCCCCTCTTCGAGGACGTCCGCACGCTGCTGCCTGCCGAGTTCGGCGAACGGCTCGATGACGAGGGCGTCGCCGAGGATCCGCCACACCCCCGCGAGGAAGCCGTCGACGAGGAGTGGGCAGTAGAAGGTGTTCGCCTGCCAGGTGCGGCCGCGGTTCGCGGGCGGAATCACTCGGGTGCGGTCGGCGTGGGAGAGGAGCAGATTGTCGAACTCGGGCAGGAAGCGGGGCGGGGCCGGGGTCTGAGGGTCGGGGCGCGGGGCATCGGGCAGGTCGAAGAGTTCGACGCCGTTCTCGTCCCGGAAGGTGAGCAGCTGAGGGCGGAGCCGTTCGAAGGCGGCGCGCATCCGGGTCAGGCCGGACCAGGTCTGCATGTCCTTCACGGAGGCCGGCCCGAAGGCGGCCAGATAGCGCAGCACCGCCGCGTCCGGGGAGGCGGCCTGCTCGGCGGGGCGGCCCAGCCAGTGCTCGACGGTGGTGAGGGCGACCTGCGCACTGCGGCCCCACAGTCCGCGCGGGGTGACCTGGACGAGAGGGAGCGTGCAGCGGGCGGCGATGGCCAGGGACTGCGGGTCCGCGTCCGGCCACTCGGCGCTCAGGGCCTCGCGCAACTGCTTCATGGTGCGGGGCTCCGCCTCGACGAGGTCACGGGCGAGGACGGCGAGGTGGTCCAGGTCGACGCCGACGAGGCCCTTGCGGAAGAGGTTCACCTCGCGGTCCCGGGCGGGCTGGACCAGCGGACGCAGGGTGAGGGTGTCGTCGGCGGTGTGCAGGTGGATCGTCGAGCGCAGGGTGACGATGCGTACGGCGGCACGGTCGGCCAGCGGCCCGGACAGCTCCTCGGGCGTGAAGCCGTCGAGGCGGGCGGCGAGCGCGTAGTACGGCGGTTTGACCTCCTGGGCCTGGAGGCCGACCAGGTGTTCCACGGCCGCCATGGCCGACAGCGGCGAGCGGCGCAGCAGCAACTGCCGGTCGAGGGTGGCGCGGTTGAGGGCACGGGTGCTGAGGACGGGGTCGCTCCCGGTCATCGCCTTCACCGCTTTCCTGGCCTTCCCCGTGGACCCCGCGGGCCCCGGGGTCCCCATGGACCGCTTCGTCGTCTTCGTCATGCTCCGCACGCTAGCGAGGCTTGCGGACACCTTCGGTCCGCAACTCTCACGGAATCCAGGATCGGCTCCCCCTCCCATGTCATTCGCCCCGTATATCCTGCTCCGTGATCACGCACACGCACACCCCCAGGCACGCACACGCCCACGCACTCATCGTCTCGTCCGGGAGGCAGCCGCGATGTCCGAGCGACGCGCCCGCCCCGTCTCGAAGAACCCCATGAAGTCCGTCTGGCGCCGAGCGCTCACTCCGCCGCAGCCACCGAAGCCACCGGCCCCGGCACCCCCGGCGCGGCCCGTGGCCGCCGATTCCACCGAGGTGGCGAGCGTCGTGGAGTCGGCGCTGTACCAGGACGGCCTCCGGGTCTCCTCCCCCGCCACCCTCGCCGAGACCTTCCGCGAGCTGCGCGAGCAGCCGTCCGGCATGGCGTGGATCGGCCTGGCCCGCCCGACCGAGGCCGAGCTCCTGTCCCTGGCCGCCGAGTTCGACCTGCACCCGCTCGCGGTCGAGGACGCGATGGAGGCACACCAGCGACCCAAGCTGGAGCGCTACGGCGACACCCTGTTCGTGGTCCTGCGCGCGGCGCGCTATCTCGACGCGCCCGAGGAGGTCGACTTCGGCGAACTGCACGTGTTCGTCGGCCCCGACTTCGTGATCACGGTGCGCCATGGCGCGGCCCCCGACCTGTCGGCGGTGCGCCGACGCATGGAGGAGACTCCGGAGCTGCTCAAACTCGGCCCGGAGGCGGTGCTCTACGCGATACTGGACGCGGTCGTCGACGGTTACGAGCCCGTGGTGACGGGCGTCCAGATCGACATCGACGAGATCGAGACCGAGGTCTTCCGCGGCGACCCCGAGGTCTCCCGCCGGATCTACGAACTCTCCCGCGAAATGGTCGAGTTCCAGCGCGCCACCCGCCCCCTGGTCGGCATGCTGCACGGCCTGATGGCCGGCTTCTCCAAGTACGGCACGGACGAGGAACTACAGCGCTATCTCCGCGACGTGGCCGACCACGTGACCCACACCAGCGAACGCGTCGACGGCTTCCGCCAGGCCCTCACCGAGATCCTCACGGTCAACGCGACGCTGGTCACGCAGCAACAGAACGCGGAGATGCGGGCGTTGGCGGAGGCGGGGTTCGAGCAGAACGAGGAGATCAAGAAGATCTCTTCTTGGGCGGCTATTTTGTTCGCCCCGACGCTGGTCGGAACGATCTACGGCATGAACTTCACACACATGCCGGAGTTGCACTGGGTACTCGGTTACCCCTTTGCTGTCGCCCTAATGGGGATCGTTTGTACCAGTTTGTACATCATCTTCAAGCGGCGAGATTGGCTCTGAGTAATCATCGCGGAAGGCTGCTGTCCTGGGTGCGTGTAGCTCCGGTCGCAGGCGCGGATGACGTGTTCGAGGCCGCTGGGGAGTGTCTGGGGAGAATGAGCCGCGCTCCGTTCAGGACGGCCTCCTGCGATCGTGGGCGTTGGCATGCGAGAACCTCGCCGACTGCGATGGCGTCCGGAAACGCCGACGGTCACGGAGCGTAGCGGTCTTCCAGGGCTGAAACGCCAAAACGGATGGGCACAGCAAGGTGCTGTGCCCATCCGTTCGGCGGGTTTGCGTGAGTCGTGGTCTAGGCGGCCGTGACAACGGCGGCAGGTTGGCCGAGCAGGGCGTCGATGGCCCCGCGTCCCTTCCCGCCGGCCTCGGGCATGAAGTGGGCGTAGTAGTCCAGGGTGATGGTGGGGCTCGAATGGCCGAGCCAGCGGGCCAGGGTGACAACGCTCTCGCCCGCTTCGAGGATGACCGAGGCGTACGTATGCCGCAGCACGTGGAAGCCGTCCTTGCGAGACGCCTTCCACCTCTCGTCCTTATTCCGCATGGGGATGACACCGGCGGCGGCCAGTGCGGGCTTCCACACCTCGACGTTGAAGATGTTCGCGCGAAGGGCGTTGCCGTACGTCGTGGTGATGACGAGTGGGAACTTCTGCGTCTCACGATCGGGTTCCGGGCCGCCCCACGGCAGCTCGACCTCGACCGCGGGGCACTCCATGAAGTACTGGGCAAGCGCCGCTGCGACCGACGGAGGCATATCGACGACGCGCGTCTTGCCGCCCTTCGGCAGGGTGAAGTACAGACGCCCGTGGAGGAGTTGTACCTGCCGGCGGATGCGCAGAACTCCGCGAGCGAAGTCGACGTCTTCCGGGGACAGACCGAACACTTCGCCCTGCCGCAGGCCGCAGCCCAACGCGACCACGACCGCAATGCGGTAGCGCGCGTTGATCGCGTCCCGAACGCGCTGCGCGGTCTCCAGTGGCCAGGCTTCCCGCTGGTCCTCCGGCACCTTGGGCCAGCGCACGGATTTAGCCCGCATCGGGTTGCGCGCCAGCCGCTTGTCGTCGATAGCGGTCTCGAAGATGTTCGAGAGCGAGGTGAGGATCTGCCGGGCGTACCGCGGCGAGCACTCGTTCTCCAGCGCGGCGATGTAGCCGCGCAGCACCGCCGGACTGATGTCCCGCAGGGCGACGGTGCCCAGCTGAGGCCGGATGTGGAGACGAACGCGTTCATCGATGCGCTTGACCGTGCCGGGCGCTCCGCGAACCCCCGCCTGCCAGAAGCGTGTCACGTACTCGTCCAGCGTGATGGAGCCGTCGCGGGGGTCGACGAACTCCCCGCGTTCGCTGTCGGTGCTGGCCCTGCGGAACCACGCTTTGGCGTCTTCGAGCGTGTCGAACGACTTGTCCCGGACACCGGGGATACCGGCGACCCGGTACCGCGAACCCTTGCCGTAGCGGGAGGTGCGTTCCCGCTTGCCGGTGACGGGGTCTTTCGTCTTCTTGATCCAGCGGTCTTCTATGTAGCCGGCCAAATACTTCCCTCGATGGCAGCTTGCGTGCGGCAGGAGTCAGTCGACGGTCAGGCGCTCGTGGAGTAGTACGACCCTTTCGGCGATGCCGAGTCCAATGGGCTCAGGGCCGTGTTCGAGCGCGAGTCGGCCTGCTCCTGTTCTCGGATCCAGGAGTCGAGCGTCTCTATCCGGTACATGACGCGCCCACGCGGCCCCATCCGGAAACTGGGCGGGCCGTTTCGGCGATGCCGCCACACGTAGAGAGTGTGCGGGGACAGGCCGAGGTATTCGGCGGCGTCCTTCACGCTCAGGAATGCCTGGCGCGTTGTAGGGGTGGCGTCCGGCACTGGAATGGAGCTCGGATTCGGAGCAGAGGGCGGACGTGCGGGCATAGTTGGCCTCCGTGGGTATGGCGCGGGGTCGGTGCGATCTGCCATGCGGCGCGGCATTAGGAAGGGGCGTTGTCTGCCGGGCACAGTCGGCGAACACCGTCAATGGTGTGGAGGATCCCCGGTTTCGGTAACCGGGGATCTCGTGCTAGGTCGTGTCCGCAAAGTCCCGTCGTCCGCCCGGAGGGCGGGCCCCGCGGCGTCTGGTGCGTGCTCTCGGCGTGCCGGGCGGGAGCCCTCGTACTGGTTGTACGTGGGCTTTCGCCCGGTGCGGCGAGAGTGCGTGCCAGGCGTCGCGGGGCAGGCGGGACTTTGCGGACACGACCTAGGGGCCCCAGCGAGTACGAACTGTCGCCCCGAGGCCAAGCGCTCGCCGGCGGCCCCAGGACCGTGAGTCCAGCTTCGGATGCAGGTCAGACGAGTGTGGGGTCTCCGAGGAACACTGAGGGTGAGACGTGCAGGGCCTCGGAGAGAGCCGCGAGGTCGTCGATGTCGCACCGCCGCTGAGCGCGTTCGATGCGGGAGAGCGTGGTGTTGGACATCGGGTGGCCAAGTACGGTGACATAGCGGGCGAGTTGGCGTTGCCACAAGCCGCGTTCGGTGCGGAGGATTTCGATCGTGCGGGCCATCCGCATTCCTGCGGAGGCGATTTTCAATGAGCGTGCGGACATGGCTCCAGTTGTAGCGTCCATTCGCCGGTTTGGTTAACCGGCGATCGTGGTCTATGTTCCCTCGCGCTGTCCGCATGCGGAGCGGTTCCTCGCGCTGACTCGACCCGGGAAGCGTGATGTCGGTTGGAGCTCTGCGGCTGCCGCGACATGGGGTGTTGTGTTGTAGCTTGCCCGTCGGCGGCACGTCAACGGCTTCCCGATGTGATGCTTCCGGCTCGAAGTCCGGGACAACTATTTGGTCAACCGGCGATCGTGCCCTACCGTTTTGTCACCGCCTTCTACCGCCTGCTTTTTCGGCAGCCTTTCTGCCGTGAGAGATGTCGCGGGATTGGGCTGGACTTGCGCGGCCCGGGTGTGGCTATGTGTTGACGGCACCCCCGGAATGCGCGAGCGGCCACCAGTGCGCCACGCGCCGCCGGCCGGTCAACTCCCCCACCCCTGATGCACGTACCGCCCCGACAACGGTGAGCCGTGGGCTCCCGACCGCCTGCAACCGAGTGAGGTACCGCCCCTCTTGGCCCGAATCCGCACCATCAAGCCCGAAGCCTTCGTCTCCGAGTCCCTGGCCGCCGTCTCCCTGACCGCCGAGCGCACCTTCATCGGCCTGCTCACCCAGGCCGACGACCAGGGCCGCCACCGCGACCACGCCGCGATCATCGCGGGACAACTGTGGGTACTGCGCCCGGAACACGAGCCCTCGGACGTCGAGACGGACCTCGCCCAGCTCGCCGACGCCGGGCTGATCTGCCGCTACACGGGGCTCGACGACAAGCGGTACCTGCACATCGTCACCTGGAGCCGGCACCAGAAGATCAACCGGCCCAGCAAGAGCCGCCTCCCCGCCTGCCCGCACCACGACACCCCGGCCGCCGAAGCCACGCCAAGCCCCACGGGGGTCGGCCTCACGGAGCCCGCACTGCCGACTCACGGAGCCCTCCGTGCAGACGCACGCGAGATGCGCGAGCCCGCACCGAATCCGGGCACCGATAACAAACCCGCAGGTCAGGAAGGATTCACGGCGTCCTCCATGCGGGCTCACGGAGGACGCCCGGAGCCGTCGGTGATGCCTCACGGTACGGATCTAGGACCTAGGATCATGGACCTAGGAAGTACCCCTTCGGGGGGCGCGAGCGCCCACGCACCCGACACCGTCTCGGCCCAGCAGCTGATCGCCGAGTACGTCGCTGCGTGCGCCCACCGTCCACCAGCCGGCGTCTTGAACCATCTCGGCCGGGAAGTGCGCAAGATGCTCGACGAGGGCATCGCCCCCGCCCACATCCGGGCCGGACTCGACCGACACCGGGCCAAGGGCCTCCATCCCAGCACCTTGCCGAGTCTCGTCCACGAGGCCATGAACGCCGCGCCCGTGCCGGTCGGCCACACGCCGTGGACGAACCCCAGCGACATCGACGCCGCCTACGGAGGTGACCTCTGACCGCCACCCTCACCCGAGAGCCCCGCCAGGTCGGTCCGCTCGCCAACCGGCTCAACACGATCCTGGCCACCCGCGGTATCGACCCCCGCGTCACAGCCGAGGAACCACCGCCCGAGCCCGTCACGGCACTGGAACTCGCGGACGCCCGGATCCCCGCCCGCTACCGCCGTGCCCTGGCCGACCACCCCCAGATCACCGCCTGGGCCAAACACATCGCCGGAGCAGGACGCCCAGGGCCCGGCGGACCGGGCATCGCCGAGGGCCCGTCGCTGCTGATCGCCGGCCCCACCGGCACGGGCAAGACCCACCAGGGGTACGGCGCCGTCCGCGCCCTCCTCACCCGGGGCGTCCGCCTGCGCTGGGAGGCCACCACCTCCGCCGACCTGCACGCACGGCTCCGCCCCCGTGCCGGACACGACGGCGAACGGGAACTGCAGACGCTGGCCCGCTGCCCGCTGCTGCTCCTGGACGACCTCGGCGCAGCCAAGACCAGCGAATGGACCGAGGAGCTCACCTACCGGCTCATCAACCACCGGTACGAGCACATGCTCCCCACCCTCATCACCACCAACCTCCCCACCGCCGAGCTCCGCACCGCACTCGGCGACCGCGTCGCCTCCCGCCTCGCCGAGATGACCGAACGCGTCATCCTCACCGGCCCGGACCGACGCCGTACCGCGCCCGCCGTCTGACGACAGCCGCGCCTCCCTTTCCCACCCTCACCTCACCCCGCCCGCGCACAGGCATGCCCTCACATGCGCGAGCCCTTGGAGAGCCCCTGCATGACACCCGGCAACACCGTGCCCACAAGCGCCGCAGAGACTCCGGCAGCATCCCTGGCGCACTGGATCACCTCGCCCACCGCAGCCGTACTGCTGCTCCTCGTCCTCGCCCTGACCGCTGGATGGCGGTGGCAGCGCGCCCGCAAGCCCGGCAACGGACAGCGACGTGACACCGCTGCGATCCCGGTTGCCGCCATCGCCGCGATCGGCTGCACCGCCTACAGCGCAGACACCAGCTGGCGCTTCGCCGCCGACTACCTCGACATGGGCGGCACCATCGAGCGCGCCGCGATGTTCGCCATCGCCGAGCTCGCCCTGTTCTCCACCGCGCTGATGGCCCGGGCCAACCTCAACGGCCCGAAGCAAGCGCCCGGCCTGCCCGGCACCCTCACCTGGGTGATCACCGGCGTCCAGATCGTGCCCGCCTACGCCGAGTCCGGGCTGGTCGGCGGAACCGTACGGGCCTTCGTCGGCCCAGTCCTGGCGGCGCTGCTGTGGCACCTGGCCATGGGCATCGAACTACGCAACCGCAGCCCGCACTCCGGCTCCCGCAGCCTGACCGCCGTCCTCGCCCGACAGGCACGCGAACGGCTGCTAGCCCGTCTGGGGATCGCCGACCGGGACGCGGACGCCGCACGCATCATCCGCGAGCGCGCCCTCGACCGGGCCGTCACCCTGATCCTGCGGGCAGAGGCCATGAAGCCGGAGAAGCGCACCAAGTGGCGCGGCCGGCGCCTCACCCGCCGCCTGCACCAGGCTCTGGAGCAGGCCGATGTCGACCGCGACGCGCAGCAGGACGAGCTGCTGCTGCGCAAGCTCGCCACCCGCCAACAGGCCCTCGCCCTGGCCACCGTCCCGCTGCCCGCCCGCTGGCCCCACCCCGCCCCGGGGTCCACAGGCGGATCCACGATCGCCGGACTGCGGGCCAACATGGCAAACCGGGCAGAGATTCCTGGCCGCCCGCCTTCAAAGGTCGCGGGCGATGACGCCGCCCACCGGGCAGCCCGCCCTCAGCCCGAAAACCGCCCGCACCAGCCCGCCCGCACCGCCACCAGCCCGGAACCGAAACCGGGCGAAGAACCGCCGGACATCGATCCGGGCAAGGCCACGCGGGCGAAGTCGAATCGCCTGGGTCAAAAGCCGCGAGCAACACGGGACCTCCTCACCAAGTACGCCCATCGCCTCCACCGCGACACCGGACGTCTCTCCCGTGACGTGCTGGAGAGCGCCGTGCGCGAGGACGGCTACAGCGTCGCCAGCGACACCGCCGGAGAAGTCGTCCGCAGCGTCAAGGCCGACCTGCGCACCGGGCCCGTCGGCCACCCGCAATGAGACCGCCCCTGCACCCAAGCCCCAAGAAAGACACCTCGATGCACGACTCGCACCACGAACTCCACGACGCCCAAAAGGAGATCAACACCCCCACCTCAGCGCCAGCAAGTTGTACCGGGAGCGATGCTCCCGACGGTCCCGCCCCAGGGGTGGCGGGACCGGCCCGGTGCCAGGGGGCACCGGGCCGTAAGGCTGCGACCGAGGGCGGACCGCAGCCGGGAGGGAACCGGCAGGCCGAGTCCCTCTCGAAGAGACGTCAGCGCGCGCGTCTGCCGCGAGAGCGCAAGCGCCTGAAGCAGCCCAGCTGCCGTATGAACGACGCAGAATTCAAGCGACTCACTGATGCCGCCACCTACTGCGACATGTCCAACGCCGCGTTCCTCGCCTACTCCGTCGACAAGGCAGCCCGCGACTTGACCCGTACGGCCGCCGAGATCGCCACCGAACGGGAGGTCATCGACGAGCTGTTCGCCGCACGCCGTCACCTGGGCCGCATCCACGGCCTGTTCAACCAGGTCGCCAAGGCCCTCAACTCCGGCGCCGACGTACCCCAGCTCGGCGCTGCGGCCGAAACCGTACGCCGCGCGGCCAGCCGCATGGAGGATGCCGCCGATGCCCTACTCGCCCACCGCGACGGCGGCGCCCCGGAGTGATCCCCAGCATCCACAAACGCGGCAGCAAGACGATCGGGCTGATCCGCTACCTCTACGGCCCCGGCACCGAAGAGGAACACATCGACCCGCACCTGGTGGCCGCCTTCGACCCGCTCACCCCCGACCCCGGCCGCAACCCGAAGGCCACGTACGAACAGCTGCAACGCCTGCTCGACCAACCCGTCAATGCTCTGCCCACCAGCAAGCGCCCCGAGGAGCACGTGTGGCACCTGTCCGTGCGGGCCGCCCCGGAGGATCCGCCCCTGTCAGACGAGGACTGGGCGGCCATCGCCCGCCGCATGGTCGCCATCACCGGCATCGCCCCCGACGGCGACGATGCCGCCTGCCGGTGGGCCGCCGTCCGCCATGCCGACGACCACATCCACATCATCGCCACCCTGGTCCGGGACGACGGACGCCGGCCGCGCCTGCACAACGAGGCCCGTCGCGCCCAGGCCGAGTGCCGTCGTATCGAGGCCGACTATGGGCTGCGCCGCGTCGCGTCCGGGGACGACACCGCCGCCAAGCCACTCACAAGCGCCGAACGCCACAAGGCCGAACGCGAAAGCAGGGAGCGACCGGCACGCGAGGAGCTGCGGGAGACCGTGCGCCGCGCGGTCGCCGGGGCCACGAGCGAGGAGGAGTTCTTCGACCGGCTGGCCTCCGCCGGTCTACTGATCCGCAAACGCGTCGCGCCCTCCGGCGACCTGCTCGGCTACAAGGTCGCCCTCTCGGACAACCGCAACGGGAAAAAGGAGCCGGTCTTCTACGCGGGCTCCACCCTCTCCCCCGACCTGTCTCTGCCCCGCATCCGTAAACGCTGGGCCGACGACACTGACACCGTCTCCGCCGAAGCAGCGAGTCCGGTGTCGAGCGGTCCGGCAACAGCACGGCGGCGGGCGGCCGGAGTCGTATGGCAGGCCCTGCTGGTCATTGACCACGGCGAGGACGCTCAGGTGGCTGCGCACATCGCCGCCGCCGGAGAGGTCCTGGACGCGCTCGCCAAGACCTCCGCCGCCCACACTCGTGCCCAACTGCGCGAGGCGGCCTTCGTGTTCGAGCGGGCCACCCGCTCCCACATCAAGGCCGTACGCGGGCACGACCGTGCCCTGCGCCAGGCCGCCCGTGAACTCGTCTACAGCGGACCCTCGCTAGGCCGCGGAGAGGACGGCGCGACGACCGCGATGGTGATCGACATGCTGTTCTTCCTCGTCACCGCCTCCGCCCACTGGCACGCCAAGAAGAACCACGCCCAGCAGGCAGCCGCAGCCCGCCAGGCCGCCGGCCACCTGCGTGCCGCCTACCAGGCCGCCGCCGACGTCCCGCTGACCATGCTGTACCAGCGGGGCCGGCACCTGCCCCAGCCCCTGCGCCAGAAGCAGGCCGTCCATCTGCGTCAGGCGGTGCCGGAACTTGCAGAACAGGTCCTGGCCGAGCCGGGCTGGTTTGCCTTGGCCGCCACGCTCGCCGAAGCCGAGGCCGCCGGACACAACCCGACCGCCCTCCTGGCAGAGGCAGCTGGGCGGCGGGAGCTGCAGACCGCGGACTCGGTCAGCGACGTGCTGGTGTGGCGGCTGCGCCGCATGGCCGACCTGCCCGCCGACGCGACCGCGATGCCCGAACCCACCACAACCACCGCCAGGGGCAGCGGCAGTGCCGCCCAGCCCTCGCCCAACCGAGACGACCGACCCCGCAAGTCACGGTGAATCAGCACATACGACGGTGCCCCTCTGCCAGGCCCAAGGCAGAGGGGCACCGCGGTAGTAGAGGGTGGTCAGTCGGCGACCTGGACCTTGGCCAGCGCCTTCTTCAGACTTGCATCCACGAGACCCGGCGAACCGGAGACGACCACCACGACGCTGTCGGCGCGAACCGCCGTCTGCTTGACGATGCTGCGCTGCCCGCCAACCGAGGAGGTGAGCAGCTGACTCGACTGCTCGTCCCCCAGATCAGGAGCCGTCCCCTCGAGAGTGCCCATGTCGATGACCGTTCTGCCCGACGACCTGGTACACGGGGCAAGAGACCATCGCATCGAAGATCTCCCCGATGACCTTGGACAGCTTCGCCGCGCTGTCGCTGTACAACTCCTCGGACACCTCGGAGCCGCCGCCTCCGGCGTAGGTGAAGGACACCTTCGCCTTGCGGGAGAAACCAAGGCCGGAGCCAGTCGCCGCCTCGGCGCCAAGCTTCTCCAGCGCCGGGCAGCCGACCACGGTCACATCGTCGTGCGTTGCCGGTCGCCGCGGCAGGCGGGTGTAGCCCCCGTCCAGGTCGCTCTCGTCCAAGAGCAGCTTGGCCAGTGCGACCGAGGACAACGGCGCCGGCGCCGAGGCGTTCTCGGACGGCGCGGTCGCGGAGGGCGCCAGGATGGAGGAGGAGGTCCTGCCGGTCGAGCAGCCCGCCCGAGCCAGGACGGCGAGGGCGCTCAGGCTGAGGACGGTCGTGGCGTGAAGGCGCAGGTGAACCCCTGATTGGCGTGCGAAATGGACGGGTTGGCCAGGCCGGTCCTCCGGGTACCGGCAGGAGATGAGGCGGTAGGGGGTTCGGGGAGTTCAGTGGCCGAGGTGGCGCAGGCCCTCTTCGAGGGTGGGGTGGAACCGGTCGGGCGGACCGGAGTGGCGGTTGTACCAGGCCGCGTCCAGGCCGGGCTCCTTCGTCTCGTGTGGCCGGCCCGGCAGCGCAACCACACCGAGTCATCTCGCAGGCACAAGACGATCCAGTCCCGGTACGCGCCACACTCGGGGCAGGTCTGGACCTGTCCGTCGACGACGAGCGGCTGCAGCCAGCGCATCATCAGCCCGGCCACGTCCTGACGCGAGGGCACCCGTAGGTCCGGCGGCAGGAAGTCGGACGTCGGTGTCTGTGGCGCTGTCGGTGTCTCCGCGCCGAAGGCGGGATCCGGCAGGGGCCACTCGGCATGCATCTGCAGCAGCTCGTAGCCCGCGCGCTGGGCTTCACGGAACGCGCGGTCCGCGCGAGCGCGTCGAAAGAACAAGGACTCTTCCTCTCTGTCGTACAGCAGGCACGGGACCTGCCTCACACCGGTGACATGCAACTCAGGGAAATCGGCGGCGAGCACTGCCACGGGCCCCTTCGGACCGCGAGATGCTCAGCCCCGCCGGACCACGGTGAGTCGGCCCTGCGCGCTCTCGGGCAAGGTGCGCCGGGGCACCGGGACCGGTGAGGCGAGTGAGGCGGCGAAAGCGGCGACCAGTTCATGCGGGACGCTGGCGCTGAAGCTCGCACACCACAGATACGGGGCGCCGAAAACGGGTTCAGCCCACGCCTGCCAGCCCATCAGGTCAGGGCGCGGGTCGGCGTCCTCGATGAGCGGCGGCAGCATCCCCAGAGAGATGCAGGCAGAGAGCCCGGGGTCCATGGCGGCGGTGTGGGGGCTGTCCACGTCACGGATCCAGCCCCGGGCAAGGGGCGCGTCGAGGACCGTCTCGGGTGGTTCAAAGCCCGTGTCCGGCGCCTCGCGGGCATCGAGCGCGATCAGGAGGTCGGAGAGCGCCTCGTGCGGAACGCCGGCGGTGAAGTACGCGTTCCACTCCGCCATCGCGGAGGTTGGATGCGGGCGCGCGCTCAGCTGCCAGGCGACGGGCAGGCCCCCCAGCTCGAACGGGTAGCTGGCGAGGATCCATTCGGCGCCGCGCAGTCCGTCCGGGCTCACATGGAGCAGGGTGTTTCGGGCGGTGGGCCACATGCGCCAGCCGAGGCCGGCCAGGCTGTCGCCGATCCGCTCGGCGAGTACGCCATCGTCACCGGCCAGGTGTCGCGGGGTGACCCAGTACATCGGGTCTGGCGAGTCGGGGCGGAGGGGGTCGCTGGGGTGGTGCGGGTGCAGGGGCGCCTCCGTGGGCTCGGGGACAAGGGGTCCAGCAGGGTGTTGTACGTTGACATGCTCTGCCCCCAGCGCACCAGTACTTGCGGGATCTTTCCTGTCTGCCCCCGGCGAACTTGTCGGTCGCCATCCTGTGGGATCTCAAGTTCGGCTGCACAATGTCACCGCCCGCTTCATATCGGCTGCACTCTCCGTGCTTCACGGCGAACTCGCCCACCGCGCACGGCACATCGAACTGGCCGGAGAGCCCCGCCGCAGCACCTCCCACCTTGTCTGGGGTTACGCCTCCCTGCCCGTGTCACTCTCGGCGCGCGCGGATCACGGGTGAGCTAACCTGCGCGCATGCGCGGACAGTTCACCGGCTGGCCGGAGCAGGCCATGGACGTGTTGTGGCAGCTCCAGGGCGAACCGACCCACGCGACCCGCGAGCGCTACCGCGCGGACCGCGAACGCCTGGTCCGGCAGCCGATGATCGCCCTGCTCAACGAGGTCGCGGACGCCGACCCCCGGTACGAGGACTTCTCCGTCTGGCACTATCGCACCGACTCCTGGTGGTGGCAGCACCAGGGCGCGGTGATCCGGCTCGGCCGCAAGATCGAGATCGGTCTCCGGTTCTCCCTGGACGGCCTGCGGATCCAGGGCGCCTGGTGGTACCCCGATCCCGGCCAGGTGGACATGTTCCGCAAAGCCGTGGCCTCCGAGGGGAGCGGCCGCGAACTGTCCGCCATCGTCGAGGACGTGCGGAAGAAGGGCTACGACATCTCCGGGGACGTGATGAAACGCCCCCCGCGTGGCTATCCGACGGACCACTCCCGTACGAACCTGCTGCGCCACCGTTCACTGATCGCCGCCCGTCCCCTCGGCTGCGAGCAGTGGCTGCACACCCCCGAGGCGGTCGACCGGGTCCTCTCAGCCGCCGCCGACCTGGACGCCCTGCTGATGTGGCTGGTCCGCCACGTGAAGGGCGCCGCCTGACATCACTAGGGCGCCACGCGGCACGGGAGGAACCACACCCGTGCCGCCAGCCCCCACACTCTGATCAAGACAGACCGCAGAGGAAATGACACAAGCTGAGACTCCGCTGTCCAACACGCCATGAGGCTGCGGAAGAAACTGCAGGTCACGAGGGCGGTCTCCGACACCAGGGGTGAGACCCTCCACTCCCGTAGAGGAGCCCGTTCCGTTTCGGAACACCAACGCTGTTCCGCTTCGGAACAGCAAGGCCGTTCCGAAACGGAACAGGCAATTCAGCGAAGTTGGACGGGCTCCGTCCTGAGAACGGGACGCCACCTGATCCAGGTTGCTGCCCCGGCATCTGGTGATCGCCAAGGGTACGCAGAAATGATCACAGTCAAGCTCGTCCAACAGTTGAATAGAGCGTGCGTCCAACGGTTGGACGGTCGGCCCGTTCAATGCCTGGACCAAAGTGAACGGGCGCTACGCTCCCTTGACGTGCTCGACGAATGCCGCCCAGCTGCTTCGCTGGACAGCCAGGAGACCCCGGCCGCGCTCTTTCGTGTCCCGAACCAGCACGTGCTTCAGGTCCTTGTCGGCTACTTCAACGCAGTTCTCGGTTCCTGTGTAGGTGCTGGTACGCCAGTTCGGGGCCTCGGTCTGCATGGTGTGCTCTCCTAGTCGCTCGGCATCTGGTCGAAGTGGTGGATCGCTGTGAGGATGAGGTCTCGGACTGCGGTCCCGTAGACCGCCGACTGCTTCAAGAGGGCGAACGCCTTGGTGTACAGCTCGATTTCGCGGGGCTGGGTAACGGAGAACTCCGCCGAGTAGGTCTCGACGAGGACGAGCTTGTCGTCGAACATCGAGAAGGAGTTGCCGGGCCAGATGCCGAGGGGTGCGGATCGGGGGATGATGCCCAGGCTCAGGCGGGGCAGCCGCATGACCGCCAGCAGGCGGTCGAGCTGTCCCTTCATTACCTCCGGGCCCCCGAAGTTCGTGTAGAGCGACTGTTCTCCGAGCACCACGTTGAAGATCCGGTTGCCCTGGTACAGGTATTGCTGCCGTTCGAGTCGTTTGGCGGTGGCGGCTTCCGCGTCGTCGGGGATCTCGTAGTAGTCGACTACGTGCCTGAACGTCTCGGCCGCGTATTCCGCGGTCTGGAGCGTTCCCCACACGAGCGTGGGGTGCCAGATGCGGAAGACCTTGGTCTTGGCGTAGACCGGCAGGGCCTTGCGTTGCCGTCGTTCCGCCCCGGTCTGGAGCTGTCGGCGCCACTCAAGCCACAGCTCGTCGATGTGCCGAACCGTGGCTATCAAGTCATCGGCGTGGTCTTGTCTGTTGGTCGTGACGCACCAGACACGGATGTCGTCTTCGCTGGGGTTCTGCTTCCCGTTCTCCAGCCGAGAGACCTTGGACTCGGCCCACCCCGTGGCCACGGCGAATGCCCGGCCGCTCGCGAACCCCGCATCCTTCCGGAATCCGCGCAGCCGGGCACCCAGTGCCTCTCGTGCTTCTTGAGCTTGGCTATTCACTGATGGGTCAGGGCTTGTACTCGGCGTGTGGGGTGGCGGCGTCCCAGAGCAGGTCACGTACCCGGATGCACTCGGCCACGGTGTCCGGGTCCTCGACGATTTCCGACCCCAGCACCCGGCCCTCCGGGTCGAAGTGGCCGACGGCGAGAAGACGATCGTCGTACAGCCACCAGTCGTTGCCGTCGACCGGGAACGAGATGCCCTCCGGCAGCTGGTGCCGCGGGAGCCATCGGATGTCCTCGCCGGCCTCCAGGTTGAGGTGGGTCAACGAGTGCTCCCAGCCGACGTACTGGGAGTGGGGCTCCGTGATGACACGGACGCGCCTGACGTTCCTGCCTTCGCCCGTGACCCGCTTCATGAGCCCCATCCAGGGGTCGAGCCACGCGTAGTCGTCGGGCTCGCCCCGCTGCCACCGCGCGTAGGGCGTGTCCTCGATGGGAGAGCCGTAGTCGTCCCTCAGCTCCAGGTGGAAGGCGTCGCGTTCGAAGCTGCTGAACAGCTCGTCACGCTGGGCCGAGGTGATCAGGTCCACTGTTCTCCTCCAGTAGGGCCGTGATCGAGGACTTGGGGACCTCGATGCAGGTCTCATAGTCGGGCATCCGCATCTGACTCAGAGCATCGGGATCGTGCATTTCCGGCCCCTGCAGGACACATGTGCCCTGATCCGTGACGATCATGATCGGGGCGGTGAAGCTCTTGATCTCGCCGGTGTCGAGTCCGTCCTTCGTCAGGTGCTCGAACAGCTCCGTCGGCACCTCGATCACTGTCTGGCCTTCCGGCACGTCAAGTTGCATGAGCAAGTCGTTGCCGAACACCTTCCAGCCTTGGATGACGTAGCTGTCCTGGTCACTCGCGTACAGGGTGGGGCTGTCTCCGGGGGTGGAGTTCTTACCAAGGAACCGTAGCTTCACGGCTGCTCTCCCGTCCGCTGCCTTGCGTCGGTTTGCGCGACAGAACGATGGTGCGCGAGGCATTAGCGGCCGTCAATCAATCTCCTGCAAACTCGCGCAATCTCTTTGGGAGTTGAGAGACCGCCGTCCTACGGTCGTGTCAAAACCCGAGCAACCAAGGGAAGCCGGCGGAACGCGCTGTGGCGCGGCGCCGAGAGCAACCTTCCTTCCCGTGACGTGCGGAGGACAGCGATGGCCCTTGCCTTCCAGAGTGCAACCGCCCCTGAGGCGACGTGCAGGAGATCACGGAGCACTTCCGGCGGTATAGCCAGGGCTGTTCCGCCTCAGGGGAGGGTTCCGCAGGTACGCGGTCCGAGGAGAGACATGGACCAGCCCGCTCGCTTCGTCATCTCATGCAACCGCGCGCCACAGCAGGTGCGGCAGCTGCGCCGAATCAGTGCCGATCATCTGCGGCTGTGGGGAGTCGGCTCCTGCGTCGACACAGCCAAATTGCTCATCAGCGAGTTGGTCACCAACGCCGTCCGGTACGGCGAGACAGAGGACGTCACCTTCTCCGTCTCCTACTGGCGAGGCGAGGTCCGCATCGAGGTGGCCGACGGAACTCCGGGCCGCCCGCAGGTGAAGAGACCGACCACGGACGAGGAGAGCGGTCGCGGCATGCTGATCGTCGAAGCCCTCGCCGAGAACTGGGGAACCAGCAAGGACGGCACCACCACGTGGTGCACGATCGCCGTACCGGAACCACTGGTTCCCAAGTCCGGGTTCTGGTGCGAGTGGCGCACGGAGAACGGCAAGCAGCTCGCGCTCGCAGCCATGCCCACTCCGGACCGTGCGATCCGTTGGGCCCGCATCCAGATGCGCGTCATCGCCTCGGCCATCAACGCACCGCTGGCCAGCGACCTCTGGGACTGGCTGTCCGACGGATGGCGTGAGCCCGCCGAAGCACTGAAGAACGGCGAGGAGTTCACGTTCCCTCTCTCGGCCGACCCATACAAGTTCATCTGGCACGCCCGCCCAGTGCTCTTCGTGCCCGTTATCGGCGGGAGCCCGCTGCCCCACCTCTCGGAGAAAGAGCGCGAATGGGACTGAAGCCTCGCGAGCTGTGGAGCCGTTTCGACTGGCATGACGGGAGCTGCTTCAGGTGCGAGCAGACCGGCGTCCCGGTGGCAGAGATCGGCGAAATCGCGGTGGCCGACAGAGCTTTCCCACTCGCCGCTTGCCAGTGGTGCGTCTTCAGGCTGGAACAGCTCCACTACACGATGCGCGAACGGGTCGCTCGCCAGCAGAGCACGACTCCCAGGCCCACGCCCACACAGCCTCACCCCTCAAGCCAGTGGCCGACCAGCGCGCCACTCGTCAGACCGCCCGCTCATGTCGCGTAGGAAGACAGCCGTGCCCTGGGCGGGCCTTGAGCCCCCCCGTCCCTGCCGCTCGAACTGGAGGTTCCCCCTGACCTCAGAAGGACAGGTCGCGGCAGGGATGGGGCCACCACCAACCACGAGATGAGAGGCATCTTGGCAGCCCAGGAGCAGGAACCAAGCGACGACGAGTTGTTCGACCTCATCGGCGCAGTAGGCGTCGGAAACGGCGTCGCCAAGGACGCTGGGCTCCCCGTAGCCACTCGCCAGGTCGGCACAGACCTTGCGGGCGACGCCGCAGCCAAGCTCGCGGACTTCAAGCGCCGAGAACAGGCGTAAGGCAGAGCGCCTCTCCCCGACACACAGACTCCCGACGGCAGGCACCAATCCGCATTTCTCCCCGTGCCTGCCGGCGGGCCCATCGCGCCACCCGCCGAAAGCGAGGACAGATGAGCGTCACCGCGCCACCCGCCCGGACCCACGGAGCCACAAGCCCGCTCCGCAGCCGACCGGCCGTTCGCCGCTTCCTGGAAGGCCCCGCTCTGACCCCGGCCGACCTGTCCATGGTGTTACTGGTCACCGAGAAGGAGTCGGACCGCCCCATGCCAACCCTCACGGTCGGCAAGATTCCCGCCGCGATGCGCGAGGTCCAGCAGCTCGGCATCCGGTCCGTCAAGATCTTCGCCGAGTCCACCCAGCGCGACGCCGCCGGGAAGTTCTCGGTCGTACCGGATGCCCTGATGGCTCGCGCGGTTCGGGCGGCGAAGGACACGGAACCCGAGATCGCCGTCATGACGGAGACCTGCCTGTGCTCGTACACCGACACCGGCTTTTGCTACGTCAGCGATCGGCACGGGCGCCCGGACATCGCCGCCACCACCGACGTGACCGCCCGGCAGGCTGTCGCGCATGCGGCGGCGGGAGCTGACATCGTGGGCCCGGCCTCCATGGTCGTCGGGACGGCCAAGGGCGCCCGCGAGGCACTGAATGCGGCAGGGCACGAGAGCGTGTCGATCATGCCGCACGTCATCTTCTGGAGCAGCCTCTACGACGGCTTCCGGCTCACCATGGGCGCCACCCCGCAGGCGGGCTCCGACCGCGAGTTCCAGATCAATCCCGGCAAGCCCGAGCAGTTCATCGACACCGCTCTACAACTGGTCGGCGATGGTGCGGACATGCTCCTGCTCGAACCCGCGATGTTCAGCGCCGATGTTCTCACCGAACTGAAGAAGCGCACGCTGGCGCCTCTCTTCCCGTTCTCGGTCTCGGGCGAGTTCAGCACCCTCTCGCATGTGGACACCGCGACCGGAAAGCGGGACGTGCGCCGGCTCGAGGAACTCTTCACCATGCTCAAGCGGGCCGGGGCGGAGGCCAGCATCACCTACGCCGCGCTGGACATCGCCCGCCATCTCAACGACTGACCGCGGACTCACCCCGAATCGCGTCCAGGATGGACCGCGCGCCCTGGTCGATCAGCTCTGCGGCCAGGGCCGCACCGAGCTTCTCCGGCTCCCCCATCGGGCCGGAGAGGGTGCCCTCAACCCGCCGGGCACCATCCAGCGACGTGACCTGAGCGAAGAGCGACAAGGAGCCGTCCGGCCCTGTCTGCGCGTACGCGCCCACGGGCACGCTGCACCCGCCGTGCAGTTCGGCGAGCAGGGCCCTCTCCGCCCGTACATGAGCGTCGACGGCCGTATCTCCCACGCTGGAGAGGATCTCCTGGAGTTCACGGCTGCCTTCTCGGACCTGAATTCCAAGAGCTCCTTGTCCGGGCGAGGGCGGAAATTGGTCCAGGGGTAGCAGCTCGCCAATTGCGTCGTCGAGGCCCAAGCGACGAAGTCCTGCCGCCGCCAAAACCACTGCATCGAGGCCCATGGTCTCAATCTTCTTCAGGCGAGGCGGCACATTCCCACGGATTGGTACCACTTCAAGGTCTGGGCGGAGAGCCAGAAGCTGAGCAATTCGCCGCGGGGCACCGGTTCCTACCCGAGCGCCCTTACGCAGGTTAGCCAGCGTGGAGCCACACAACGCGTCCCGTACGTCTTCACGACCAGGGGGCGGCAGAAGAGTGAGCCCGGGCGGGCTCGCAGTCGGCAGATCCTTCAGGGAGTGGATGACTACGTCCACGTCTCCCCTGCTCAGTGCCGCCTCCTGCGCAGAGCTGAAGGCGCTGCCACCGCTGATCGCCGAGACATCGGAGAGCCGGGACTTTCTGTCCTTGTCGCCACCTTCGAGAATCACTCGGTGCGTGAACGCAATGCCCTGGAATCGCTCACGAAGGGGGGCAAGGTACTCCCGCACCTGCACCTTGGCCAGATTGCTGGCGCGCGAACCCACCAGGTACGTCTTCACAGCGATCAACTCCCGACAAGCGATAGGCTGTCAATTCATGGTAGCCCTCACCTAGTTGCGCCTTTCCCGACCACCCGTCGGAAAGGCACAGTCATGCGACCTGGCCTGGCGCTTTCGCTCGTGAAAAAACTCCGCTGCTACTGGGCGCCATCAGGAATCAGCCAAATCGACTGCTGTCGAGACGGCCCAAAGGTTCCTGGCTATCGGCCGTTGAGTTCGGTGCGGCACGCAGCGCAGTACATGGCCGCGTTGCGTCCGTGTCGGCGCATCAGCTGGCCGCAGCCTGCACACAGTCCCAGCTCCCAGGGCGGGCACCCCAGCGCGGCCGAGGCGGCAGCCCGCTCGACGGACGTGATCAGCGACGGTTTCACGGACCGTTGCAGCGGCATCCGCGGCAGGGTGTAGCCGCCAGTGGGCTGTCCTAGATCACGGATAGGCCGGGCGTCGCTGACGAACCATCCCTCTTCTCCGGCACGGCATATCCGGTCGATCTCCTGCTCGGCGAAGGTGATCTGGTCGTCCTCCTCCTGCGCCGGCGCGACGGGAAGCGGCGTCTTCTCCCTGACCAGCTCCCGCCATAATTCGCAGTCATCCGCCGGCACCCACATGTGCCGGCCGACTCGGCCACTACCCCGATTGGGCACGTAGACGGGGACGCTCTCCCCTGTCGCGCTGGAGAGCACGAGATCCTCGATATGGACGGGCTTCTTCTCCGGCAGACACAGGGCGGGGAGGAACCACTCGGCGTGAATCCCGTCGCAATGACCGGCTCCCTCGGACAGAGGGCAGTGGCGATCGCTGCTGGGCACGCACTTCCAGACTTGGAGGAAGCGGTACCCACCACGGATCACCATCTCCTTGCCGTCGGAGATGTCCTTCCACGGCATGTTGTCCACCCTGGCCCACGGCGCTCGGTCGATCAGCGAGGCTGTACGGTCCTTCGCCACCCACAGGGGCGTGATCTCGTGTTGTACGGCGTTGACGGACCGGCGGTGAACGCTGCTGGAACTGATGTGGTGGTACTGGATCTCCCAGCCGATGCGGATACCGCCGGGGCCGGATATGAGGGCATCGGAGATGGTCCGCCGATTCGCCGTGGGAACTTCGGCTTCTGCATCCAGACCACCGCATGAGGCCGTCTCGACGATCCGTTCCTTCGTGGCTTTGTGCTGTGCGCTCTCCGCCGGGGTCGCCTTGTGCGTGATCGGCAGGTGTGACGCCACGAGTGGCCGACGACCCCCGACGCGGCCTCGGCGGATGAACATCCACGGAGACTTACCGCCGGATTCCGACAGGCACTCGCGCCCGTCATGGTGCGCGAGGCATTCGAGCAGCTGCGGGTCGCGGTCGGCGGTGCTCGCAGTGATCTCCAGGAGCAGATCAGGGCGGTCCGGGTGACCGAGGTCGGGCAGGGACAGGTTGATCTCTATGCCATATCCGGTGTGCCACACCCCATTTGCCATCTCAATACCATAAGGAGCACCACTGACACTCGAATAGATCGCCTGAGGTACTCGCGGGGTACAGGCGACCTGGCTGAACGGCAAGGCCGCCTGCAAACGGGAGTTCTGTACGGAGATCGCCGACTGCCGTGAGATGGCTCAGCAGAAGCCCCCGGCTAACTGGCCAGCGCCATCACTTTCTCCTACAGCGCGTACAGGAGCTGAGTCCGGAACGCCGAGCTGAGCGGCCACCGGCCATCTCGGCAAGGACGAGCGCCATGGCCGATCTCCGGCAAGGAACCGCGTCGGATCACGGATCCACTGCGCGGGCGATGGGCAAGCTCCCTGACCATCGTGTCGGCCGCGGCCTGACCGCGCCCGCAGGTCAGTTGCCGCGGGGCGCGTACATCAGCACCGCCATCCCGGCGAGGCAGATGAGGGCCCCGATGATGTCGTAGCGGTCGGGGCGGTAGCCGTCGGCGATCATGCCCCAGGCGATGGAACCGGCGACGAAGATGCCGCCGTAGGCGGCCAGGACGCGCCCGAAGTTCTCGTCGTGCTGCAAGGTGGCGACGAATCCGTACAGCCCGAGCGCGATGACACCAGCCCCGGCCCAGATCCATCCTTTGTTCTCCCGCACGCCCTGCCACACCAGCCACGCTCCGCCGATCTCGAACAGGGCGGCGACGACGAACAGGGCAACGGAACGTGCAACAGTCATGGCCGGGACTCTACGCAGGTCACCGGCGTCAGCCCGGAGCCAGTACAGGCTTGCCGCCGTATCCGCACACGAGACCTGCGACCGGGCCGGAGCGACAACAGCCGACGCGAGCGCGGCGTCGGCCCGCCAGCACGCCCCGGCCAGGACAGGGGCGAGGCCGGGCAGCCAACGGGCCACCTCGGCAGCGCCACTGCCACCACCCCGGCCGCGATCAGCGCGGGCAACAGACAGCAGACCACACAGGCCAGACCGGGCAGAGCACCCGGGGCTTGGGGCGCACGCATGGTGTGGTGCGGGTCAGCAGCAGGATCCATCGTGGCGTTCCTCCCCGGCGTTCGGCGAACGGCAGGGACAGGCCAGGCTGGTCGCGCAGACGGTCAGGTCATCGTCGCAGCCCGCGGCCACGGCCTCTCCCTTCTGACGGGTTCAGTCGTGACGAGCAAGCTTGACCGCGGAGACCAGCAGTATCGCGGCCAGCACGGGGATGAGTACCAGATCGGAGAACACTCCGAGCAGCAGTCCGCCCAGCACCGCCCCGGCGATCGAACCCGCGATCATGACCAGCGTGAAGCGGAGATTGGCGCCGAGCACCGCGAAGCTGCCGTCCCGGCTGTAGCGGGCGAAGGCCACCAGCATGGTCGGCAACGACACCAGCAGAGACAGGCTTCCCGCTGTCTTGATGTCCACCGCGAACAGCAGCACGATCGTCGGGATCAGCAGCTCGCCCCCGGCCACGCCCATGATCGCGGCGACCACCCCGATGCCGAAGCCGGCCACCACCCCGCAGGGCACCTGCGCCCACACCGGCAGCACGAGCGTCCCCAGCGAGGCACTGTGCGTGACCATCAGGGCCACGGCCATCAGCACCATCAACGCCGCCAACACCTTGTACAGGGTGGCGCTGCGCATCCGCACCGCCCACGTCGCGCCAACCCAGGCGCCCAGCAGACTCCCGGCCAGCAGATTGACCGCGACGTGCCATTGCGCGCCCACCTCGGAGACGGACACCGCCACCAGCCGCGCGGTCAGCGCGACCAGGACCACCACCAGGCTCATCGCCTTGTTCAGAATGACCGCGGAGAGCGCGGCGAACCCGAACAGGCCGATCAGCAACGGCAGCCGAAACTCCGCGCCCCCCAGACCGATCATCCCGCCGAGCACACCGATCGCCGCTCCCGCACCGAACACCAGAGGTGCCGAGCGTGTCGAACGTGAGGGGACAAGGTTCTGCGCGGTAGTCATAGCGGGCATCCTGGCTGGGGGCGGTCCCTGCCCGCTACGGCACGGCCCCGTCTTCGGGGGAAGGAACCGGGCCACCGCTCAGCTCCCGTCCGAACCTCCTAACGTCGGCGCCCAGGCACCGGCCGGGCCCGCTCGAAGCTGGAAGTCCGCGGAGACAGAGTCCGGCAGGTTCCCTCCTGCCAGGCATTCGAAAGACCTCAACTCCTCACACCCGCCTGTCTTTCGGCGCCGTGGTGATGTACCCGGGATCCAGATCCGCGACGACCTCGACGCCTACCACGGGTGTCTCGTGGCAGATCCGGCGGATGGCCGGTAGCAGCTCCCGGTTGGTCAGACCCGGCGGCTCCGGGGCGCCGGTGCCCCGGAGCGAAGGCCGGTGGATGGAGTAGTGCCGGCGGTGGGTGGCCGGAGTTGCTGTAGATGATCAGTCGGCTGCGCAGCGGCCCGTGACGGCCGCCAGGGTCACAGAGAAGTCGGCATGCAGGGCCGGTGCCCCGCCTCTACGGTGGGAGGGTGAGGGTGAGGCTTCGCACCACCCCACGCGGTGGCGTGTCCAAGACTGACTGCGCGGGCGCCGTCTACGGTTCCTTGCTTGCCGCGTCCGTACTGGCCACTGCCGGGGCCGTGGGGCACTACTCGCGATTGCAGCTCGTGATGTTGCTGATCGTTACGGGCCTGGTGTTCTGGGCCGCGCACGTCTACGCGCACATTGCGGGCGAACGGCTGGTCGGCCAGCCGTGGAGCAGACGCGAGATCCGTCTGGTTGCCGGGCACGAGTGGTCGATCGTCGAGGCCGCCGCCCTGCCTGCTGCGACCGTGGCGGTCAGCCCGCTCCTGGGGCTGGACTCGGGCGGCGGCGTATGGCTCGCTCTCGGCGTGGCCGTGGCGCAGCAGGTCACGTGGGCTTGCCTCAGCGCAGCCCGGGGCGGCGCGACCCGCCGCCAACTGGTCGCCGAAGCCGCCGTCAACCTCGTGCTCGGGTTGGTCATCGTGGCCGCCAAGGCGCTGCTGGGACACTGACGGCGAGTCGCGTGGCGCATCCTGTCGGAGCGCAGCCTGCGGCTACCTGCCGGTCGCCCTGGGTTGGGTCGTCGGGATACGCGGGGTGAAGAACAGCGCGAGGATCGCAGCCGCGGCGAGGACGGCGAGTGCCGCGCGCAGTCCGTCGAGGCGGGCTTCGGCGTTCGCGTCCAGCGCGGCCTGGGTCACTTCCGGACTGGTGCCCGCTTCGCCGAGGGCGTCCGTGAGCTGAGCGTCGGACAAGAAGGGCACACCGCTCTGGAGTTCGGTGGTCGCCTGGTTCTTGACCTCGGCCGGGATCGCCGGGTTCTGCTCAACGGAGGTCAGGAACGACGACGTCAGGGCGGCGATGAGGATCGACCCGGCGAGCGCGGTGCCGATCGACGCGCCGAGGTTGGTGACGGCGTTCTGGACGCCGCCGACCTCCGCGCTCTGCTCGTCCGGCACCGCGGACACGGTGACCGACCCGAGCTGAGAGGCCAGCGCGCCCATGCCCGCTCCGATGAACAGGAGGGGGACGGTGACGATTTCCCCACCCGCGCCCAAGTCGAGCGCGGCCATCAGCACGACCGCCCCGGCGAGCAGGGCGAAGACGCCGAGCCGTACCACCAGACGCGGCGAGACATCGGGCAGGAAACGCGGAATCAGCACCGCGGCGGCCAGCAGCGTCAGCGAGAGCGGCAGGATGCGTGCGCCGGTCTCCAGCGCGGACAGGCCCAGTGCGACGGAAAGGTAGAGCGGTACGACGAAGAACACACCCATCTGCACGAGGTACTGGAAGAAGAACATCGTCAGGCCGCCGGTGAGCTGCCGGTTGTGCAGCATCTCCGGGTCGACAAGGGGCTCTTTGTGCTGCCGCACCTGGCGCGCCTCCCAGCGCAGGAAGAGCCAGACCAGCAGCATCCCGGCCAGCATCAGCCACACGACGAGGGAGACGCCGAGCCAGGCCGGGGCGTCGGGCTTCGGCAGGAACCAGCCCCATTCGTCGGAGCGCAGGACACCGAAGACGAACACTCCGAGCCCGAGTGCGGACAGCGCGGTGCCCAGGAGGTCGAGGCGAGGACGCGTCTCGGCCGGTGCATCGGCGATACGACGGGCGAGCGCCAGGATGGCCAGGACGATGACGACCTCACCCACGAACACCCAGCGCCAGGAGAAGTACGTCGTCGCGATGCCGCCGATGAGTGGACCGAGCGCGATCGCCACCGCCCCTGCCGCCGCGACCAGCCCATAGGCGGCAGGCCGGCGCTCCTGGGCGAAGTTGCCGGCGACCAGCGCCACGATCGCGGGAAGGATGAGTGCAGCGCCCACCCCTTCCAGGAACGACCAGCCGAGCAGGAGCACGGTCAGGTTCGGGGCGAAGGCAGTGGTCAGCGAACCGCAACCGTAGATGACGGAACCGACCATGAAAGCGCGTTTGCGCCCGACGATCGCACCGATCTTGCCGCCGGGGATCATGAACATCGCCATGACGAGTGTGTACGCCGTAATGGCGCCCTGGATCCCGGTCACCGTCGTACCGACATCGTCGGCCACGGTGGCGATCGACACGTTCATCACGGAGCTGTCGAGCGCCATCAGGAACTGCCCCGCGGCAAGGGCCACCAGGACTACGCGGTCAGAGTGCAATCCTTCACGTGTTCCACCCTCGTTTGCCATGCGCGCATCGTCCCAACGCCGCCGAACGCCAGCACGTCGCCGCGCTACGAGGCCAACCGGATGGTGGACGCCGCGGAGGACGCGTGGTCACCAGCGGTGCCAGGCACTGCTGGGGGCGCCCCTGGGCGGCGGCGAGCGCGATGACGATCGTCCAGCGGATGACGCATCTGTTCGGGTTGCTGACCTGTGGGATGAGGAGCTGCTCAACGAGCCCTGCGCCATCCCGCTCCGTTGAGGACCTGCCGGACAGTCCTAGGGCGCATATCGGGTCGTGATCAATCGGCGGGATTCTCCATCGTGGCGGCCCGGACCGGTAGACCTTCTTGTCGACCTTCTTGGGTGACACGAGTGCAACTGACCTACGAGGAATGGGAGTTTATCGAGCCAATGCCTGCCGATCGGCGAGTACGGCCCGTACCCCGAGCGGCTGCGGTCAGCAGTGCGAGGGAGTGATCTGGCGGTTCAGGACGGGCGGGCAGTGGCGGGAGACGCCGCGGGAGTACGACTCGAGATGAGGCGCAGATCTGCGCCGGGTCGGACGGCTCGCAGATCGACGCCATCCGAGTCACCACCGCAGATCAACAGAGCCGTGAGTGCGCACGCCCTACGGGTCTGCCGCGGATAGTGGGTCAGAGAGGCCGTACTCGTCGGGGAGGGCGTTCTCCCTGGGGATGGCGCGCGGTGGGGTTTCCAGTCGCTGCGCTTCACACGTGCGCACCTGCCGGAGGCTCGGGCTACATGGACACCGAGGGAGCGCGGCGCCGACGCAACCTGGTCGATGCAGGCGCTGAAGGACAGTGGCGGCGCCTGGCGCCCGTAGGCAACAGCTGGCCACCTGGTCGCCGCGTGTATGCAGCCCATGATGCGCTGCAACCACACACGCAACAGAAAGCGCCGAAGTCGCAAAACGGTAAATTATATCCCAATACCCCTATTGTCCGGTAGGGGCTTGAGGGGCTAGCGTGGGAGGTGATCGGACGGCAACCTTGCCCCATCCGACCGAGATTTTGGGCTTATAGGTCCCGCGTTGCTGTCAGCACCTGTTACTGGAGGTGTGTACCTACCCGCCCGAAGGGCGGTGAGCACAGTGACGCGGAACGAGCCGCTGATTTCTGCTGAGGATGTACTCGCTCAGCTTCTTTCCGAGTCCCACTGGGTCTCGCCCTCGAACCTTCCGGATGTTCTGCAACGCCATGCGCCGTCGCTCGGTGTGGAAAAGCTCACCGTGTACCTGGCGGACCTCCAGCAGGACTGGCTTACCCCGCTGACCAACCACGGCGAGGCCGCACCCGAGCGGCTTTCCATCGATACCAGTCTGGCCGGCTGGGCCTATCGGACTGCCTCCCTGCGGGTCACCGACCAGCATCGGAACGGCTTGGCGCTGTGGGTTCCCATGCTGGACGGCATCGACCGCGTCGGCGTTCTGCGCGTACAGGCGGAGAGCCTCAATGCCGTCACGGTGCGCAACGCCCGGTCGATCGCCTCGTTGCTGACGCTGTTCCTTATCGCCAAGGGCAATTCCAGCGACGACTACGTGCAGCTCAAGCGCGCGCAGCGTATGCAGCTGCCGGCCGAATTCGTCTGGTCCTTCCTGCCCAGCCGCTCCCTCGGCTCGGACGGCATGACGTCCTCAGCGTTTCTGGAGCCTGCCTATGAACTGGGCGGGGATGCCTACGACCACTCATTGATCAACAACACGCTGCACACCACGATCCTCGACGCCATGGGCCACGATGTGGTCGCCGGGCTCTCAGTAGCGATCTCCTTGGCCGGCTGCCGCAACACCCGCCGCTCCGGCGGGAACCTGCTGGACATCACCAAGGTCGTGGACAAGAACCTGGCGACATTGTTCCTCGACCGGTTCGTCACCGGGATCTTCGCCCACCTCGACCTGTCCACCGGGATGATGACGTGGGCAAACTGCGGGCATCCCACGCCCATGCTGATTCGCCGGCAGGAGATCGTCCCCGACGCTCTGAAGCGGGAACCGGAGCTTCCACTCGGGATGGTCTCGCAGGACAACGGAGATGCGGACCGGCAGATCCATCAGGAGCAGCTCGAACCGGGTGACCGCGTGCTGATGTACAGCGACGGCATCACCGAAGCACGCTCCGAGACGGGAAAGACCTTCGGGGAAGAACGCTTCACCGACTTCGTGATCAGGGCAACCGCAGCCGGGGAACCGGCGCCCGAAGCACTCCGCCGCCTGACCCACTCGATCCTCGACTACCAGCACGGCAACTTCACCGACGACGCCACCACGCTGCTGTTCGAGTGGCACCCGCACGAGCCCCACGAACCGGAAGTGGTCCCCACCTGACCGTAGCGCCGGCGATCTGGACATTCTCACGGTCACTGTCGTGCCCTGCGCCGCATCCTCGGTCGTCATGCCAAGGCATAGTCCCGAGGACACGGACACCCTTGCAAGAGAACGCGGCCACGGACACGAGCCCGTCCGCCCGGCGTAGACCATGGCCGTCACCACGGCAGCGATCACGCGGTCACATCAGGCAGCCGCAGGACCTCCGAAGGGATCATCGGCCAGCAGGCACTCACGGCGCGGTCGCCGCGAGGGTGCCCCACAGCCCGGCCACCACTGCCAGACTCGCCACGGTGACCATCCCAGCTCGCACGGCCGGGGCCCGCCTGGGTCTCGGGCGGGCTGCGAACAGTTCGGGCCGGGGACGGCACGGCGCGCAACCCGGGCGGCATCGGGCGGGCGAATCGGTCATGAGCCAGTAGGCGCCGAGCAGCGCGGCCCGGCCGGCGTTCTCCTTCGGTTCCATGTCCTGGGCAACGAGCCAGGCCCTGTGGGAGAAACGTCCCTGCCCCTCCCCGGCGTCAACAGGCGCAGTAGGTTTCCGGTAATGCCGATCGGGCATTCGGTCCACACCTAGGCTGACAGTAGGCGGAAAGGGGTGCTGATCACCGTGGCCCCCCCCAGGCAGGGCAGTGGACGTTTCTGACCAATCAACCCCGCGTGCTGTTGGCCATCGCCGTCGACCGGACGTCCGGCTGCGCACCATCGCCGCCGCTTGCCGGATCACCGAGCGCACCGCGCAGGCCATCGTGGCCGACCTCGAACAGGCCGGCTACCTCAGCCGGGAACGCATCGGGCGGCGCAACCGATACATGCTGCACGCGGACGGCACCTTCCGGCATCCATCCGAGCCCGGGCTGCCCATCCGTCACCTCCTGGAGATCTTCACCGGCCGCGAAGCCCACGCCGCACGATCCCTGCCATAGCGATCCACTTCGTGAAGCACCAGAACGGCGGCGCCGCCGACCACCTCGGCGTTCTTGAGGAGCACCTCAACGTCAACCGAATCCGAACCGGACAGCGCCGCCCACACGGACGACGGTCATACTTCCGCGTCTGGCCAGCTGGCCTCACAAATGCGCGGCCGTGACGGTCGCCGCGCCTCCGCCTCCACGGCCGGCGCAGACCCAGTAGTCCAGCCTGGCGCAGGAACCGAGGGCCGCGGTATGAAGAAGCCCGCAGTCAGCGGGCCGTACCCGCTGCGCGCTCTGACCCTCTGGCAGGCCCATGCCTCAATCGCCGCCCTCTTAACGTCGGCGCTGGCAGAGGTGCCGTGGCAGGAGCCGCTGCCCGCTGAGACCTAACGCACAACCACGAGGATCGCCGCTCCGCGTACCGGCCAGGGGCGGATGTGGGGCAGCTCATCTCGGGGCATGCGGTGCTTTCTGAGGGCGGCGGGCGAGGGCGAGCAATGTGCCTGCCGCCAGCAGGGCGGCGAGGGTCGCGTAGCCGTAGGTGAGGCTGGATGCAGCGGCGACACCGGCGACGAGCAGGGGGCCGCCCGCGTCGCCGAGTTCGCGGCCGAGTTCGGCGGAGCCCATGGTCTGGCCCATGCGTTCTTCCGGGGTGGCCGCCGCCAGGGCGGCGAAGCCGAGCGGGGTGATCAGTCCGGTGCCGGTGCCGATGAGAGCGGCGGCGGCCAGGACGCCGGTGAGGCCGGGCAGCATCGCGGCGGCGAGGCCGGCCGCGGTCAGTCCCAGTCCGGCGAGCAGGCCGGTGCGGGTGGTCAGGCGTCCGGTGTCCAGGGCGTGGCCGACTTTCGGCTGGACCACGGCGGCGGTGGCGGCCAGGACGGACACGGCGGCGCCGGTCGCGATGGTGCCGAGGCCCGCCGCGGCGCCGGAGACGGGCAGGAAGCCCACGCCGACGGAGAGCGCGGCGGTGGCGGCGGCCAGATAGGCGGTGGGCGCAAGGAAGGTGCGGTCGGCCAGGCGCCGGGCGAGATCGGCGACGGTCTGCCGCTTGCGGGGCAGCGGCGCGACGACGGGCACGGCGAGCGCGGCCCACAGCGCCACACCGGCCGCGCATACGGCCATCACCGTGAACAGCAGGCGCAGACCGCCGGCCCAGACCAGAACGCCGCCCAGGAGCGGGCCGAGCGTGTAGCCGATGGACTTGTAGAAGCCGTAGCTGCCGAACGCCCGCCCGCGCTTGGCGGCCGGGTTGAGGCGGGCGACCATCGCCGAGGCCGAGGGAGAGAACGCGGAGGCGGCGGCGCCCTGGCCGAGACGGGCCGCCCACAGCCACCCGGGGCTGTCCGCAACCGCGTACAGCGCGGAGGCGGCGGCGAAGGCGATCAGACCGCCCAGGAGGACCGGCTTGCCTCCGATCCAGTCGGCCAGCGAGCCGAAGACCGGCTTGAGGACGACCTCGGCACCGTCGTACAGGGCGAGCAGCCCGCCCAGGACGAGCAGGGAGGTGACGGCGTCCTCGGAGAAACCGCCGAGGTTGGCGGCGATGCCGTGCGCGCCGAAGGCGGTGGTGAACCCGGCCGCGTACAGCGGCCACATGGCCCGCCGGGGGGCCTCGGATATGGGCTGCCGTGGCTGCCTGGTCATGAGGCGTCCTCGTCGGTGGCGTGCAGAGCGGCGAAGACGCGCTCGGCGTAGTCCTCACAGACGGTCACGCACTGCCGGAGCCGCGTCGTGGCCTCGGCCGCTTCCGGGGCGCCGAAGACGTCGCGCGCGGTCAGGTCGCGGTGCCAGCGCCGCAGCCGTTCCAAGCTCTGTTCCTCTTCCTCCAACTCGGCCAGAGTGAACTTGGCGTTACGGATCTCCTTGGCGATCTCCTCCTCGAACTTGCCGCAGTCCGCCAGGAACTCAGCCCAGTCCGCCGAGCGGGCCGCGGTGAACATCTCCCGGAACCGGGCGGCGTCCTCAGCAGTGCGGCCGGACGCCTTCAGCGTCACGCCCTGGCCGCCGGCACTGTCGGCCAGAGTCAGGGCGCGCTCCACTCCCGCGGCGAAGGCCGGCACCTCCGGCACGGCCCAGATGCCCTGCCCCAAAGACAGGGCCCCCGTCTTGCGCAGTTCCCGCCACACCGCCACCCGGTGCCGCGACGGGTCCGCGGGCAGCTTGATCACAAGTACCAGCCACCGTATCGCTGCCTGCTCTGCATCAGTCACGGCATCAGTCACGGCCGAGAATGTAGCAGGCGTTACATCCAGTACGGTGACGAAGATGATGCAGGATTTCCTGAATTCAGAAATCCATGTACTGTCAGGGCGTGCTGACTGTTGCCCCCGACATCGAAGTGCTGGCCCGCTTCGGGCGCGCGCTCGCCGACCCGATCCGCTGCCGCATCCTCCTGGCCCTGCGCGAAGCCCCGGCCTACCCGTCCGACCTCGCCGACAAGATCGGCGTCTCCCGCACCCGGCTGTCGAACCACCTGGCATGCCTGCGCGACTGCGGCCTGGTCGTCACCGTCCCCGACGGCCGCCGAACCCGCTATGAGCTCGCCGACGAACGCCTCGGCCACGCACTCGACGACCTGCGCACCGCCGTGGTCGCCGTCGCCACCGACCGCACCTGCCCGGACGCCGACGAGAAGGACTGCTGCTGATGGCCGCCGAGATATCGATATCCCTCGGCCCCTCCCCCGCCCGCCGAGACGCGCTCACCCGTCGGATACGCCTGCTGGTCGCCGCGACCATCACCTACAACGTCATCGAGGCGATCGTCGCCCTCACCGCCGGCACCCTCGCCTCCTCCACCGCCCTCATCGGCTTCGGCCTCGACTCGATCATCGAGGTCTCTTCGGCCGCAGCGGTCGCCTGGCAGTTCTCCGCAGCCGACCACGCCGTACGCGAGGCACGCGAACAGCGCACCCTACGGATCATCGCGATCTCGTTCTTCGCCCTCGCCGCGTACGTCACGGCCGACGCCGTCCGCGCACTCACCGGCACCGGAGAAGCAGAGCGATCGATCCCCGGCATCGTTCTCGCCGCCCTGTCGCTCGCCGTCATGCCCTTCCTGTCCGCCGCCCAACGCCGCGCCGGCCGCGAACTCGGCTCCGCCAGTGCGGTGGCCGACTCCAAGCAGACCCTCCTGTGCACCTACCTGTCCGCCGTGCTCCTGGTCGGCCTGATCCTCAACGCCACCCTCGGCTGGTCCTGGGCCGATCCCATCGCCGCCCTGGTCATCGCCGCCATCGCCGTCAAGGAAGGTCGCGACGCCTGGCAGGGCAAGGGCTGCTGCGCCCCGGTGAGCGGCCCCGCTTCCACCCCGTCGCACGTCGACGCGGGCGCCTGCGGCTGCCGGCCCGGCTGCGACTGCTGCCCCTGAACATCTCGTCGCAGGTCCCCCTCCCCGTCCAGCTGAGCGTCATCGGCGTGCCCAAGCCGGCGGTCACCCCGACACCCCCACCAACCTGCTCCTACAGCCAGCCGTTGCGCTTGAAGTTGCGGTGGAGGAGGACGCAGGCGGTGGCGATGACGCTGAGCACGAGGGGGTAGCCGAAGGTCCAGCGCAGCTCGGGCATGTGGTCGAAGTTCATGCCGTAGACACCGCAGACCATGGTGGGTACGGCGATGATCGCCGCCCAGGCGGTGATCTTGCGCATGTCCTCGTTCTGGGCGACGGTGACCTGCGCGAGGTGGGCCTGGAGGATGGAGTCGAGCAGGGCGTCGAAGGAATTGATCTGCTCGGTGACACGAGTGAGGTGGTCGGCGACGTCCCGGAAGTACGTCTGTATCTCCTTGTCCACGCAGGCGCGGGGCTCGGTGGCGAGCCGGTCGAGGGGGCGCGCGAGCGGCACCACGGCCCGCTTCAGCTCCAGGAGTTCACGCTTGAGCTGGTAGATGCGGCCGGCGTCGGCGTTCCGGGGGCTGTGCGGGGAGAAGACGTCGGTCTCGACCTGGTCGATGTCGTTCTGGACGGCGTCGGCGACGGTGACGTAGTCGTCGACGACGTGGTCGGCGATGGCGTGCAGGACGGCGGAGGGGCCCTTGGCCAGCAGTTCCGGGTGGGCTTCGAGGTCCTCGCGCAGGGGGCCGAGGGAACCGTGGCGGCCGTGGCGGACGGTGACGACGAAGTCGGGGCCGGTGAAGACCATGATCTCGCCGGTGTTCACGACCTCGCTGGTCGCCGTCAGCTCGGCGTGCTCGACGTAGGTGACGGTCTTGAAGACGGAGAACAGCACCTCGCCGTACTGCTCGATCTTGGGGCGCTGGTGGGCGTGGACGGCATCTTCGACGGCGAGCGGGTGCAGGCCGAAGAGTTCCGCGACATCGGCGAACTCCTCCTCGCCCGGTTCGTGCAGGCCCAGCCAGACGAAGCCGCCCCGGTGCTTGCGGGCGTGCCGGACTGCTTCCGCCACGGAGTCCCGTCCGGGTCGGCGGACGCCGTCGTGATAGACGACACAGTTGACCACGGTCGAGCCGAGCGGGGAGCGGGCCGGGTGGCTGAGGTCCACGCGGCGACGGCGGGTGCGCCGCGCCAGGTTCGCGACTTTGCGCAGGCTGCCGACCATCGACATGCGGGGTTCTCCTTCACCGGACCGTTGGATCCGCACAGTGTGCCAAAAGGCAATAAGGCGGATGTCAGGGCCGGCGCTTCTTGAAGAAGACCAGGTAGACGACGGTGACCGGCATGGCGATCATTGTCGGCGCGTACGGCTGCCTCGGTCGGAGGGGGTCCTGCCGCCCCCTCCGACACGTGGACGCGCTACAGGCCGACGTCCCGGCTGCGGATGTCCTCCAGGGACTCACGGCGGACCAGGAGACGGGCGATGCCGTCGCGTACGGCGGCCACGGGTGGGCGGCCGACCAGGTTGTAGCCGGAGGCCATGGACAGGTGGTAGGCGCCGGCCACTGGTACGGCGAGGAGGTCACCGGGGCGTACGTCGGCGGGGAGCTCGACGTCGGCCGCCAGGATGTCGCCCGCCTCGCAGTGCCGTCCGACCACGGTCACCAGGGCCGGGGCCGCAGAGCTGTGCCGGCCGATCAGACGAGGGACGTACCGGACGCCGTACAGGGCCGGGCGCGGGTTGTCGCTCATGCCGCCGTCCACGGCGACGTACGTGTACGAGCCGGTGTGCTTGACGGACAGTACGTGGTAGAGCGCGACGCCCGCCGGGCCCACGATCGCGCGTCCCGGTTCGATGATCAGGTGAGGGACGGGGAGTCCGGACGTGGCGCAGGCGTCGGCGAGTTCGGCACGGACCTTGCGGGCCAGTGCCGTCAGGTCCAGGGCCGGCTCACCGGGGCGGTAGGCGATGCCGTGGCCGCCGCCGAGGTCGAGTTCGGGCAGGAGCAGGCCGTGCTGTTCGTGCAGGCGGGCCATCAGTCCCACGATCCGCCGTACGGCCGCCAGATACGGCTTGACGCTGGTGATCTGCGAGCCCAAGTGGCAGTGCAGGCCGGTGAGTTCGAGCTGCGGCTGATCGAGTATGCGGGCGATGGCGTGCTGGGCGTAGCCGTCAGCGATGGACAGGCCGAACTTCTGGTCGTCGGTACCGGTGCGGATCTTCTCGTGGCCGCCGGCGCTGATGCCGGGCACGACGCGGACCATCACCTTCTGGTGGCCGTGGGGTCCGACCGCCGCGGCCAGCCGGGCGATCTCCGAGGGGCTGTCGATGACGATACGGCCGACGCCCAGGCGCAGGGCGGTCTCCAGGTCGCGAGGGGACTTGGCGTTGCCGTGCAGCGTGATCCGCTCCGGCGGGAAGCCGGTGGTGACGGCGAGTTCCAGTTCACCGGCCGAGCAGACGTCCAGGCCGAGGCCCTCCTCGTCGACCCAGTGGGCCATGGCCCGGCACAGGAACGCCTTGGCCGCGTAGAGAATCTCGGTGTCGGGGAAGGCGTCCCGGTAAGTGCGGCAGCGGTCGCGGACCTCGGCCTCGTCGAGGACGTAGACGGGGGTGCCGAAGCGGTCGGCGACCTCCGCGAGCGATACGCCTCCCACGGCGAGGTCGCCGTGCCGGGGCTCGGTGGTCGAGGTGGGCCACACCGACAGTTTGGCGGACGCGGCGGTGGCGATGGCGGTGGCGGTGGCTTCGTGAACCGTGGTCATCGTGACTGTCCCTCTCAGACGAGCCGCAGCGCGGGAACGGGAGCGGCGGGCTCGACAGGCGCGGGCGCCGGTGCCGAGAACTGCGGGTCCACCGTGACGGTGGTGACGCCGAGCGGAGCGGTCAGGGCGCGCAGGGCCGGCTCGGCGAGGCGGATCCACGCCTGGCCTGGGCCGAGCGTGGCGGTCAGCCTGCGCTCGGAGGTGAAGCCGACGGCCGTACGGTCGCCGAGCGGGGTGCGGCACAGTCGGGCCGCACATCCGTGGGGGCCCGGCCGGACCGGGACGTACAGGGGGCCGGCCGGGAACCGATCGGCGGGCTCGGGGTCGTCGTCCTGAAGGAGTTCTGCCATGGGGTGCCTCCTGGAAGGCAAGGGAGCGAGTGATCTGTGAGGCCCCGGACGCGGGGAGGCGGACCGGGGCTCGCCTTCGACGTTATGCCCGGTGTCCCCCACTCCCGGAGGTTCCCTGACGGGACGCTGACGGCGATCCGGGTGACCTTGACGGAGCGCTGACGCGGCCGGTGGGTGAGCGTGGGAATGGCCGTCAGAAGGGCGCCAAGAAGTGGCGTGAGGGGTGTTCGGACGCCTCGGAACAGAGGTGAGATGGAAGCGTTCCGAGGAGGATCAGATGTCCGAGTCCCACCCGCCCTCGAGCGCTCGCCTCGTGGTGGGAGTGAGCGGTTCGCCGGGGAGTCTCACCGCTCTGGTCCGGGCCGCCGACGAGGCCCGGCGCCGTGGGGCCGAGCTCTGGCCGGTGCTGGCCTGGGAGCCGCCCGGCGGGGATCTCGCCGCCCGCAGGTCATCGGCTGCGGCCGTCCTGGTCGAGGACTGGGAGCGGCTGGCGCGGGAGAGGCTGCTGAAGGCGTTGCGTGATGTGTTCGGCGGCACGTGCTCCGGGCTGCCCGGGCAGGCGCTCGTCGCCCGCGGCGTCCCGGGACCGGCTCTGATACGGATCGCTGACCGGGAGGGCGACGTCATCGTGGTCGGCGCCGGACGGCGGGGCCGGCTGCGCCGCGCGTTGTGGCCGTCGGTCGGCCGCTACTGCCTCGCCCACGCCGCCTGTCCCGTCCTGATGGTGCCGCCGTCCCCGCTTCAGGCCGAGCTGGAGGCTGTGCACCGCCGGAATGTGTTCCGGCTGCCGCTGGACACCGGGTGCCTTGAGCGGGAGTTCGACACCGTGCCGCCCGACGCCTGAAGCTCTGCGGACCGGCCTTCAGGACGTGGCCGCCGCCGGCAGGTCCGACTGCTGCGGCGTCCGCTCGGGTGCCGTCCGCAGGGTCAGCACCATAGTGAGGCCACCGCCGGGTGTGTCCTCGGCGTGGAGCGTGCCCCCGACGGCTTCGACGAAGCCTCGTGCGACCGCCAGGCCGAGGCCGACGCCCGCCCCGCGGGGTGAGTCGCCGTACCGCTGGAAAGGTTCGAAGATGCGCTCCTTGGCTTCGTCGGGTACACCGGGTCCGCGGTCGACGACCCGTACCTCGACCCGGTCGGCGATGGCACTCGCCGAGACCAGGACCCTCTCGTCGGTCGGGCTGTACTTGACGGCGTTCTCGACGACGTTGGCGACGGCCCGCTCCAGCAGTCCCCGGTCGACGTGGACCATGGGCAGAGTCTCGGGGATGTCCAGTTCCACGCTGTCCTCGGGCACCCCGCCGAGCGCCATGGGGACCACCTCGTCGAGGTCGGTCTCGCGGATGATCGGGGTGACCGTGCCGGTCTGGAGGCGGGACATGTCGAGCAGGTTGCCGACCAGGAGGTCGAGCCGGTCGGCGCCGTCCTCGATGGCTTCCAGAAGCTCGGCCTGGTCCTCCTCGGACCACTCGACGTCGTGCGAGCGCAGGGAGGTGACCGCGGCCTTGATGCCGGCGAGCGGGGTGCGCAGGTCGTGGCTGACGGCGGCGAGCAGCGCGGTCCGGATGCGGTTGCCCTCGGCGAGTTCCTTTGCGCGGTCGGCCTCGTGCAGGAGGCGTTGGCGGTCCAGGACGACCGCGGCCTGCGCGGCGAACGCGGCCAGTACCCGGCGGTCGGCGGCAGGCAGCACCCGGCCGCGCAGGGACAGGGCCATGTGGTCGCCGACCGGTACGTCGACGTCCGCGTCCTCCGGTTCCTCCGCGGGCTCGGGCCCCACGCTGCCGGCACAGGTCCAGGGATCCGTCTCGCCGGTCCGCTCCAGCAGGGCCACCGACTCCATACCGAAGGTCTCGCGCACCCGTTCCAGCAGTTCCTCCAGCGAGGTCTCGCCGCGCAGGACGTTGCCGGCGAGGAAGGAGAGGATTTCCGACTCGGCCCGCAGCCTGGCCGCCTGGTGGGTGCGGCGGGCCGCGAGGTCCACCACCGAGGCCACCGACACGGCGACCCCCACAAAGATCGCGATGGCGACGATGTTCTTCGGGTCCGCGATGGTCAGGGTGTGGACGGGCGGGGTGAAGTACCAGTTGAGCAGCAGGGAGCCCACCACGGCGGAGGCCAGCGCCGGGAAGAGCCCGCCGAGCAGGGCCGCCGCCACCGTCAGGGTCAGGAACAGCAGCATGTCGTTGGCGAGGCCGACGTCCGGGGTGGCGCTGGTGAGGAGCCAGGTGAACAGGACGGGTCCCAGCACGCCGACGAGCCAGCCCCAGATGACTCGGGAGCGTCCCAGGCGTGCCCCGCGCGCCGTCGGCAGTCCGCGGCCCTTGCCCGCTTCGTCGTGGGTGATCAGGTGGACGTCGAGGTCCGGGCCGGAGTCCCGGGCCACCGTCGCGCCGACGCCCGGCCCGAAGGCGTACTGCCAGCTCCTGCGGCGCGAGACGCCCAGCACGATCTGAGTGGCGTTCACCCCGCGGGCGAAGTCCAGCAGGGCCACCGGTATGTCCTCCCCGACGACCTGGTGGAAGGTGCCGCCGAGGTCTTCGACCAGCGTGCGCTGGTCGGCCAGTTCCTTCGGGGAGGCGGTGGTGAGGCCGTCGCTGCGGGAGATGTAGACGGCCAGGACCTCGCCGCCGGCGCCCTTCTCGGCGAGCCGCGCGGCCCGCCGTATCAGGGTGCGCCCCTCGGGGCCGCCGGTCAGGCCGACAACGATCCGCTCGCGCGAGCCCCAGATGGTCGAGACCCGGTGCTCGCTGCGGTACTCGGTGAGATAGGCGTCGACCCGGTCGGCCACCCACAGCAACGCCAGTTCGCGCAGCGCGGTGAGGTTGCCCGGCCGGAAATAGTTGGAGAGGGCCGCGTCGACCTTGTCCGACTTGTAGATGTTGCCGTGCGCCATCCGCCGCCGCAGCGCCTGCGGCGACATGTCGACCAGCTCGATCTGGTCGGCCCGGCGTACGACCTCGTCGGGTACGGTCTCCCGCTGCCGCACACCCGTGATCGACTCGACGACGTCACCCAGCGACTCCAGGTGCTGGATGTTGACGGTGGAGATGACGTCGATGCCGGCGGCGAGCAGTTCCTCAACGTCCTGCCAGCGCTTGGTGTTGCGGGAGCCGGGGACGTTGGTGTGGGCCAGTTCGTCGACCAGGGCTACCCGGGGCCGGCGGGCCAGGACGGCGTCCACGTCCATCTCGGTGAAGACGCTGTCCCGGTACTCCAGTTCCCTGCGGGGGATCTGCGCCAGGCCGTGCAGCATCACCTCGGTGCGCGGCCGGTGATGGTGCTCGACGAAGCCGACCACACAGTCCGTGCCGCGTTCGATACGGCGGTGGGCCTCGGAGAGCATGGCGTAGGTCTTGCCCACGCCGGGTGCCGCGCCGAGGTAGATCCGAAGCTTGCCGCGTGCCATGTCATCCCTCGAAGCGGTAGCCCATGCCGGGCTCGGTGATCAGATAGCGGGGGTGGGAGGGGTCCGTCTCCAGTTTGCGGCGCAGCTGGGCCATGTACACCCGCAGGTAGTTGGTCTTGCTGCTCTGCGAGACGCCCCAGACCTCCTGGAGGAGGTGCTTCTGAGTGATCAGCCGGCCCGGGTTGACCACCAGGATCTCCAGCAGATGCCACTCGGTCGGGGTCAGCCGCACGTCCCGCCCGCCGCGGACGACCCGCTTGGCGAGCAGGTCGATGCTGAAGTCCGCCGTCTCGACGAGCGTCGTCTCGGGGACGAGCGTCGCGTCCTCGGTACGGCGGACCGCGGCCCGCAGCCGGGCCAGCAACTCGTTCATGCTGAACGGCTTGGTGATGTAGTCGTCAGCGCCGGCGTCGAGTGCGGCCACTTTCTCGTCGGAGCCCTGCCGGGCGGACAGGACCAGGATCGGCATACGGCTCCAGCCCCTCAGGCCCTTGATGATGTCGACGCCGTCCATGTCGGGCAGGCCGAGGTCGAGCAGGACCACGTCGGGCTGACGCGCGGCCGCCAGTCGGAGGGCGGTTGCCCCGTCGGGCGCCGCGTCCACTCCGTACTGACGTGCCTGCAAGTTGATGACGAGGGCCCGTACGAGCTGCGGGTCGTCCTCCACCACGAGCACCCGGGTCATGGGTGTGTGCCTCTCCTGTCGTGCGTCGGGCCGTGCGCGCCGGAAGCGGGCGACCGACTTCATGGCGGCGGGAGCCGGCGGATCCGGGACGCTTTCCCGGCCGCCGGCTCCCGTCTGGGTCACGTAAGGCCATCACTACTGCTCTGCGAGGGCCTTGAGCGCGATGTTGAGTTCCAGGACATTCACCCTGGGCTCACCGACGAAGCCGAGCGTGCGGCCCTCGGTGTGCTCGTCCACGAGCTTCTGGACCTGGGCGACGGTCAGGCCGTTCTTCTCGGCGATCCGGTGGACCTGGAGGTCTGCGTAGGCCGGGGAGATGTCCGGGTCCAGACCGGAGCCGGAGGACGTCACCGCGTCCGCGGGGACGTTGGACGGCTTGACCGTGTAGCCGGACACGGAGTTGTCCTTCACGACCGCGGCCTTGGCGTCCTCGACCTGCTGGATCAGGTCCTTGTTGTCGGCGGACAGGTTGGTGGCACCGGACAGCAGCAGCTTGTACTGCGTGTTGATGCTGTTGGCGCCGAGCCCGTTCGCCGGACGGCCCTGGAACCACTTCAGGTCCGGCTCCGGGGTCTCCTGGCCCTTCTTCAGCGGCAGGTTGTACGACTGACCGATCAGGGAGGAGCCGACGACCTTGCCGTCCGCCTTGACCTCCGAGCCGTTCGCCTTGTTGTTGAAGAGCGCCTGGGCCACACCCGTGACCACCAGCGGGTAGATCACGCCGGTGACCAGGGTCAGCACGAGGAGGGCGCGCAGGCCCGCCCCGAGCAACCGGGCGGTGTTCGTAATGGAGTTGTTCATGGCGATCAGCCGATCCCGGGGATGAGGGAGATGAGCAGGTCGATGATCTTGATGCCGATGAAGGGCGCGATCAGACCGCCGAGGCCGTAGATGGTCAGGTTGCGGCGGAGCATCTTGTCGGCGCTGACCGGCCGGTACTGCACGCCCTTCAGGGACAGCGGCACCAGCGCGATGATGATCAGCGCGTTGAAGATGACCGCGGACAGGATCGCGGAGTCCGGCGAGGACAGGCCCATGATGTTGAGCTTGTCCAGGCCCGGGTAGACGGCCGCGAACAGCGCCGGGATGATCGCGAAGTACTTCGCGACGTCGTTGGCGATGGAGAACGTCGTCAACGCGCCCCGGGTGATGAGGAGTTGCTTGCCGATCTCGACGATCTCGATGAGCTTGGTCGGGTTCGAGTCGAGGTCGACCATGTTGCCGGCCTCCTTGGCGGCCGACGTACCGGTGTTCATGGCCACGCCGACGTCCGCCTGGGCCAGCGCGGGCGCGTCGTTCGTGCCGTCACCGGTCATCGCGACCAGCTTCCCTCCCTCCTGCTCCCGCTTGATCAGCGCGAGCTTGTCCTCGGGAGTCGCCTCCGCCAAGTAGTCGTCCACGCCTGCCTCCCTGGCGATGGCGCGGGCGGTCAGCGGATTGTCGCCGGTGATCATCACGGTGCGGATGCCCATGCGGCGCAGTTCCGCGAAGCGTTCGCGGATGCCGTCCTTGACCACGTCCTTGAGCTGGATCAGCCCCAGCACGCGCGGGCCGTCCCAGTCGTACACGGCCACCAACAGCGGCGTACCGCCGGACGCGGCCACCGAGTCGGCGAAGTGCCCTGCCTCGGGCGGCACGTGGCCGCCGTACATCTGCACCCACTCGATCACCTGCCGGGCGGCGCCCTTGCGGATCGCGCAGCGCGCGCCGTTGTCCCAGCGCAGGTCGACGCCGCTCATGCGGGTCTGCGCGCTGAAGGCGACCCAGCGCGCGTTCGCCAACTCGCCCTCGGCGGGCGCCCGCAGGCCGTACTTCTCCTTCGCCAGTACGACGACGGAGCGGCCCTCCGGGGTCTCGTCGGCAAGGGATGACAGCTGGGCCGCGTCCGCGAGGCGGTGTTCGTCGATGCCGGGCAGCGGGACGAAGGCGGCGGCCTCGCGGTTGCCCAGGGTGATGGTGCCGGTCTTGTCGAGCAGGAGGGTGTTCACATCGCCCGCCGCCTCCACCGCGCGGCCGGACATGGCCAGCACGTTGCGCTGCACCAGGCGGTCCATGCCGGCGATGCCGATCGCGGACAGCAGGGCGCCGATGGTGGTCGGGATGAGGGTGACGAGGAGGGCGACGAGGACGGTCGTGGACTGGGCCGCGTCGGCGTATGCGGCCATCGGCTGGAGCGTGACCACGATCAGGACGAAGATGACGGTCAGCGAGGCGAGCAGGATGTTCAGGGCGATCTCGTTCGGGGTCTTCTGCCGGTTCGCGCCCTCGACCAGGACGATCATGCGGTCCAGGAAGCTGTGCCCCGGACGGGCGCTCACGCGCACCACGATCCGGTCGGACAGCACCGTCGTACCGCCCGTGACGCCGCTGCGGTCGCCGCCCGCCTCCCGGATGACGGGCGCCGACTCACCGGTGACCGCCGATTCGTCGACGGCCGCCACCCCGTCGACGACGTCACCGTCCGCCGGGATCATCTCGCCCGCCTCGACGAGTACGACGTCGAGCGGTTTCAGGTCGGTGGCGGCGACCGCCTCGGTGCGGGCGCTTCGCAGGTTCGTGCCCCAGCGCCAGTCCAGAAGGCGCAGGGCGACCGTGTCCGTACGTGCCTTGCGCAGCGACTCGGCCTGCGCCTTGCCCCGGCCCTCCGCGACGGCCTCGGCGAGGTTGGCGAAGACGACGGTCAGCCACAGCCAGGCGCTGATGACCCCGGTGAACACGGTTGGGTTCAGCAGCGCGGACAGGCTGGTCAGCACGGCTCCGACGGACACCACGAAGAGCACGGGCTTCTTGACCAGGGCCCTGGGGTGCAGTTTGCGCAGCGCCTCGGGAAAGGAGCTGACGAGCTGGGCGGGTTCGAAGGCGCCGCTCGGGGCGCGGCGTCGAGTTCCTCCTCCCGGGGCGGGACCTGAGGTGCGCTGGGGACGGGACGGCGGGGCCTGCTCGGGCGCGGCGGGATACATGAGACCTTCGCGGTTCGGCGCGGCATGGGTTAGGGCAGGCCGGCGCGCTGGGCGGTGGACGGGTGAGGGATCGCGGGTCCGGGGGGGGGGGAGGGGCCAACCACACACAAGGGGGGGGGGAGGGTCGGGGGGGGGAGAAGAAGGGAGAAACCACAGTGGTCTGCTTTCTCTACCCAACCACG
>NZ_JBHVGZ010000032.1:103198-106112 GCF_042800355.1 Streptomyces sp. NPDC057623
TTTGCGTGTGTCGGCGAGGCGGGGGTGGGGGGCTGTCGGCGCGGGGGTTGGTGGTGTTTGTGGCTCCCTTTTTTCTTTTCTTCGCCTCCCCCCCCCCCCCCCACGGTGGTGCGCGGACGTCGGCGCGGGAAACGACGGGACGCCACACGCTGGTGCCTGCCTTCGAGACACGCACCGGGTCGCCGCGAGCCGCATGCGGACGGGGCTCCGGAGCCGGTGAGGCCGTTGACTCCCCGGGCCTCGGCGGCGGACCACAGGAACCTATCCGCGAAGGACGGCCGAACAACCCTGCCCGGGACGGAATTTGCGGCTTTCATACGGGTCCGGCGCGAGGGCCGTCAAGATCCCGTCAAACAGACCTGGCGCGCCGTCAGAAGGGCGTCAACGTGTCCGTCCATGGCCGGATCCGGTCGCAGACTGAGCGGCGACGGGGGAGGGGCGACCGTCCGTGGAGCGACGTGGGAGGCACCGTGACCATCACGGCCGGTACATCACACAGACCTCGGCCGGAGGCCGGCGCGCAGTCGCCCCAACCGACGGTCACCCCGCCCGGGGGCAGCCCCGCAGGCAGCAGGCCGTGGCCGCGCGGGCCGCTCTGCGCCGCCGCTACTGGGCATCCGTGCCCGCGCGGCTGCGCCTTCTGCGCGCGGCCACGGTCCTGCTCACCGTGGCTCTCGGCACGCTGCTGTTGGTTGCCGGACTGACCACCTTGGGCACCTGGAACAACGTGGCCGGCCACGCCGCGCCCCGCACCACCGGCGCCGCCCACCTCGACCTTGCCCTGCACGACATGGACGCCCAGGCCGCCAACCTGCTGCTGTCCAACGGGGACGCGGGATAAGGCCGCCTGCGGATGCCGTACGAGAATGCCGACGGGGCGGCATACGCCGACGCGGTGTCGGAGTATGCCGCCCTGGAGTGGGACGAGTTGCGGGCCGCGGCCCTCAAACTGCTGGCCCGTCCATCTCCCGCTACTTCGGGTCGCGGTCGAACAGCGACTTGGACCAGAAGTAGCCGAGTACGGCCAGGCCCAGGCACCAGACGACGGCCAGCCACCCGTTGTGGCCGATCTCGGTGCCGAGCAGCAGCCCCCGCAGCGTCTCGATGGCCGGGGTGAAGGGCTGGTACTCGGCGATCGGCTGGAACCAGCCCGGCATCGCGTCGACCGGTACGAAGGTGCTGGAGATGAGCGGCAGGAAGATCAGCGGCATCGCGTTGTTGCTGGCGGCCTCGGCGTTCGGGCTGGACAGGCCCATGCCGACCGCGATCCAGGTGAGAGCCAGGGAGAAGAAGACGAGCAGCCCGAACGCCGCCAGCCACTCCAGGATCGTGGCATCCGTGGACCGGAACCCGATCGCCACCGCGACGGCCCCGACGAGGGCCACGCTCGCCACGCACTGCAGCACACTGCCGAGGACATGGCCGATGAGTACAGAGCCGCGGTGGATCGCCAGCGTACGGAAGCGGGCGATGATGCCCTCGGTCATATCCATGGCGACGGCCACCGCGCTGCCGATCGTGGTGCCGCCGATGGTCATCATCAGGATGCCTGGGACGACGTAGGCGATGTACTCGGAGCGGTCCGCCCCGCCGTCCCCGATGCCGGCGCTCATCGCGTCGCCGAAGATGTAGACGAAGAGCAGCAGCAGCATGACCGGCGTGAGCAGCAGATTCAGCGTCATCGACGGGTAGCGGCGCGCGTGCAGCAGATTGCGGCGCAGCATCGTGGACGAGTCGCGGACGGCGAGGGGCAGGGCGCTCATCGGACGGTCTCCTTGGGCTGGTTGGGGACGTCGGTGCCGCCGGTCAGGGCGAAGAACACGTCGTCGAGGTCGGGCCTGTGCACGGTCAGCTCGTCGGCCTCGATACCGGCCGCGTCCAGCCAGTCGAGGACGGAGCGCAGCTCGCGCTGGCTGCCGTCGCTGGGGATCTGCAGTGCGAGGGCCTCGTCGTCCCGGGTGGCCTCACCCAGGGCGGAGGCGGCCGACTGGTACGCCGCCGGATCGGAGAAGCCGAGCCGCACGTGCCCGCCGGGGATCAGCCGCTTCAGCTCCTCGGCGCTCCCCTCGGCCGCGATCCTGCCGTCGTTGAGGACGGCGATGCGGTCGGCGAGTTGGTCGGCCTCCTCCAGGTACTGGGTGGTGAGGAAGACGGTGACGCCGTCGGCGACCAGCTGGCGGATGATCTGCCACATGCTGTGGCGGCTGCGCGGGTCGAGGCCGGTGGTGGGTTCGTCGAGGAAGATGATTCGCGGGCTGCCGACGAGGGTCATGGCGATGTCGAGGCGGCGCTTCATACCGCCGGAGTAGGTAGAAGCGGGCTTCTTCGCGGCCTCGGTGAGGTCGAAGCGCTCCAGCAGCTGGGCGGTGATCCGTCGCCCCTCGCTGCGGGAGAGGTGGTGCAGGTCCGCCATGAGGAGCATGTTCTCCTCGCCGGTGATCAGCCCGTCGACGGCGGAGAACTGCCCGGTGACGCCGATCGCGGCCCGCACTCCGTCCGGTGAGGTGGCGATGTCGTGGCCCGCGACCTGGGCCTGCCCGCCGTCGGCGGTGATGAGCGTGGACAGGATCTTCACGGCGGTGGTCTTGCCGGCGCCGTTCGGCCCGAGCAGCGCGAACACGGACCCGGCCGGGATGCGCAGATCGATGCCGTCGAGCACGACCTTGTCGCCGTACGACTTGCGCAGGCCGACGGTGGAGACGGCGGCCGGAGACGGGTGACCGTCAGCCCGCCTGGGCGTGGGCATGACAGATGAAGGCATGGGGCCCTCCACTAGAAGGCTGAAGTGACTGGGGGATCGGAAGGGATGAGGCTGCTGCGGGGGGTGCCCCTATCTCTTTCGTCAAGGGGCGGGTCGGTTGATTGGTGATGTTTCAGGCGGCTTGGGGGACGGCTTGAGGTTCGAAGAACGTGC
>NZ_JBHVGZ010000033.1:0-1157 GCF_042800355.1 Streptomyces sp. NPDC057623
GTCCCGGACCTTGTCCGGGACCGCCGCCGTCGCCGTGACAGCCGTCGTACCGCCGTCCGCGGTGCGCTACCGCTCCAGCGGCTCCAGGTCGTCTTCCTCGTCCGGATCGGCGTCGAGCTCGTCCTCGAAGTCGCCCTCGTCATCGATCTCGTCGGCGATCTCGTCGTCGAACACCGCGCTCACGTCGAAGCGGCAGACCACCCGCTGCGGATCGACGCCCTCGAAGGGAGCCTCCAGCCATTCGCCGGGGTCGCTCTGGTCGTCCGAGGCGGTCACCCAGAGTGTGGAGTCGCCCTCCTCCAGGCCGAACTCCTTGTGCCGGGAAGCGATCTCGTCCGGCTCGAACTCGCCGAACAGAGTGCCCAGCGCCTCGTGCACCGTGCCGGAGCCGTCCGCCTCGGCGCCCTCGACGTAGTCCGCGGCCTCGATCCGCTGGGCCTGCGCCAGCAACCGCTGCGGCTCCACCACGGCGTAGTCGCGGCGGATCAGCACACTCAGCGCGTTCGGTTCCTCGGGGCCCGTGTACGGCGGCAGCGCGTCCTCCGCACCGGGGATCTCGAAGGGGGTGACCTCGTCGTAGCGGTCGTAAAGCAGCTCGTCGTAGGTCTCGGCGGCCGCGGCCAGCTGGTTGAACGCCTCGTAGACGGCCGGGTCGTCCTCACCCGACCGGCGTTCGACCGCGGCCAGGTGGCGGTCGAGCGCGGTCTTGACCGCCTCGGCGGCGGCGCGTACCTCGGCAGCGGTGGGCTGCACAGCATCAGACATAGTGCAGACGCTATCCGTACCGGGCCCCAGCCCGCACAATAGATGCGATGCCGGAATACGAATTTGTCGACGTGTACGTACCGCGCGGGGTCTCCCGCAAGGACGCCACACGCCTGCTGACGGACCATGCCGAGTACGGACACTGGGAGTTGGACCGCCTGAGCCTGCTGCGCGACGGCAGCCGCAGGGTGCGGCTGCGGCGCCGGATCATCCGCCAGGTGCGGGCCACATGGTGAGCTGAGGCGACAGACAGCGAGACAGGAAGAACAGCAGAGAGATACACGGAGCGGGGGCCACCCCCGAGGGGGACGCTCCCTTCTTTTTCCTACCGGCCAACGCTCTTCCCCCCACCGCTCCCTTCTTTTCCCCCCCCTCCCCCCCCACCACCCCCC
>NZ_JBHVGZ010000033.1:1167-2279 GCF_042800355.1 Streptomyces sp. NPDC057623
GGGAGGGGGGGAAAAAGAAACCGCGGGGGCCGGGGGGGGAGGGGGGGAAAAAGAAAGGGAGAGAGAAAAAAAAGGAGAGGGAGAAAGGGGGGGGCCCCCGCAGCGGTGGGCCCCGCTCCGTTATGTGCCGGACGGCCGAGTGCTATGCCGAAGGCCGTGCCTTGCGGTACAGCACCGTGCCCGCCAGCAGCGCCCCCGCACCGACCGGCAGGGCGAGACCCATCGGCAGGTCACTGCCGGTCTGGGCGAGCTCCGCGTCACCCCGGGGCTGGGTGACGAAGTGGGCGCCCGGGTGGTTGCCGCCGGAGGAACCGCCCGGAGTCTCGCCGCCCGTGCTGGGCGGCGTGCTCGGAGTACCGGGGTGGCTCGGCTCGTCGGGGTTCTCCGGGTTGCCGGGGTTGCCGGGGTTCCCCGGGTTACCAGGGTTGCCCGGCTGCTCGGGGTTGCCGGGGTTCCCGGGGTTGCCCGGCTGCTCCGGCGACCCGGGCGGGTTCTCGTGGCCGCCGCCCGGCGGGGTGTGACCCCCGCCGCCGTTGTTGGCGCAGTCGTTGGCCTCGGTGGAGTTGCCGATGCCGATGATGTCGACGCTGTTGCCGCACACGTTGACCGGCACATGGACCGGCGCCTCGACGTGGTTGCCGGAGCCGACGCCGGGCGAGTCACTGGCGTGCCCGTCGGCCGAAGCCCCCGAGCCGCCACCGGAGCCGTCGCCGCCGCCCGTGTTGGCGCAGCTGTTGCCGCTCGCCGGGTTGAGCACGCCGACGACGTCGACGGTGTTGCCGCAGACGTTGACCGGCACGTGCACCGGCGCCTGCACGGTGTTGCCCGACAGCACGCCGGGCGAGTGCGAGCTGGAGCCGTGCGCACCCGAGCCGGTCGCGTGGGCGGCGCCACTCGCGGCTGCGATGACGCCGGTCGCGGCCGCCACGGTCATCAGGCCCTTGCGGGTGACCTGTCGCATTGCTGATTACCTGCCTTCGACCTTGTTGCGAAGAGAGGACGTCGGAAATCGACCGACGTCCCGAAAAGGCCGGTCGGGCCCCGGGGGGACGGGCACCGCTTCCGGGGTCAAGGGGTCCGACCCTTATAAAGGTGGGAACAAAATCCCCCTC
>NZ_JBHVGZ010000033.1:2289-97939 GCF_042800355.1 Streptomyces sp. NPDC057623
CCTTTGGGGGGAACTTTTAGCGTTGTTGCTTACTTTCCTTTGCCTTTGTGGGGAGGGGGGGATGTGGGAAGGCGACAAACTTCCAAAAAAGGCCGGTCGCCCCCGGAGCGCGTGCCCCCTTCCCTGGGCCCGACGGGCTCAGCCCTTTAGAGGGCGAGGCACAACGTCACTTGTTGATGCAGGTGTTGCCGAAGGCAGGGTTCAGCAGCCCGATCACCGAGATCGTGTTGCCGCAGACGTTCACGGGGACGTGAATCGGCGCCTGGACGACGTTGCCCGACAGGACACCCGGGGAGTGCACCGCGGCACCCTGGGCACCGGAGTCGGCGACGGCGAGGCCCGCGCCCGCGAGAACCAGGCCACCGGTGGCAGCCGCAGCGGCGACGACCTTCTTGATCATTATTCCTCCTTGTTGGCAATGCGATCACAAGTAGCTGATCGCATCACCTGTAACGAGGAGGAACTAATAGGGCTACGACCTGATGAGCGCGTTCACCCGCGCCGGTCACTGTCAGTACGTCTGGTCGAATACAGAAGTGTGCTTTCAGCGGGTCAATTCAGGACGCATCGATGAACCGGTCGAGCACCCGCACCCCGAATTGCAGCCCGTCCACGGGCACTCGCTCGTCGACGCCGTGGAACATGCCCGCGAAGTCCAGCTCCGGCGGCAGCTTCAGCGGGGCGAAGCCGAAGCCCCGGATGCCGAGGTCGTCGAAGGACTTGGCGTCGGTCCCGCCGGAGAGCATGTAGGGGATCGCCTTGGCCGCCGGGTCCTCGGCCACCAGCGCGGACTGCATCGCCGCCACGAGCGCCCCGTCGAAGCCCGTCTCGACCGCCTTGTCGGCGTGTACGTCCTCGCGGCGCACGTTCGGCCCGAGAAGCAGGTCGAGGTCGGCGAGGAACTCCTCCTCGAAGCCGGGCAGGAAGCGGCCGTCGACGTGCGCGGTGGCCTCGCCGGGAATGACGTTGACCTTGTAGCCGGCGCCGAGCTGCGTGGGGTTGGCCGTGTTGCTGAGGGTCGCGCCGATGAGCTTGGCGATGCCGCCGAGCCTGGCGAGGGTGCCCTCCATGTTCTCCGGGTCGAGTTCGGTGCCGAGGGCGTCGCCGAGTTCGTCGAGGAAGGCCCGGGTGGTCTTGGTGACGCGCACCGGGAACTTGTGCCGGCCCAGCCGGGCCACGGCCTCCGACAGCTCGGTGATCGCGTTGTCCCGGTGGATCATCGATCCGTGCCCGGCGGTACCGGCCACGGTCAGCTTCATCCAGTGCATGCCCTTCTCGGCCGTCTGGATCAGATAGAGCCGCCGCTCCTCGCTCACGGTGAACGAGAACCCGCCCACCTCGCTGATCGCCTCGGTCACGCCCTCGAAGAGCTCCGGGTGCTTGTCGACGAGGAACCGGGCGCCGAACTTGCCGCCGGCCTCCTCGTCGGCGAGGAACGCGAGCACGATGTCCCGCGGGGGGCGGCGCCCGCTGCGCAGCCGGTCGCGGACGACCGCCAGGGTCATCGCGTCCATGTCCTTCATGTCGACGGCCCCGCGCCCCCACACGCACCCGTCCGCGACCTCGCCGGAGAAGGGGTGGTGGGTCCAGTCGTCCGCGTTGGCCGGTACGACGTCGGTGTGGCCGTGGATGAGCAGTGCGGGCCGGGACGGGTCCTCCCCCGCGATCCGCGCCACGGTGGAGGCGCGCCCCGGATGGGACTCGAAGATCCTCGGTTCGAGGCCGACTTCGGCGAGCTTCTCGGCGACGTACTCGGCCGCCTTGCGCTCACCGGGACCCGAGTGGTCGCCGTAGTTGCTGGTGTCGATCTGGATCAGCTCGCGGCAGAGGTCCACGACCTCGTCCTCGCCGGTGACGCCCCTGGCCGTGTCCGTCTCGCTCACGCTGCTTCCTCCCGCGCTGTCGCTGCTGGTGGTTCCCCCTCATCCTCCCCCTCACACCGCCGCCACCCAAGACCGGCCGCGTCCCGTCACACGCCGTTCACGCCACGACGGGGGGTGATCAGGCACCCTCGAAAGCCTGGTAATGTTTCCTCTGTCGCCGCGGGGGAAACCCCGCACGACAGACACCTTGTCCGGGTGGCGGAATGGCAGACGCGCTAGCTTGAGGTGCTAGTGCCCTTTATCGGGCGTGGGGGTTCAAGTCCCCCCTCGGACACCAGCGAAACCCCTGTCAACCAGGGGTTTTTTGCTTTTCCTGGCCGTCTCGGCAACCTGCGGTTCATCTCCGTTTCCACCCTGTCACGCACCGTGTGGGGCATGTCTCGTCCGCCGAAGATCACCAGGTCAACGCAGGTGTACCACCCCCGCGCACGCCCCGAACGGCCTCCCCGAGTGGTGAATCAACGACCGCGAACCTAGCGTCGTACTAAAATTTCCGGCTTGTTACGGAGCTGGAGCCGGACAACCCCAGGCAAACCTGCGGGCCCGCCAGCGCCCCGGAGGCATCCGGGATCAAGACGCGAGGACCGGATGGCAGCCATACACGAGGGCAGCGCTCTCGGCCTGCTCGACGACGAGATCCGCGAGAAGTTCGGCGACACGGCCCGCTTTTCCGGGGGCCAGGCGGCCTCCCCGCGCACCCTCGTCGACATCTTCGAGGCGTCCGTACGCTCGTGTCCCGACGAGCCGGCGCTGGACGACGGCACGACCAGCCTCACCTATCGTGCGCTGGCCGTCGAGGTGCAGCGGCTGCGGCGCAGGCTCGCCGCGGCCGGGGTCGGGCTCGGGGACAGGGTGGGCGTGCGGGTGCCGTCCGGGACCAATGACCTCTACGTCGCGATCCTCGCCGTGCTCGCGGCCGGTGCCGCCTATGTCCCCGTCGACGCCGAGGACCCGGACGAGCGGGCCGAGCTGGTGTTCGGGGAGGCGGACGTACGGGCCGTCGTCGGGGCGGGGCACGAGATCGCCGTGCACGGCACGTCCGGCTCCCCCGCCGCCCGGCCCGGCGTCGAGCACGACGCGTGGATCATCTTCACCTCCGGGTCGACCGGGAAGCCGAAGGGCGTCGCCGTCTCGCACCGCAGTGCCGCCGCGTTCGTGGACGCCGAGGCCGCGCTGTTCCTCACCGAGGAGCCGATCGGGCCCGGCGACCGGGTCATGGCGGGGCTGTCGGTCGCCTTCGACGCGTCCTGCGAGGAGATGTGGCTGGCCTGGCGGTACGGCGCCTGTCTGGTGCCGGTGCCGCGCTCGCAGGTCAGGAGCGGGGCCGATCTCGGGCCGTGGCTGGTGGAGCAGGAGATCACCGTGGTGTCCACGGTTCCCACGCTGGCCGCGCTCTGGGAGCCCGAGGCCCTGGGCGACGTACGCCTGCTGATCTTCGGCGGTGAGGCCTGTCCGCCCGAGCTGGTGCAGCGGCTGGTGACCGAGGGCCGCGAGGTCTGGAACACGTACGGGCCCACCGAGGCGACCGTCGTGGCCTGTGCGTCGCTGATGGGCGGCGAGGAGCCGGTGCGGATCGGGCTGCCGCTGGACGGCTGGGAGCTGGCCGTCGTCGACGAGGCCGGGGAGCCGGTGCCGATGGGCGGCAGCGGGCAGCTGGTGATCGGCGGGGTCGGGCTGGCCCGCTATCTGGACGCCGAGAAGGACGCGGAGAAGTACGCCCCGCTGGAGTCCCTGGGATGGGAGCGGGCGTATCGCAGTGGCGACCTCGTCCAGGCGGAGCCCGAGGGGCTGGTCTTCCTCGGGCGGGCCGACGAGCAGATCAAGCTCGGCGGGCGGCGGATCGAGCTCGGTGAGGTGGATGCCGCGCTGCAGGCGCTGCCCGGGGTGGCCGGTGCGGCTGCCGCCGTGCGGACCGCTCGCAGTGGGAATCAGCTGCTCGTCGGGTACGTCGTCACCCAGGACGGCTGGGATCAGGCGGCGGCGGTCGAGAAGCTGCGGGCGGAACTGCCCGCCGCGCTCGTGCCGCTGCTCGCGCCGGTCGCGGAGCTGCCGACCCGTACGTCGGGCAAGGTGGACCGGGCCGCGCTGCCCTGGCCGCTGGAGGGCCTGGAGAGCGGCGGTGGTCCGGCCGAGCAGCTCTACGGCACCGAGGCCTGGCTCGCCGAGCAGTGGACCGAAGTGCTCGGCATCCCCGTGACCAGTGCTTCCGACGACTTCTTCGCGATCGGTGGCAGCAGTCTGGCCGCCGCTCAGCTGACGACGCGGCTACGGACCCGGTATCCGAGTTCGGCCGTCCTGGACATCTACCAGCAGCCGGTGCTGCGGAAGCTGGCCCGGCGGCTCGAGGCGTCCGTGCACGACGACGGGGCGGAGCGGGTGGTCGCGCCGGTGCCGAAGCGCGCGCAGGTGCTCCAGCTCCTGCTGCTCGTCCCGCTGTTCTCGCTGCTCGGCCTGCGCTGGACGGTCGCGCTGGCCGTGCTCGGGAATCTGCTGCCCGCCTACGGGTGGCTGCCTACGGCCCCTTGGTGGCTGCTCGCCGTCGGAGTCGTCGTCCTGTTCAGCCCGCCGGGACGGCTCGCGCTGGCCGCCGGGGGCGCGCGTGTGCTGCTCAGGGGCGTGAAGCCCGGTCGGTACGCGCGGGGTGGCCGGGTGCATCTGCGTCTGTGGACCGCCGAGCGGCTGGCCGAGTTCAGCGGGGCGACCTCGCTGACCGGGGCGTGGCTGGAGCGGTACGCCAGGGCGCTGGGCGCCAAGGTCGGGTCCGATGTCGACCTGCACTCGTTGCCGCCGGTCACCGGGCTGCTGAAGCTGGGGCGCGGCGCGGCCGTGGAGTCCGAGGTGGATCTGTCCGGGTACTGGCTGGACGGGGACCGGCTTGAGATCGGCGCGGTGAAGGTGGGCGCGCATGCCGTCGTCGGCACGCGCAGCATGCTCTTCCCCGGTGCCCGGGTGGGCAAGCGGGCCGAGGTGGCGCCCGGTTCGGCGGTCACCGGGCAGGTTCCCACCGGTCAGCGGTGGGCGGGCGCACCGGCCGTCAAGCTGGGCAAGGCCAAGCGCAACTGGCCGAAGGACCGGCCGGGGCGCGGAACGTACTGGCGGGTCATGTACGGCATCACGGGCTTCGCGCTGACCGCGCTGCCGGTACTGGCGGGTGCGGCCGCGTTCCTCGTGGCCCGGGTGTTCTTCACGCCGGACGCGCCCCTGGCGGGTGCGGCGCTGGCCCTCGTACCGGCGACGCTCGCCTTCGGGCTGGCGTACGCCGTGCTGATCCTGATCGCCGTGCGGCTGCTGAGCCTCGGTCTGCGCGAGGGCACGCATCCGACGCACAGCCGGGTCGGCTGGCAGGCCTGGACGGTCACGCAGCTGATGGACCGCTCGCGGGAGACGCTGTTCCCGCTGTACGCCGGGCTGGTCACACCGGTGTGGCTGCGGCTGCTCGGGATGCGGATCGGACGGGGCGCCGAGGTGTCGACCGTGCTGGCGCTGCCCAGTCTGACCACGGTCGGTGAGGGCGCGTTCCTGGCCGACGACACGCTGACCGCGCCGTACGAGCTCGGTGGTGGCTGGATGCGGATCGGGCGGGCGGAGATCGGGCGGCGGGCCTTCCTCGGGAACTCGGGGATGACCGCGCCGGGGCGTTCCGTGCCGGACGGCGGGCTTGTCGGTGTGCTGTCGGCGACGCCGAAGAAGGCCAAGAAGGGCACGTCGTATCTGGGGCTGCCGCCGGTGAAGCTGCCGCGTGCCGCGGCCGACGGCGACCAGAGCCTGACGTACGACCCGCCGGCGCGGCTGCTGTGGGCGCGCGGTCTGGTGGAGCTGTGCCGGATCGTGCCGGTGTTCTGCTCGGCGGGGCTGGCGGTGCTGACGATCGCCGCGCTGTGTGCGCTGGGGGTCTGGGCGCCGCTGCTGGCGGGGCTGGTGCTGCTCGGGGCGGGTGCCGCCGCCGGGCTGGTGTCGATCGTCGCGAAGTGGCTGCTGGTGGGGCGGCATCGCAGCGGTGAGCATCCGCTGTGGTCGTCCTTCGTGTGGCGCAACGAGCTGGCGGACACCTTCGTCGAGGTGCTCGCCGTGCCGTGGCTGGCGGGTTCGGTGCCGGGTACGCCGGTGATGACGGCCTGGCTGCGCGGGCTCGGTGCGCGGATCGGCAAGGGCGTGTGGGTGGACAGCTACTGGCTGCCGGAGACGGATCTGGTGACCCTGGAGGACGCGTCCACGGTGAACCGGGGCTGTGTGCTCCAGACGCACCTCTTCCACGACCGGATCTTGCGGACGGATACTGTGGTCCTCCGAGAGGGCGCGACGCTGGGTCCTGGCGGGATCGTTCTGCCCGGCAGCGCGATCGGGGCCCGTACGACGCTGGGTCCCGCGTCGCTCGTCATGGCCGCGGAGTCCGTCCCCGACGACACCCGGTGGCTCGGCAATCCGATCGAGGCGTGGCGTCCCTGATGCCGGCCCACTCGGAGCCGGACAGCGGTGGGCCGGCGGGGAGTGGCATCGGTACGGCGCAGGGAGCACAGACAGCAGTGGCAGTTCAGCAGGCGGCGGGCGCGGACCCGTACTTCCCGGAGCACGGCGATCCCCGGTACCGGGTGCACCGGTACGAGCTCGCGCTGGACTACCGTCCGGGCCCGAACCGGCTCTCGGGGACGGCCCGGATCAACGCCATCGCGGGGCGGGCGCCGCTCACCGAGTTCGTGCTGAACCTGGCCGACTTCAGGATCGGGCGGGTCCGGGTCGACGGTCGGCAGCCGCACTACACGCATCGCGGCGGGCGGCTACGGGTGCGCCCCGCAAAGCCCGTGCGCGCCGGGGCGGCCTTCACGGTCGAGGTGCACTGGTCGGGCAACCCCAGGCCGGTGAACAGCCCCTGGGGCGGTCTCGGTTGGGAGGAGCTGGAGGACGGGGCGCTGGTGGCGAGCCAGCCGATCGGGGCGCCCTCGTGGTACCCGTGCAACGACCGGCCCGCCGACAAGGCGTCGTACCAGATCTCGATCACCACGCCGTCGGCGTACGCGGTGGTCGCGGGCGGGCGCCTGCTGACCCGTACGACGAAGGCGTCCACGACTACCTGGGTGTACGAGCAGTCGGCGCCGACGTCCAGCTATCTGGTCGGACTGTCGATCGGCAAGTACCAGACGGTGCTGCTGGGCGACCCGGGCCTGGGCGGGGTTCCGCAGCACGGGCACATCCCGGCGCATCTGCTGCCGGAGTTCTCCCGGGACTTCGCGCGCCAGCCGCAGATGATGGAGCTCTTCCAGGAGCTGTTCGGGCCGTACCCCTTCGACGAGTACGCGGTCGTGGTGACCGAGGAGGAACTCGACGTGCCCGTCGAGGCCCAGGGGCTGTCGCTGTTCGGCGCCAACCATGTCGACGGGGCGCGGGGTTCGGAGCGGCTGGTGGCGCACGAGCTGGCGCACCAGTGGTTCGGCAATAGCGTGTCCATCGCCGACTGGCGGCACATCTGGCTGAACGAGGGCTTCGCGAAGTACGCGGAGTGGCTGTGGTCGGAGCGGTCGGGTGGGCGTACGGCGCAGCAACTCGCGGCCACCGCGCACCGGTTGCTGTCGTCGATGCCGCAGGATCTGCGGCTGGCGGATCCCGGGCGCAAGTCGATGTTCGACGACCGGCTCTACGAACGCGGCGGGCTCGTGCTGCACGCGGTGCGCTGCGCGATGGGCGACATCGCCTTCTTCCGCATGCTGCGCGCGTGGGGCCAGCTGCACCGGGGCGGCACGGTGACGACGGCCGCCTTCACCTCACACGTGGCCCGCTTCGCGACCGAGCCGGTGGACGAGCTGTTCGAGGCGTGGGTGTATGGGGCGGGGCTGCCGCCGTTGCCGTAGGACGGGGCATGCGACTTACCGAAAAGCACCCCCTCCCGGTATGCAAATCGGTACTCTGACCGGTCCATCGGCTGACGGAAGTGGCGTCGTCGGCTGGCCCCGGCACCTGGACGGTCAGATGGTCCGCAACAGCATTACCTGGTGGCAGCTTTCCGATCTGCACTGGCCGTGTTCCCCTGAACCCGAGCGGGAACAGTACATCGCCGTACTGCTCGACCATCTCCGTGACGTACATGCCAACGAAGGCAGCCCGGACTTCGTGATCTTCACGGGTGACATCGCGCAGTCCGGAAGGGCAGAGGAGTACGACTCCGTCTCGGAGGTTCTCTTCGCTCCGTTGCGCGCCATCGTCGGGGAAGACACTCCGCTTCTCTTCGTTCCCGGCAATCACGACATGGACCGGGAGGAAGCGCAGTTCAAGGCGGCGCATCTGGTGACAGACCTCAAGGACGCGGACGCTGTCGACGCCTTTCTGAAGCATGCGCGCCAGCGCGACAACTTCGGGGATCCCTTCCGGAACTACGAGACCTTCGTCCGCCGCTGGGGCCCTGCGGGCACGGAAGACGTCTATCACTGGTCCCATGACGTCGTCGTGGCCGGCCGACGCTGTCGGGTGCTGGGCATCAACTCCGCCTGGTCGGGCTACTATCACGCCGCCCAGTCGGGGACCGACGATGACCGTGGACGGCTGTTACTGTCCATCTCGCAGATCCCGCGGCTGGAATCAGACGTCGACTACGCCCTCTTCGCCCAGCACCACCCCTTCGACTGGCTGCACCAGCAGATCTCGGCTCCCGCCGTTCAGAGACTGCGGCTCGAGTACCAGGCGGGCCTGTTCGGCCATCTCCACGACCCCCGTGACACGGGAATGCTCACGACGCCTCAATCCCGGCTGCTCCGCGTGCCCTCGATGCTGCTCTTCGGTCGCCCGCACGGCGACTACTCGGCGGAATTCGCCCGCGGTTACGCACGGGGGGAACTGCTCTTCGAGAAGAACCGTTGCCGTATCCGCTATTTCAAGTACGACAACGTCCACAGCGGCCGCTTCCGTGAGTACACCGACGTCTACCCCGAAGGCAAGGGTGCCTCGATGGAGACACTGCAGCCACTGCACCATCAACCCGCGTCGACGGCCGCGCAACAGGTGTCCACGTCATCGCTCGTGACGCTCCTGCCCAGGATCCGGCAGATGCAGTCACTCATCCCCGACCTGTGTGATCTGGACGGCGACTCGGCCCACACCCTGGGCGTCTTTCAGAATCTCCTGGAGCTGATCGACTCCGAGCTACCGCTCACCGCCTTCGGTGACGGCGCACAGGTCGCGCTGGCCCACGTGGCGGCTGAGCTGACGATCGTGCACGGCAGCTCCGGCATGATGCTTCCGGGTGGCGAGGCAGGCAGCACGGCGCGCGTAGCACGTGCCCTGGAGCCTCTTGCCGAAATGACGGACGAGGTCACCGACAAAGACATCACCGCGCTGTGCCGGCTCCTGGGCCACCTCAGCCTGGACGAGCCCGAGCACATTCGGCGCGCCGGAGACCTGCGGGGAAGTCAAGCCGCCGACAGCTTCGCGTTCCTGTGGGGCCTCGCGCGTCTCGCCCAGCTGCTCGACAACCCGGGGCTCATGGACGCGGATGCCATACAGCTGGGCCAGTACCGCAAGAACGTGCTCGGCGTGCGCCGACGCCAGCCTTCGGACGGCACGCTGGTGTTCGACCTGCTCACCACGGACCGGCGGTCGTTCCATCTGACCGCCGAGGCGCAGCACCTGGTCGGTCAGTACTTCACGGAACTGGAGAACGTCTGGCGCAGCTGGCAGGTGGTGCGCCCGCCCGTCCGGTTCGAACTCAATACGCCTCACTGGCGGGATCGCTCCCTGCGCAACCACGAACTACGGGTCGACGCCCGCCCCATCACACGGCTCCTGATGGGATCCGCCCTGTACGGAGACCGGCCCCATGTCTGGCTTCGTGAGCTGGTCCAGAACGCCGTCGACGCCACGGAGATGCGTGCCGCCACCAGCCCGTCCGGCTACGAGCCCCGCATCGACGTGCACCTTGAGGACGCACACCGCCTGGTCATTCGTGACAATGGTGTGGGCATGACCTACCAGCAGGTGGTCAGCCAGTTGTCGGTGCTCGGCCGTTCCGGATGGCGCGATGCTGTCGCCAAGCCCACCGAGGCGGTCACGGACGGGCCCGCGATCTTCGGCCGCTTCGGCATTGGGTTCGCGTCCGTGTTCAGTGTGGCGACCGCGGTCGAGGTACGGACGCGCACAGCCGACAGCCGCCCGGTGGACGGCATCCTTGTGCAGTTCTCCACGCCCGACCGCCCCTTCTACACGGACCACACGACGTGCGAGCCGGGCACGGAGATCCGGGTCCAGCTCGCGGACTCTCTGACCAGCACGGCGTTCCGTGACGCGATGACGGATCTTTTCGCGTACTTGCCGTCCTCGGTCAATGTCTCCCCCGACCTGCGGATGCCCAGCACACTGACCGAGTTTTCTCCGCTGGACCGCAAGCGCAAGCATCTCAACGGCTGGTCGGTGCAGCGGCGCCAGGGCACCACTCACCTCGGGCCGTATCCCGTCGACTTCCAGCTGGACGTGATTCACGATCCTCGGCCGCAGAACCGCAAAGAGGGCCATGTCCGGTCCCAGCAACGCAGCGGGAGCCAGCACGACCGACGGCCGAATTCCAGCGAGCTGGGGCGCACATCCGTGACCTTCTGCGTGGACGGCATCCGCATCACGGAACATGTCGGTCTGCACCCCAACGACGGAGGACGGCCTCGGTCGGACGAGATGAAACACGGGCATCTCACCGGATGCCACCTGACAGTCGACTTCCGTCGGGACAACGCACCCGTGACGGCTTCCCGCAACGCCCTGGAGAGCGACGAGGAGCTGCACAAGGAGGTGGTGAAGCTCGTCCAGACCACCGTGGCCGACATGCTCACGGAGCTCGTCCACACCGTCCAGGCCAACTGCGCCAACGACGCGGCGAGACGGCGCGCCGCATATCGGGCGCTCCGCGACACGCTCATCGGCTGGGACAGCTACCGACCGGACAGCTATCAGTCCTGGGGAGGCTTCCACGCTTCGCCGGAGCTGTCGCGGGCAGCCGCCGAGGTCTACGTCAAGCACTGCCCTGTCACCGTTCGCTCGGCCAACGGCATGAGCAGGTACGTTCCGCTGGCCGAGGTCGACCCGACCCATTGCTCGGTGGCCACGACCACCAAGCTGGCGCAGCACGACCTCTTTCCCACCTTCGCTCGCGCGGCCGGCCTGAACGACTGGATCGTCGCCCTCGAAGGTCGGGAACTCAACCTGATCGAGGAGGCCTGGCCGCATGAGCCGTCGCTCAAAGTGGTCAGCGAACCGTCGCACCTCATGGATGACTTCCAGACCATCTTGCCCGAGGTACGCGAGGGTCACCTGTGGCAGCTGTTGCGCTCCGACTACGCGCTCTCGGAGAGCCAGATCTTCGGGGACGCCCTGGTGGTTCCGCTGCCGACCCGTCGCAATACGGTGAAACCCGCAGACGGCGTAGCAAGACGGCGTCTGAACACCGCCCAAGGGGAACGGCCACGCAAGCTGCTCAACCGGCGGCATCCCGTCCTGTTGGCCGTTGAGCAGTATCTGGGTCGGACGGCCACAGCCGACGACTCGGATACCGCCACAGCCGTGAATGAAGTGATCGGTTGGCTTGATCTCCTGTGCGACCAGGTCCTGGACGAGGACCGCGTCACCGTACGCCGTGAGCGCTGGAACCAGCTCCGGCTGAGGCTCAGGGACATGACCGGCGAGAGTTTCTCCGGCACGTCCGCTGATGCCCTGCACCTGTCGTGGGCGGATACGCACGGCTGAGTCGGCCCACCGCATCCGGGCCATGGCCAGGATCTCCTCGCCCAGGAGCCGACGGCGCCTTGGACATCGGCACCGTGGACAATGGTGACCATGGCTTCCCGACGCAGTTCAGCTCCACGCCGTCAGGCTTCGCGGCCCGCGGTCTCGACAGCGTGTCCGTGTGGGAGTCCGCTGTACACGGCATGCTGTGAGCCGTTCCACCGGAACGAGGTCGGCGCACCCACCGCCGAGGCCCTCATGCGCTCCCGGTACAGCGCGTTCGTCAAGGGCGACGCGGCCTACCTGCTGCGGACCTGGCATCCGCGGACGCGGCCGGCGCGGCTGGAGCTCGATGCGGGGATGCGGTGGAGCGGGCTGGAGATTCTGGGGACGACCGACGGTTCGGCGTTTCACGCCGCGGGGACCGTGACCTTCCGTGCCTCGTTCCGGGGTGGGTCGCTGCATGAGCGGAGCCGGTTCGAGCGGGTCGACGGGGCTTGGGTGTACGTGGACGGGGAGTTCCTGGACCAGTAGGTCTAGGGCGCCAGGATGTCCAGTTCCTGGAGGGCGCCCATGGTGATCTCGCGGGTCAGGTGTTCCGCGCGGACCGCGTCGCCCGCGCGGACCGCCTCCGCGACCTGGACGTGCAGCGTGACCGCGGCCGGGTCGGGGTCCTCGAACATGACCTCGTGGTGGGTGCGGCCCGCGAGGACCTCGGCGACGACGTCCCCGAGGCGGGCGAACATCTCGTTGCCTGAGGCGTTGAGGATGACGCGGTGGAAGGCGACGTCGTGGATGAGGTAGCCCTCCAGCTGGTGGCCGCGTGAGTGGGCGACCATGCCGAGGGCGCACTCGGTGAGTTCGGCGCACTGGTCGGCCGTGGCGTACTTCGCCGCCAGTCCCGCCGCCGCGGGCTCGATCGCCGAGCGCAGCATCGTGAGGGAGCGCAGCTGCTGGGGGCGGTCGGCGCCGGCCAGGCGCCAGCGGATGACCTGGGGGTCGTAGACGTTCCACTCGGCCTTGGGGCGGACGGTGACGCCGACACGGCGGCGGGATTCCACCAGGTGCATGGACTCCAGGACGCGGACCGCCTCGCGCATCACCGAGCGGGAGACGTCGAAGCGCTGGGCCAGTTCGTCGGTGCGCAGCACGCTGCCCGGCGGGTACTCGCCCGCGGTGATCGCGGGGCCGAGGGTTTCCAGTACTTGGCCGTGCAGCCCCCGGCCCGTTGCGCTCATGCACTCAGCGTACGGGTCAGATCACGCGATCAAAAAGTCAGACTTATATGTCACAGCCTCTTGAATTCGTCGTACCTAATGAGTTTCAGTTGCGTCGACATCACGTGTCGACGAAGACAGCAGACAGTGAGGCAGCGATGAGTACCCCCCATGTCGTCGTGGTCATGGGCGTCGCGGGCACCGGCAAGACCACCATCGGTCCCCTGCTCGCGGCCCGGCTCGGCGTCCCGTACGCCGAGGGCGACGACTTCCACCCGCAGGCCAACATCGCCAAGATGTCGGCCGGCACCCCGCTCGACGACGACGACAGGTGGCCGTGGCTGGACGCCATCGGCGCCTGGGCGCACGAGCGGGCCGGACTCGGCGGGGTGGTCAGCTGCTCGGCGCTGAAGCGGTCGTACCGTGACCGGCTGCGGGCCGAGGCGCCCGGGGTCGTGTTCGTGCACCTCGCGGGCGACCGCCCGCTCATCGAGGACCGGATGTCGCACCGGCAGGGGCACTTCATGCCCACGGCGCTGCTCGACTCCCAGTTCGCCACGCTCCAGCCGCTCCAGCAGGACGAGGCCGGAGTGGTCGTGGACGTGTCCGGCGGCCCCGAGGAGATCACCGAACGGGCCGTGTCGGCCCTGACCGTGCTCCCCGAGCCGACCCCGTAGCCCCCACCCCCCGCGCTCCTCCCCCATCCCCGTACCTGCAAGGGAAACCCCCGTGACCAGACTCAGCGTCGAGATGCTGGCAGCAGACACGGTCGAGCCCATCACCTCGGCCGGCCACGCGCAGCTGGGCATCGCCGTTCTGGCGGGCATCGCCGTCATCGTGCTGCTCATCACCAAGTTCAAGCTCCACGCCTTCCTGTCGCTGACCATCGGGTCGCTGGCGCTGGGCGCGTTCGCCGGGGCGCCGCTCGACAAGACCATCGTCAGCTTCACCACCGGCCTCGGCACCACGGTGGCCGGCGTGGGTGTGCTGATCGCGCTCGGCGCGATCCTCGGCAAGATGCTCGCCGACTCCGGCGGCGCCGACCAGATCGTCGACACGATCCTCGCCAGGGCGAGCGGCCGTTCGATGCCGTGGGCGATGGTGCTGATCGCCTCGGTGATCGGGCTGCCGCTGTTCTTCGAGGTCGGCGTCGTGCTGCTGATCCCGGTCGTGCTGATGGTCGCCAAGCGCGGCAACTACTCGCTGATGCGCATCGGCATCCCAGCCCTCGCCGGACTGTCCGTGATGCACGGACTGGTCCCGCCGCACCCGGGGCCGCTGGTCGCGATCGACGCGGTCCAGGCGAACCTCGGTGTCACCCTCGCGCTCGGCGTGCTCGTCGCCATCCCGACGGTGATCATCGCCGGTCCGGTGTTCTCGCGGTACGCGGCCCGCTGGGTGGACGTACCGGCGCCCGAGCGCATGCTTCAGGCACTTGGGGAGTCCGGCCAGACGTCCGACGAGGGCGTCTCCAAGGAACCGGCGAAGCGCCCTGCCTTCGGGCCCACGCTGTTCACGATCCTCCTGCCCGTCGTCCTGATGCTCTCCAAGGCACTGGTCGACATCGTGATCGACGACCCCGAGAACACCGTGCAGCGCGTGTTCGACGTGATCGGCTCGCCGCTGATCGCCCTGCTCGCCTCCGTGCTCGTGGGCATCTTCACGCTGCTCAGGCCGGCCGGGTTCCACAAGGAGCGGATCTCGCCGCTCGTCGAGAAGAGCCTCGCCCCCATCGCCGGCATCCTGCTGATCGTGGGCGCGGGCGGCGGCTTCAAGCAGACGCTGATCGACACCGGCGTGGGTCAGATGGTCCTGGACATCTCCAAGGACTGGTCGATCCCGGCACTGCTGCTGGCCTGGCTGATCGCGGTGGCGATCCGGCTGGCGACGGGTTCGGCGACGGTGGCGACGGTCTCGGCCGCCGGGCTCGTGGCGCCGCTGGCCGCCGACATGTCGACGACCCACGCGGCTCTGCTGGTCCTCGCCATCGGCGCCGGCTCGCTGTTCTTCAGCCATGTCAACGACGCCGGGTTCTGGATGGTGAAGGAGTACTTCGGCCTCAGCGTCGGCCAGAACATCAAGACCTGGTCCGTCATGGAGACGATCATCTCGGTGGTCGCCGGCGGTCTGGTCCTCCTGCTCTCGCTGATCATTTAGGGGTACGACGATGACGGCTCACCCTCTCTTCGACATCAGCGGCCGCACGGCCCTGGTCACCGGCTCCAGCCGGGGCATCGGCCTCGCGCTCGCCCGCGGTCTGGCGGAGGCCGGCTGCACGGTAGTCCTCAACGGACGGGACGCGGAACGCCTCACCAAGGCCGCCGCCGAACTGCCCGGTGACGTCCACACGGCCGTTTTCGACGTGACCGACGGGCCCTCGGTGGCCGCCGGAACAGCGGATGTCGAGGAGCGGGTGGGCCCGCTCGACATCCTGGTCAACAACGCGGGCATGCAACTGCGCGCCCCGCTCCTCGAGTTCACCGACTCCGACTGGCATCGCATCCTCGACACCAACCTCACCAGCGCGTTCCTGGTGGGCCGGGAGGTTGCCCGCCGGATGACGGAACGCGGCCACGGAAAGATCGTCAACATCTGCTCGCTGCAGAGCGAGGTGGTCCGCCCGGGCATAGCGCCCTACGCCGCCACCAAGGGCGCGCTGAAGATGCTCACCAAGGGCATGTGCGCCGACTGGGGCCCGTACGGCGTCCAGGTCAACGGCCTGGGTCCCGGCTACATCGAGACCGAGCTCACCCAACCCCTTGTCGCGGACGAGGAGTTCAGCGCCTGGGTGCGGCGACGCACCCCGGCCGGACGCTGGGGGCGTACCGAGGACCTGGTGGGCGGGGTCCTGTTCCTCGCCTCGCCGGCCGCGGACTTCGTCAGCGGCCAGGTGCTGTACGTCGACGGCGGCATGACGAGCGTGCTGTGAAGGAGGCCATGGGGATGCTCGGTTGTGTGATCCACGGTGCGGGCGACCTGCGGGTCGAGGAACTGCCGGTGCCGGTGCCGGGCCCCGGACAGGCGCTGGTGGCCGTGCGGTACGGCGGGGTCTGCGGCTCCGATCTGCACTACTGGCGGCACGGCGGGGTCGGCGACTTCCGGCTCAGGGAGCCGATGCTGCTCGGGCACGAGGTGGTCGGGACGGTCGTCGCGTACGGCGACGGGGCCTCGGGTCCGGTCGTCGGTACGGCCGTCGCGGTGCACCCCGCCACTCCCTGCACGGTGTGCCCGGAGTGCGCGGACGGTCGGCGCAACGTCTGCCGGGACACCCGCTATCTCGGCAGCGCGGCCCGCTTCCCCCATGTACAGGGCGGATTCGCCGCCCAGGTGGCGGTCCCGGCCGACCAGTTGAGGCCGCTCCCGGCCGGTCTCGACCTGCGGCGGGCGGCGCTCGCCGAGCCGCTGTCCGTCGCGCTGCACGCGGTGCGGCGGGCCGGAGAGCTGGCCGGGAGGCATGTCCTGGTCACCGGGGCCGGGCCCATCGGGTGCCTGGTCGTGGCGGCGGCGAAGGCCGCGGGTGCCGGACAGGTGACGGTGACGGACCTGCTGCCGACGGCTCTCGGGTACGCGCGCACCGCCGGCGCCGACACCCTCGTACAGGCCGATGATCCGGACGACTCCGGGTGGCCCTTCGAGGTGGACGTGGCGATCGAGGCGTCGGGCGTCGCCGCGGGCCTGGACACCTGTCTGCGGCTGGTGCGGCGTGGCGGCGTCGTGGTGCAGCTGGGGATGCTGCCGCCGGGGCGGAGTCCGTTCGCGGGGAACCTCGTCGTGAGCCGGGAGATCGAGCTGCGCGGGGCGTTCCGCTTCGACACGGAGTTCGACGCGGCGCTGGAACTGCTCGCGGCCGAGGCGTCGTTCGACGGGCTGGTCAGCGCGGTCGTGCCGGTGCGGGAGGCCGAGGCGGCGTTCGCGCTGGCGGCGGACCGGGGCAGTTCCTGCAAGGTGCTGCTGGACTTCGCGGGCCCGGATTCCGCGGTGCCGGGTGTCTGAACTCGCACCGACGATCACCTGAAGCGCCTTCCCCGAAGGCGTCTTCGGCCCGATGATGAGGTGTCCCCTGGAGGCTGCCGCAGCCCCCGGGGGCGCGGACGTCGGGGGGTGTCATGGCGGTTTCCCTCGGGATGCGTATCTCGGGGCTGCTCGTCGTGGGGGCGGTGGCGGTGGCCGCCGCGGCCTTCACGAGTGACGGCGGTGGCACTGCCCACGGCGGGGGTGGCGGGGGCGGCTCGATCGTCTCCGCCGGCCCCTCGGCCGGTCCGCGCACGCCGCCGAACGGCCCGCCGTCCGGCGGCACTTCCCCGAAGCGGCAGTCCCCCGACGGTCATGTGCGCGGGCCGGCGGACACCGGCACGCCCAGCCCGTCCCGGGGCGACGTGGTGCGGGAGACTCCGAGCCCCTCCCCCAGCCCCTCCGTGAGCCAGAAGCTCCTCGAAGTCCCCGCCTGGCTCCCGCCCGGCCCCGGCTCGCCGGACGCCGACGGCCTTGCGGACCCGGCGAGCGGGTACGACGCGCTCCGCGATCCCGGCGAGTGCCGGGCCGCCCTGAGCCTGGTCCCCCGGACCACGACCGACGCCGAGTGGACGGTGCTGCGCGCACTGGCCACCGCCTGTCTGGCCGTACAGGGCGAGGGCGGCAGCTGGGCACAGGCGGTACGGGACCATGCCGCCCTCGCGAACAGGGTCGGCACCTGCAAGGGGCGGGCCGCGTACGCCGTGCTCGGGGGTCTGCTCGACTTCCGTCGGCGGCATCCCGGCGCCACCGTGCGTCTGAAGCCCTCGTCGAGCGGCGCCCCCGCCGCCTGCGGCTGTCGGATCGCCGGCGTGGACACCGGCGGTGACGGCGAGGCGAAACCCGGTGAGGTGATCGGGATCGAGGTCGCGGACGCCTACTTCGACCCTGCCGAACTGCCGCGGGGCGGGAGCGTGAGCATCGGTGGACGGCCGGTGCCCGGGGTGCCCGTGCTGACGCCGGGGGCGGGCGCCGGGGTGGTGCTCTCCGTCGTCGTACCGGCGCTGGAACCGGGGGCCGTGGGCGTGGCCGTACGGTACGGCGGAACCGAGACGAGCGTGGCGGCCGCGTTCACGGTCACCGCCCCGGATGTCCCGGAACCCGGTGCCGGCGCGCCGAGCCCGCCGCGCACCGCCTCACTTCCGCCAGAGCGGGTGCTCCCGCTCGGCCCACTCCCGGCTGACCGATCCGGTCCGCATGCCCCTGCGGGCCTCCGGATCGCCCAGCGCCATCCCGATGTGTCCCGCGAGGACGATGCCGATGGTGAGGGCCAGCCAGTCGTGGACGAAGGTCGCGCTGGTGCGCCACACCAGGGGCGTGAGATGGGTGAACCACATGATGAGGCCGGTGCCGAGCATCACCAGCGTCGCGCCGGCGATCCACGCGGCGTAGATCTTCTGCCCGGCGTTGAACTTGCCCGCCGGACGGGACGAGGGCCGCTTGTCGCGGCGCAGGGCGGCGCGCAGCCAGACGCGGTCGTGCGGGCCGAAGCGGTTGAGGAAGCCGAGGTCACCGCGGAAGGCACGGGAGGCGAGGCCGGCCAGGACGGGCACGGGCAGGGCCAGGCCGGCCCACTCGTGGACCCGGACCACCAGCTCGCGGCGCCCGACGAGTTCGGCGAGCTGCGGGACGTAGAGGAAGGCCGCGGTCACCACGCACACGCCCATCAGCGCGGCCGTCGTACGGTGCACCCAGCGTGCGGCGCGGCCGAAGCGCCGCACGCCGGTGGAGCGGCCGGGGGCGTCAAGTCGTAGGCTCATCGTCGCGTCCGTTCGAACGGCCGACCCAGGCGTCGACGTCGTAGCCCCGCTCCTCCCAGTAGCCGGGCCGCACGTCCTTGGTGACGGTGATGCCGGAGAGCCACTTGGCGGACTTGTAGAAGTACATGGGCGCCACGTAGAGGCGGACGGGGCCGCCGTGGGCGTGGCTGAGGTCCTTGTCCTGCATGCGCAGGGCGACCAGGACGTCGGAGCGGCGGGCCTGGTCGAGGGTGAGGCTCTCGGTGTACGTGCCGTCGAAGCAGGTGAAGCGCACCGCCTTGGCGCCCTGGCGTACTCCCGCGGCGTCGAGGAGCCGGGACAGGCGCACCCCTTCGAAGGGGGTGCCGGGGACCCGCCAGCCGGTGACGCACTGGACGTCGCGCACCATGCGGGTCTGCGGGAGGGCGCGCAGATCGGCGAGGGTGTAGGTCCGGGGGCGGTCGACGAGGCCGCCGACCGTGAGGCGGTAGGTGGTGGCGCTCTCGCGGGGGACGGAGGAGGCGACCGAGTAGTAGCGGAAGCCGCCGCCGTTGGGCAGCAGTCCGGTCAGGCCGGTGGGGTCCTTGTCGGACGCGCTCGCGAGGAAGGACTCCAGGCCGCGCTGGAGGGTGGGCGCGGTGACCACGCCGAGGGCGCCCAGGCCGAGAGTGCCGAGGAGGACGCGGCGCCCCACCGGCTTGCCCCGCTGCTCTTCGGGGTGTTCGGAGTTCACGTACTCATCGAACACCCGCGTCCCCCCGCTGGGCCAGGGATCGCGGGCGCCCGTCAGACTTCCGTAACCACCTCTCACCCGGCTCTCACGAGTCGGCGCCGGCGGCCTTCTCCAGCTGGAACGCCTCGTTGCCGAGCCCGATGCGGGCGTGCGTCCCGGGCGCGCGGGAGCGCAGGAGCAGGCCCTGGGCGAGGCCGACGGCGAGGGCGAGGGCGATGACGGCGGGCAGCGCCCAGCTCAGGGCCGAGCCGGGGCCCGCCCCGATCAGGACGTCGAAGTCCTTCACGGTCCAGACGACGATGAACAGCAGTGCGAGGACGGCGAGCCCGGAAGCGGTCAGCCGCCAGAACTGGGCGGTGGCGGCACCCCGGCGCAGGAAGAAGACGATCACCGAGACCGAGGCGGCGGCCATCAGGGCGGTCACGCCCAGCGCGCCGAGGCTGCCCATCCAGGTGAACAGGTGCAGGACCGGCGCGGTGGGGTCGCCGGTCGGCTTGTCGTCGGCGAACGCGAACGCGGCGACGACCACGAGCGAGATCCCGGTCTGGAGCAGCGAGCCGGTGCCGGGGGCGCCGCTCGCGCCACTGGTGCGGCCGAACGCGGCGGGTAGCAGTCCCTCGCGGCCCATGGCGAAGGCGTAGCGGGCGACGACGTTGTGGAAGCTGAGCATCGCCGCGAACATGCCGGTCACGAAGAGCACGTGCAGGACGTCGGTGAAGCCGGTGCCGAGCAGGTCCTCGGTGAGGAAGAACAGCAGTCCGGCGCTCTGCTCCTGGGCGGTGCCGACGATGGCCGAGGGGCCGGCGGCGACGGTGTAGGCCCAGCAGCTGATCGTGTAGAAGACGGCGATGCCGCCGATGGCCAGGTACATCACGCGGGGCACGAGGACGTGCGGGCGGCTGGTCTCCTCGGCGTACACGGGGGCCTGCTCGAAGCCGAGGAAGGCGGCGACGCAGAAGCACAGGGCGGTGCCGATGCCCGCTCCGGTGAGGGTGTCGGGGTTGAAGGCGTGCAGGGAGAGGCCCTCCTTGCCGGGGTCGGCGAGCGCGGCGACGTCGAAGATGACCACGAGGGCGACCTCGATGAGCAGCAGCACGCCGAGCACCCGCGCGTTGAGGTCGATCTTCAGCCAGCCGAGCCCGCCGACCAGGAGCACGGCCACCAGCGCCGGTATCCACCAGGCGACCTCCATGTCGAGGTAGGTGGCGAACAGCCCGGAGACCTCGAAGCCGAAGATGCCGTAGATGCCGACCTGGAGCGCGTTGTAGGCGACGAGGGCCACCATCGCGGCTCCGGCGCCGGCGGTGCCGCCGAGGCCGCGGGAGATGTACGCGTAGAAGGCGCCGGCGTTGTGGACGTGCCGGCTCATCTCGGCGTATCCGACGCTGAACAGCGCGAGGACGAGGCCGAGGATCACGAAGAGCAGCGGCTGTCCGAGGACGCCCATCACCCCGAAAGTCGTGGGCATGACACCCGCGACGACCATCAGAGGGGCCGTGGCGGCCAGCACGGACAGCAGCAGGCCCGTCGTGCCCAGCCGGCCGGCGCGCAGAGCGCGGTCCTGCCCCTTGAACGTACTGATGCCGCCGCCGTCCGCGGTGGCTCTGCTCGTGCTGGAACTGCCCGTGGTCATCGGGGACCGTCCTTGGGTCGACTGCGGTTGGGGGCGTTACGCCGTGCCGAGCGCGGTGTCGCGCGCGGCGCGGAAGGCGGGATACGGATCGAGGTCCGGGTACGACCAGGGCGTGGGGGTGGCGTGCTCGCCGATGCGGTGGAACAGGGCGGCGGCCTCGGCGCCGCGGCCCTCGCAGACCTTGGCGTGGGCGAGGTAGTTCAGGTCGATCAGACGGCGTGGGTGGCCCTCCTGCTCCCACTCCAGCCACCAGTCGAAGGCGGCGCGCATCACCTGCCGGGCCCGGCGGCCGGTCCAGTGCCCGGACGTGGCCGCGTCGCGCTGCTCGTGTCCGGCTCCCGCGAGGACGCGGTAGCGCTCGGCGTGGGCGACGACCGGGAGGATGGCGAGCGGGGAGTCGGCGGGGGCGTGCTCGGCGGCGGCGTTGGCGAAGTCGTACACCTCGTGGAGCGGGTCGGGGCCGGAGCCGGTGCGGTGCTCGGCGAGGCGGGCGACCATCAGGTGGTGGGCGTGGTGGTGGTCGGCGTACCGGGCGCGGACCTCGGCGAAATGACGCCGTACCTCCTCCTCGGCGCCCAGGGCGCTCTCCAGCAGGAGCAGGCCGAGCCAGGGGGTGGGGTCGGCGGGCGCGAGCGCGGCGGCGGTGTGGCAGGACTCGCGGGCGCGGACCGGTTTCTCCTTGCCGCGCAGGGCGCGCCGCACCTTGGCGTGGGCGAGCAGGACGGCGGCGTCCGCGGAGTCGGGCTCGGCGAGCAGCCAGTCGCGGGTCCAGGGGGCGCAGTACGGCTCCTGGGCGAGGACCGTGACGCGGTGCCCTCTGCGGTCCCAGTCGTCGCCGGTCCGGGAGAGCAGCGAGCGGGCCGTCTGCCATCTGCCCTGGGCCAGCGCGGTACGGGCCGCGGCGAGCTCGGCGTCGTCGAGGGCCGCGTCGAAGGCGTGGGATGCGCGCCTGCGGCCGCGGCCGAGGGGTGGCGGAGGTGGGGACACCGTTTTTGGGTTCTGTCGGGGAGAGAATGTGGACTGTCATCAACCGATCACACACAGCAAATCCGCAGCCAATGGTTCACGTCAAGGGCCGCCGACGCGTTACACGCGTCAACTTGCGTGACTGGTGGGGCAGTTGTGGCATGACACCCCAGCGCAATGTCGGATTTGTTCCATTGGTGTGGCGTACGTCATAGCGTCGTCGGCGCGGGCAGCGCAGCATTGCGGGACGCGCACGCCGGGCCTAAGGCCGCTACAGTCGGCCCTTACGCACCCCGTCCGCCCGGCAGGATGATCGAGGTACGCAGCGTGTCGCTTCAGATTCTGATACTCGCCGTCAGCGCTGCGTGCTGCCTGGGCTTCGGCTTCGTACTCCAGCAGAACGCGGCACAGAAGGCGCCACTGAGTGACTTCCTCTCCCCCCGGATCCTCCTCGACCTGATGAAGGTGCCCCGCTGGCTGGGCGGCATCGGGCTCATGGTGGCCGGCATGGCCCTGGGCGCGATGGCGCTCGGCCAGGGTGAGATCTCCCTGGTGGAGCCCTTGCTGGCGACCAACCTGCTGTTCGCGCTCGCGCTCTCCCGTCGCCAGACCAAGCAGCCACTGGGCCGCCAGGGCTGGACGGGGCTCGCCCTGCTCGCGGGCGGTGTCACGGCGTTCATCGTCGCCGGCCAGCCACACGGCGGATCGGCGCCCAGCGGCCCCTTCCGGCAGTGGCTGATCATCGGCGTCATGGTCGGGGTGGCCCTGCTGCTCACGGCGTACGCCAAGCGTTCCCGGCTCAGCTCGGGCCCCGCGCTGCTGGCCACGGCCGCCGGTCTCCTGTACGGCGTCCAGGACGCCCTGACACGGGTGACCGGTCAGCGTTTCGCCGAAGGCGGCATGGCGGAGATCCTGACCAGCTGGCAGCCGTACGCCGTGGTCGCGCTCGGCCTCACCGGGCTGATCCTGGTCCAGAGCGCGTTCGAGACGGCCTCCCTGCGGATGTCCCTGCCGGCCCTGACCGCGGCCCAGCCGCTGGCCGGCATCCTCTGCGGCGTCGGGTTCCTCGGCGACCGGCTGCGCGCCGACGCGGGCGCGCTGGCGTGGGAGGCCGCGGGGCTCGCCGGGATCGTGGTGGGCATCATCCTCCTCGGCACGCATTCCGCGATGCCGTGCGGTGCGGTCCAGCCGAAGCGGACCGCGGCGGCCATGGCGACGAGCTGACCCCACGGGTGCCGTCCTGGTTGGATGGCCCCATGAGCGCTGCTGACGAGATCCTCGACATCGTCGACGAGCAGGACCGGGTCGTCGGACAGTCCCCGCGCGGCGAGGCCTACGCCAAGGGGCTGCGCCATCGCAGCGTCTTCATCGAGGCCCGGGACGCCCGGGGCCGCCTCTTCGTGCATCGCCGCACACCGACGAAGCTGGTGTTCCCCTCGCGGTACGACATGTTCGTCGGCGGAGTGGTCGGCGCGGGCGAGTCGTACGACGACGCCGCGCTGCGCGAGGCCGAGGAGGAACTCGGCGTGAGCGGCCTGCCGCGTCCCTCGTACCTCTTCAAGTTCCTCTACGACGACGGCGCCGGGCAGACCTGGTGGTCGGCGGTGTACGAGGTGCGCTGCGAGCTGCCCGTGAGCCCACAGGTGGAGGAGGTCGCCTGGCACGACTTCCTGCCGGAGGCCGAGGTGGCGCGGCGGCTGCCCGAGTGGCCGTGGGTGCCGGACGGGCTGGCGGCCTACGAACGGCTCAGGGCCTACCGGGCGGCGACCGGCTGATCCACCCGCGGACCGCCCGCGAGCGCGTCGGCGAGAGCCCGCTCCTGGGCGGCGGTGAGGCCCAGGCCGTTCGCCACGGTGCGCGGGCTGTACAGCCCGTCGCACAGCGCCGGCGGGCTGCCGGGCCCGGCCGTGGTGCCGCTGAGCGGACTGCGGCCCCGCACCGCCCAGGTGGGCCCCTCCCAGAACGGGTGGTCCAGCAGCTGCTCCGCCACCTCGGGCGCGGCCTCCTCGGCCACCCCCACCTCGGTGAGCGCACCGGATATCCGGGCCACCGCCTCCGCCTCGGGCACGTCCGCGTCGCCGAAGGCGGGCAGCAGCAGGAGCAGCCGCGCCCCGGGATCCACGCCACCCTCCGCGCCTGCCGGGGCGGACTCGGCCACGGCGACCAGCTCGGGCCAGGACAGTCCCGGTCCGCTGTAGTGGCCGTCGAGCGAGGCCAGGAAGGCGTGCCGGTCCCAGTCGGGGTGGGTGATCAGGTAGTCGGTGCCGGCGTCGTCCGGGAAGTTCCGGTGGACGATCCACAGCGTGTGCCCGCCCGCCACGGGTATGCGGAACGCCGGCCAGACCTCCTCCGCGTCGTGGAGCGCCGAGATCGCCTCGTCGACGTCCGCCGAGTCGGCGCCGAAGGCATCCGGCTCCTGCGCGAACTCGTCCCGGACCGGCATGTGGAACGCCGGCCAGAACCCCGGCAGGCGGAGCAGCCGCTCGGCGGGCGCGATGCCGTGCCCGGGCATCGCGTACCCGGCCAGTGACGTGGGAAGTTCCATGTCCCGAACCGTAGCGGGCGGCACTGACAGCGCCCCCTGACCGCGGCCCGGATAGGGTCGTGCATGTGATCGAGTTCGTACGAAACGCCCGGCTGTGGTTCGCACCGCAGGAGGTCCGGCAGGAGGGCGGTACCCCCGACTACCGGTTCTCGCTGGCCAACGAGCGCACCTTCCTGGCCTGGCTGCGTACCGCCCTCGCCCTCATCGGCGGCGGCTTCGCGGTGGACCAGTTCCTGCCCGACCTGCGCTGGGGCTGGCGGGTCGGGCTGGCGCTGGCGTTGCTCGCGGCGGGCGTGCTGTGCGCGTTGCGCGCGGTCAATCACTGGGTGCGCTGCGAGCGGGCGATGCGCCGGGGCGAGGATCTGCCGGTGTCGCGGTTCCCGGCGGTGCTGAGTCTCGTGGTCGCGGTCGTCGCGGTCGCGATGGTCGTCGTCGTGCTCGTCGGGTGGGAGGGGTGAGCGCCGGGGCGGCCGCCGAGCCGGTGCGGGACCCCGGGCTGCAACCCGAGCGGACGCGCCTCGCGTGGCGCCGTACGACACTGTCCGCCGCCGTGGCCGCCGTACTGGCCGTGAAGAGCGCGCTGCACGGCAGCGTCTCGGTGGCCTCGATCGTCGTCTGCGCCCTGTGCTGCGGGCTGTGGCTGGGCTTCCTGGCCCTCGCCCACCGCCGCATCGGCGTCCTGGCCTCGTCGGTCGAGCCGGCCGCGCTGGCGCCCCGGGTCGCCACGGCCACGGTCCTGTTCACCGTGGCGCTGGCCGCGTGCGGCACCGCCCTCGTCCTGTGAGCCGCCCCCCTCCGGCACGACTCGTACCTGCCCTGGTCCAGCCCTAGTCCGTCGCCTGCCAGAGCCCTTCCGGTGCCACCGGCTCCTCCTCGGTCTCCCAGTCCACCGTCACCACGATCTTGCCGCGGGTGCGGCCCTCCTGGTTCAGCCGGTGGGCGTCCGCCGCCCGTTCCAGCGGGAACGTCCGCGAGACGTGCACGGACACCACGCCCTCCTCCGCCAGCTCGGACAGCCGCAGCAGGTCCGCCGCGTCGGGGCGGACGAAGTAGTAGCGGCCGCCGTAGTCGAAGACGTCCGGGTCGGCGATCGACACCAGGCGGCCCTCCGGGGCGAGGAGGTTGGCCGAGGCCTTCAGCGCCTCGCCGCCGACCGTGTCGAACGCCGCGTCCACGCCTTCGGGCGCGATGCCCCGCACCCGTTCGGTCAGCCCGTCGCCGTACTCGACCGGTTCGCCGCCGAGGCCGCGGACGAAGTCGTGGTTGTGCGCACTCGCCGTCCCGATCACCCGGGCGCCCAGATGACGGGCGAGCTGGACGGCGATCGAGCCCACGCCGCCGGCCGCGGCGTGCACGAGGACGGTCTCGCCGCGTCTCACCTGGAGGACCCGGTTCAGCACCTGATACGCCGTCAGCCCCACCAGCGGCAGACCGGCTGCCTCCTCCCAGGTGAGGTTGCGGGGCTTGCGCGCGAGGGTACGCACGGGCGCGGCGACGTACTCGGCGAAGGTGCCGTGGGAGAGGAGGTCCTCGCGCACGTAGCCGACGACCTCGTCGCCGACGCCGAACTCCGTGACGGACACGCCGGGCTGGACCACCACCCCGGAGACGTCCCAGCCCGGTACCACCGGGAACACCGGCTCCAGCATCCGGTCCATGTGGCCCTCGCGGCACTTCCAGTCGACCGGGTTGACGGCCGCGGCCCGCACCTTGACCAGCACGGAGTCGGGGCCGACGCGCGGGTCGGGCACCTCTCCGTATGCGAGCACCTCGGGCCCGCCGTAGCGTGTGTAGCTGATCCCCTTCATGGGTTCGACCCTCCGGGGTGGCAGGACGCCACGCAAGCCGAATGACCCGATATGCGGCGTTCGCGTGGCAGCCTGTCCGACGTCACAACCCGCGCCTTCGAAGGTGAGCACCATGACCACCCTGCACGTGGAACACCCCGCCCACACGCACACGCACGGTCCGGACTGCGGGCACACCGCGGTACCGCACGGCGACCACACCGACTACGCGCACGACGGCCACCTGCACCGCGAGCACGGCGGCCACTGGGACGAGTGCGAGGCGAACGGGCACACCGCGCACGACGGCCACACCCATCAGCACGGCGCCGACTGCGGACACGAGAGTGTCCTGCACGGCGACCACGTCGACTACCTCCACGACGGCCACCGGCACGCCTCGCACGACGGCCACTGGGACGACCACTGAGCCCGACGGGGCCGTTCCGAGCACGCCCGCGAGCCCGCCGAGAGGCTGCACCCCTTCGGCGCGCTGGCCGGGAAACCACCACCGACAGCTCCCCGGCGCTCCGTACGGGGAGCTGTCGGCCTATCGTGGCCCCGATCACGTTGGGCTTCCCCACTGGACTACATACCGACTGGTCGGCATCATAAGTCAGGTCTGGTTCACCTGCCTGTAGGAGCGACGTATGAGCCCCGACCATCCGCCCGGTCTCGATCTCGACCGGCTGCGCGGCCTGTTCGAGCGCGAGCGGCCCGGTCTGGCACAGGGTCCGCTGACCGGCCGGCTGATCGAGGGCGGACGGTCGAACCTCACCTACACCGTGTCCGACGGCACCTCCAAGTGGGTCGTACGACGCCCCCCGCTCGGCCATGTCCTCGCCACGGCGCACGACATGAAGCGCGAGCACCGGGTCATCAGCGCCCTGCACCCGACGGACGTGCCGGTGCCGCGGCCGGTGCTGCTGTGCGAGGACGAAGAGGTGCTCGGGGCACCGTTCTACGTCATGGAGTTCGTCGAGGGCACCCCGTACCGCACCGCCGACCAGCTGGCCCCGCTCGGTCCCGAGCGCACCCGGGGCGCGGTGCTGTCGCTGGTGGACACCCTCGTGGAGCTGCACGCCGTGGACCCCGCCGAGGTGGGCCTCGCGGACTTCGGCCGGCCCGAGGGCTTCCTGGACCGGCAACTGCGCCGCTGGGGCAAGCAGTTGGACGCCTCCCGCAACCGCGAGCTGGCCGGCATCGACGAGCTGCACGCGACGCTCGGCCGCCGGCTGCCCACCTCCCCCGCCGCAGCGGTCGTGCACGGCGACTACCGGCTCGACAACGTGCTCATCGGTGAGGACGACCGCATCAAGGCGATCCTCGACTGGGAGATGTCCACGCTCGGTGATCCGCTGACCGACCTGGGCCTGCTGGTGATGTACAGCCTGCCGCTGGGTATGCCCGACTCCCCCGTCTCCACCACGGCCGAGGCCCCGGGGCACCCGGCACCGGCCGAACTCGTCGAGCGGTACGCCGCGCGCTCGGGGCGCGACGTCTCCGCGGTCTCCTGGTACACGGCGTTCGCCTGGTTCAAGCTCGCCGTGATCCTGGAGGGCATCCACTACCGCTACACGCTGGGCCAGACGGTCGGCCGTGGCTTCGACCGCATCGGCGACCTGGTCCCCGTCTTCATCCAGCACGGCCTCACCACCCTTCAGGAAGGCTGATCCGCCATGGACTTCGCGTTCGACGCGCGCACCGAGGAACTGCGCGCCAAGCTGCTCGCCTTCATGGACGAGTACGTCTACCCGGCGGAAGCGGTGGCGGAGGAACAGCGGGCCGCGCTCGCGTCCCCGTGGGACACCCCGGCCGTGGTCGAGGAGCTGAAGGCCGAGGCGCGCAGGCAGGGCCTGTGGAACCTCTTCCTGCCGGACGCCGAGTACGGTGCCGGCCTCACCAACCTCCAGTACGCCCCGCTCGCCGAGATCACCGGCCGTTCCCCGCAGCTGGCGCCCACCGCCACGAACTGCGCGGCGCCCGACACCGGGAACATGGAGGTGCTGTCCCAGTTCGCCGACGAGCGGCAGAAGAAGCAGTGGCTGGAGCCGTTGCTGGCCGGCGAGATCCGCTCGGCGTTCGCGATGACCGAGCCGGAGGTGGCCTCGTCCGACGCCACCAACATCACCACGCTGATCGAGCGAGCCTCCGACGGTACGGACGAGTACGTCATCACGGGCCGCAAGTGGTACATCTCCGGGGCGATGAACCCGGACTGCAAGATCTTCATCGTGATGGGCAAGACGGACCCGGACGGCGAGGACATCCGCCGCCAGCAGTCGATGATCCTGGTCCCCCGCGACACCCCGGGTGTCACGGTCAAGCGAGCCATGCGGGTCTTCGGCTACGAGGACCACTACCACGGCGGCCACGCCGAGGTGATCTTCGACCACGCGCGCGTACCGGCGTCCAACCTGATCGGCGAGGAGGGCGGCGGCTTCGCCATCGCGCAGGCACGGCTCGGTCCCGGCCGGATCCACCACTGCATGCGGCTGATCGGCATGGCCGAGCGGGCGATCGAGCTGATGTGCCGCCGGGCCGCGTCCCGTACGGCGTTCGGCAAGGCACTGGCCCAGCAGGGTGTGGTGCACAACTGGATCGCCGACGCGCGGGTGACGGTCGAGCAGCTGCGGCTGCTGGTCCTGAAGACGGCCTGGCTGATGGACACCGTCGGCAACAAGGGTGCCCACACGGAGATCCAGGCCATCAAGATCGCCACGCCGCGTGCGGTGGTCGACATCATCGACCGGGCGATCCAGTTGCACGGTGCGGGTGGTGTGAGCCAGGACTTCCCGCTGGCGGAGCTGTACGCCGGGGCGCGGACGCTGATGATCGCGGACGGGCCGGACGAGGTGCATCAGCGGTCGCTGGCGCGGCGGGAGCTGAAGAAGTACGTGTGACGCCGGGGGCGGGGGGGGGGGGGGGTCCCCCCCCCCCCCCCCCGCCCCTACCCGTCCCATCCCGTTCCTGAGGGCTGCGCCCCCAGATCCCCGCTTCGGCCCTTCGGGCCTCGTCCTCAAACGCCGGACGGGCTGAAGATCAGGGGCGCAGGGCCCGCAGCAGCAGGTCGGCGAGGTGGTCGGCGACCTGTTGGGGGGTCATCGGGCCGTCCGGCCGGTACCAGGTCGACAGGTGGTGGACGGACCCGAAGTGGTAGTCCACCACCAGGTCGGCCGGGGTCGCCTTGGAGAAGACGCCCGTCTCCTGGCCCTCCTCGACGAGCGCGCGGAAGCGTTCGTGGTAGCGCCGGCGCTCGGCACGCACCTGCTTGTTCTTCTCCGGGCTCAGATGGTGCATCGAGCGGAAGAAGATCATCGCGTCGTCGAGGTTCTCGATCGTCGTGACGACCACGTCCGCGGCCGCGCCTCTGAGCCGTTTCTCGATGGGCTCGTCGGCGTCCGCGTAGGCGTCGAGCCGCTCCTGCTGAACGCGCAGCACGCGCGCGTACACCTCGTGCAGAAGGTCGTCCTTGGAACCGAAGTAGTGGTACAGCGCCCCCTTGGTGACGCCGGCCGCCTCCACGATCTCCTGCACCGAGGTGCGGTCGTAGCCCCGCTCGGCGAAGAGCCGGGTGGCGGCGGCGAGCAGCCGCTGGGGGACGGGCGTACCGTCTCCGTCCGTCGTCCTGGCCACTGTGCCGCCACCTGCCCTTCCGAGATGTCTGCCGACTGAACAGCCGTCTTACGCGCGGGAACGAAGGTCCCGTCGGAGGATCTTCCCACTTGCCGTCTTCGGCAGGTCGGGCAGGATCTCCACCTGACGCGGATATTTGTAGGCGGCCAGTCTCTCCCTGCAGTACGCGGCGAGTGCGTCGGGGTCGGCTTCCGCACCCGGACGGAGGCTGATGTACGCCTTGACGGTCTCCCCGCGGTACCCGTCGGGCACCCCGACGACGGCCGCCTCGCGCACCGCCGGGTGGGTGTAGAGCACGTCCTCGACCTCGCGCGGCCAGACCTTGAAGCCGGACGCGTTGATCATGTCCTTCTTGCGGTCGACGACGTACAGCCAGCCCTCGGCGTCCATGAAGCCGATGTCCCCGGTGCGCAGTTCGCCGTCCGGGAAGGTCTCGGCGGTGGCGTCGGGCCGCCGCCAGTAGCCGGGTACGACCTGCGGGCCGCGCACGAGGATCTCGCCCTGTTCGCCGAAGGGGACCTCCTGGCCCTGGTCGTCGACGATGCGTACGACCGTCTCGGGACCGGGCAGACCGACGGCCAGCGTCCCGGAGACCGGGTCGACGGGGGCCTCCAGGCCGGGCGGGACGGAGGCGCAGGGGGCGGTGCACTCGGTGAGGCCGTAGCCGTTGCGGATGTACGGCCCGAAGCCGGCCCGGAACTTCTCGACCAGGGCGGGCGGCAGCGGGGCGCCGCCGGAGGAGATCATCCGGAAGGAGGCGAAGTGATCCCGGGTGACGTCCGGATGGGCGGCCAGCGCCATGAAGGCGGTCGACGGGCCGACGGTGTAGTGCGGCCCGTGCTCGGCGAACGCGTCGAGCACCACCCCGGCCTCGAAGCGGTAGGCCAGCACCAGCGTGCCCGCGCTGTCGAGACAGGCGCCGAGCTGGCAGACCATCCCGGTGATGTGGAAGAGCGGCGCCAGCGCGAAGTAGACGGGTGCGTCGGGCAGTTCCAGGCCGGTGCGCTGCCGCTCCGCGTTGTACATGATGTTGCCGTGCGTGTTGGTGGCGCCCTTGGGGGTGCCGCTGGTGCCCGAGGTGTAGCTGATCAGCGCGATGTCGGACGGGCCGAGGTCACGGCCCTGCGGCGCCTTGTGTCCGGCCCGGGCCACGTCCGTCAGGTCGTCGGTGTCGTCGGCCTCCGGGAGCCGCTCGAAGGTCAGCACGCGCGCGTCGTCGCGCGTCTGGAAGTCCCGCTCGCACCCGGTGAGCACGATCCGCACCGGCGAGTCGGCCGCCGTCTCGCGCAGATACGCGTCCCAGGCCCGGTCGGAGCAGATCAGCGCGGCCACCTCACCGTCCCGCAGGACGTGCCCGACCTCCCCCGACTTGTACATCGGGTTCACGGGTACGACGACCGCCCCCGCCTTCCAGGCGCCGAGCAGGGCGAGCACGAAGTGCGGGGAGTTCTGCATCAGGATCGCCACGCGGTCGCCGCGCTCCAGGCCACGGGCGGCGAGGTGCCCGGCGACGGAGTCGCTGAGCTCGTCGACCTCGCGGTAGGTCAGGCGACCGTCGAAGTAGGCGAGGAAGGCGCGCTCCGGGGTCTCGGCGACCACCCGGCGCAGGGCGTGCACGAGGGTGTGGGCCGGGTCGACCGGGGCGCGCTGGGCGTCGCTGAGCAGGGCGAGCCAGGGCTTGGCCGCGTAACGGGAGGCGGGGGCGTCGGTCACCGGTTCTCCTCCCACTTCTGCTGCAGGTGGTTCATGTTGGTCAGCCAGCGGTCGGGCTCGGCGGCCCGCGCCTGGTAGTACCCGGCGACCTCGGGGTGCGGAAGGATCAGGAAGCGGTCCTCCGCCATGCCCTTGAACAGGGCGTCCGCCACGTCCTCCGGCGCGATGGCGGTGGGCTTCAGCACCAGGTCCCCCGCGCTGCCGGTGGCGTCCAGCATGCCGGTGCGCACGCCCTGCGGGCAGATGGCGTGGACCTTCAGGCCACGGTGCCGGTACGTCAACGACAGGTACTCGGCGAAGGCGAGGGCGCCGTGCTTGGTGACGGCGTAGGGCGCGGCGCCGATCATGGTGAGCAGCCCGGCGGCCGAGACGGTGGAGACGAACCGCCCGCTGCCGCGCTCCAGCCAGTCCGGGAGCAGCTCATGGGCCGCGCGGACGTGTGCCATGACGTTGACGTCCCACGACAGTGACCAGGACTTCTCGTCGAACGGCTGTCCCGGATCCGCGCCTCCGAAGGCGACCCCGGCGTTGGCGCAGTAGACGTCGACGGTGCCGCCGAGGGCGTCCCGGGCAGCCGAGACGATCGAGGAGGCGTCGCCCGGGACCGCGATGCCGCCGATCTCGTCGGCGACAGCGGCGGCCTTCACCCCGTCCAGGTCATTGACGACCACCCGGGCCCCTTCGGCGGCGAAGCGCCGCGCCAGAGCGGCCCCGATGCCACCCCCCGCCCCCGTGACGACCACTCCGGCACCTTGAACGGCTTCCACCATCGGTCTCCTTCGACTGCGGCTCGACTGCATGGCCAGACTAACCGGTCGGTATGTAGCAGGGAAGGGCCACCGCGACGCCCTCCAGGGGCGCGGGACTGTGTCCACTGTGCGGCTCCGCCGCGGGGCGCGACCAGCCACGCGTCGCCCGCGCACTCCCCACGACCGGCGGGAGCACATACGGTGCACCCCATGCGCCTATCCAGACGAGCTCTCCTCGCAGCGACAACGGCAGCAGCGTCCCTCCCCTCGGCAGCGGCGGCGTCCGAACGCCGCACCCGACCACGCACCGGCTTCGAGCGGCTCGCGGCCGACGGATACTCGGTCCTCGAAGGCCAGAAGGTCGCAATCGTCACCAACCCGACCGGCGTGGCCCGGGACGTCCGCCACGTCGTGGACGTCATGCACGTCGACGACAGAGTGAATCTGAGGGCCGTCTTCGGCCCCGAGCACGGCTTCCGCGGCACCGCCCAGGCCGGCGGCTCGGAAGGCCGCTACGACGACCCGGCGACCGGCCTGCCGGTCTACGACACGTATCTCAAGAGCGGTCAGCCCCTCGCGGACATCTTCACGGCCTCCGGCGTCGACACGATCGTCTTCGACATCCAGGACGTGGGCGCACGCTTCTACACCTACATCTGGACCCTCTACGACTGCATGGAGGCGGCCCAGCTGGCCGGCAAGCGCTTTGTGGTGCTGGACCGGCCGAACCCGGTGACCGGACGGTCGGCCCAAGGCCCGGTGCTGCACAAGGAGTTCGCCTCCTTCGTCGGCCGGCAGCCCGTTTCCCAGGCACACGGCATGACGGTCGCGGAGCTGGCGCGCCTGTTCAACGGGGAGTTCCTCACCACCCCGGTGCCACTGGAGACCGTACGGATGACGGGCTGGCGGCGGTCCGACTTCCACGACGCCTCGGGCCTGCCCTGGGTGCCGCCGAGCCCGAACATGCCGACGCCGGACACCGCCCTCGTGTACGCGGGCACGTGCCTCTTCGAGGGCACGAACCTCTCGGAGGGACGCGGTACGACCCGCCCCTTCGAACTGCTGGGCGCGGAAGGCGTCGACGGGCGCTGGGCGGCGGCCGCCAACGAACTCGGCCTCGCCGGTGTGCGCTTCAGGGAGGCGTACTTCGCCCCGACGTTCTCGAAGTTCCAGGGCAAGACCGTCGGCGGCGTACAGATCCATGTCCACGACCGCGCCGCCTACGACCCCGTCCGTACCGGAATCGCCCTGCTGGTGACCGCCAGGAAGGTCTGGAGCGGCTTCGGCTGGCGGCCGGACAACTGGATCGACAAGCTCACCGGCTCCACCCGGGTGCGCACGATGATCGACGCGGGCGCGGGCACCGACGACGTGGTGGCGGGCTGGCAGCGGGAGCTGGCGGCGTTCCGGCGGGTGCGCGAGGAGTACCTGCTGTACAGATGAGCGCCCCCGTCGTGTGCCGCTGATGGGTGACGACGTATGGCCAATCCCGCCCGGTAGCAGGACGATGCGCCCGTATCGCACCGCTTCGGGGGACGAGGGGGCCTGTCATGGCGGAACCGGCAGTGAGCGTGACTCCCTACTGGGAGCTGACCTTCGACGCGGACGGGGATCCGGACGCCCGGCGGCGGGACCGGCTGCTGGCCGGGGTGGCGCGGCACCACGTCCGTGACCTGATCGTCTTCGCGCACGGCTGGAACAGCGACCGCTCGGGGGCCACCCGGCTCTACGACCGCTTCTTCGCGCCGATCCCGCAGCTCGCTCCGGCGGCGAAGATCGGGTACGTGGGCGTGGTCTGGCCGTCGATGCGGTTCTCGGACGAGCCGATCCCGGACTTTCCGCGGGCTGTGGCGGCCGAGATGCCCCGTCGGCCGGTGCTCGACAAGGACACGCGGCACGCGCTGCTGGACACGTTTCCCGGGCGGGCGACCGTGATCGACCAGATCGCGCGGCTCCTGGACCAGCAGCCGCGCGAGGAAGCCGACCTGGAGGAGTTCGGGCGGCTGGTGCGGATGCTGGTGGATGTCGTTCCGCCGGGGCCGCAGGCGCTGTTCGCGGCGGACACGCTGTGCGAGGGGGTGCCGCAGGACGCGCCGGACATGTTCGCGGGCTCGACCGCCGCCCTGTGCGAGGAGTTCGCGCGGGCGCTGGCGCACCTCGAAGCGTCGGGCGGGGCACCGGACGGAACGCCGGACGCCGCGGCGCCCTCGTTCTCGCTGCCGAACCCCTGGGAGGGCGCCCACGAGCTGCTGCGGCAGGCGACGTACTACGCCATGAAGCGCCGCGCGGGGACGGTCGGTGAGCGGGGGCTCGGCCGGGTGATCGGGCAGCTGGCCGAGCGGGCGGACGAGGTGCGGGTGCATCTCGTCGGGCACAGCTTCGGCGCCCGGCTGGTGTCGTTCGCGCTGCGCGGGCTGCCCGAGGGCGTGCGCACGGTGAAGTCCGTGACGCTGCTCCAAGGCGCCTTCTCGCACTACGCGTTCGCGTCCCGGCTGCCGCACGACGCGCGGGCGGGCGGTGTACTGGAGGGCCAGCAGAACCGGGTCGACGGACCGCTGGTGTGCTGCTACTCGCGGCACGACTCGGCCCTGTCGACCATGTATCCGCTGGCCTCCCGCATGGCGGGGGACGCGCGCGGGATCGCGGCCCCGGACGTCGGCCGGATGCTGGGTGCCAAGTGGGGTGCGATGGGGCACGACGGGGTGCAGGCGGTGCCGGGGACCCGGTCGTTGCGGCTGGCCGACGCGCTCGGGGCGGAGCTGCCCACCTCGGGATGCGTGAACATCGACGCGGCGGCGGTCGTCAGGCGGGGCGGGCCGCCGGCGGGAGCGCACAGCGACATCGCGCACCGGGAGCTGGCACGGGTGGTGCTGACGGCGGGCCGTATCCACTGACCCGCCGCCGCTCACCAGTCACCTCGGACACAGGTCACCTGTGTGACGTGAACTCCACGACCTGCTGATACGTCGGCCGGTTCTGCCAGCTGATCCTGCCGTGCTTGATGCCGCCCAGCGTGCGCTGGACGATCGAGTCGGCGCACCACTGGTCGCCGGCCGAGCACTGGTCGTCACCGGGGTAGACCTGGGCCGCGGTCTTGCCGGCCGCCTCCTTCAGGGTGCTGATCAGAAGGTCCCGGCAGGCGCTGAGGCTGCCGCCGCCGCAGTACTTCCGGTCGAGCGGGCCCTGTACCGACTCACCGAGCACGGCCCGGATGTCCTTGTCGACGTAGCTCCACCAGCCGTACTGGAAGGAGCTTCCGGCGTGCGAGCCGGTCGGGCCGTGGGCGGCGGACGGGGACTCGTCGATGGGCAGGTTGGCGGTGATCGCGCCGTACAGCTCGCTGCCGAGGCCCGGTTCGAACTCGGCCTTGACCAGCAGCGGCCACCACGCGTCCAGGACGCGGATCGCGTCGGCGTCGGCGTATGTCTTCGAACCGGCCGACGTCTCGGTGCGCTTGCCGCCCGCCGCCAGCCACGCCTGGAGCCTGCTCACGGCCGCCGCGGCCGTGGAGTCGGTCACCGGGGAGCTGGTGACGACCTTGAGCAGGTCCGGCAGTACGTCCTCGGCCCGCAGGTCGGCGAGGCCCGCGTCGGCCATCGCCTTCACCAGCGAGGCGCGGGTCACCCCGCCCGCGTCGACCAGCTTCTTCACCCGGTTCTCCAGCAGGTTGCCGCGGTGGACGGAGCCGTCGCCCCAGGGGGCGGTCGTGTAGTCCTTGGCCTGCTTGTTGTTCCAGGAGATGTAGTAGTCCTGGTCGATGGAGTTGGGGTGGGCCGAGGGCGGCGTGTACTGCGCCGTGTTCGTGGCCGGGTCCCAGCCCCGCCACTCGTACGCCTGCTGTGCCCACACCGGGAACTCCGCGTCGACGCCGGTCGCCCGCACCGGGTTGTCGCCGCTGTTGTAGTAGGCGGTGTGCTCGGAGTCGACGTAGAACCAGTTGAAGGTGTAGTTGATGTGCTGCACCGCCTTCTGGAAGTCCTGCGGGCCCTTGAGGTAGTCCGGGTCGTTCAGCATCTGGAAGCCGATGATCGAGTCGGCCTCGTGCAGATAGGACGAGCGCAGGGTGGTGTAGGCGACCTTCTTGCCGCCGACGGTGGCGCGGTGCGTGACGGGACCGTACTTCGTCCGCCAGACCCGCATCGTGTACGAGCCCGCGGGGGTGCTGTCGGCGGTCGTCGGTTTCCAGGCGTTCTTCTGCTCGACCTCGTCCATCGCGGTGCAGGTGCCGCGGTACAGGTAGTGGTGGTCGTCCTGGCACAGCTCGACGGCGTAGGTGTCGATGATGTCCTGGCCGGAGGTGGTGGCGCTCCAGGAGTAGTCCTGGCCGCGGCCCAGCTCGACGTACATGCTCAGGCCGGCGAAGGAGGCGCCGCGGGCGCTGATGCCGGGTCCCTGGATCTCCTGGAGCAGCAGGAGCTGGGGTGCGAAGTAGCCGGTCTGCGGTCCGAAGACGGCGACCGGGTGGCCGCTCGCGGTGTGCTCGCCGCCCACCACGAGGGCGTTGGACATGCCGCGCTTCGCCGAGCTCATGGCCGTCTTGGCCGCCGTGGTGGAGGCGGTGCCCGCGGCGGATCCGGCCGCGCTGCCCGTACGGTCGTACACGAGCTGTTCCTCGGCCACGGAACCGGCGTCGGGCAGGGCCTCGCCCTGCGGGTCGTCGGGCTTGGTGGCGTACGGGAAGCTCTTGTCATGAACGGTGACGACCGCCTCGGGGTCGTTGCGTTCGCGGAACGACTCCCAGAGCTTGGTGCCCTCGGCCACGCCGTACTTCTCCTGGGCGGCCAGCAGGGAGATCGCGTTGTTGACCTCGCCGCCGCCCCCGGAGCCGAACAGGGCGCCGATGACGGAGGCCAGCGCGACCAGGTCGGTGATCTTGAAGTGCTCGATCGTGCCGGCGTTGGTGACGGAGTCCTTGTGGCCGGTCAGGACGTACTCGCCGGGGAAGTAGCGGCCGCTGTCGGAGGCGTCGATGTAGGAGTTGATGCCGTCGAGGTAGGCCCTGGCGTCGGCGAGGGCGAGCTGCCCGCGTTCGCCGTTGGTGGCGACGGCGTTGTCGATCTGGGCCTGGAGATCGGCTTCGGTGTAGGGCGCGTGGCGCCAGAACTGCTGCTCCAGACCCTGGTTGGAGGGCGCGCCGCCGGCGAACGAGGTGAGCTGGCCGCGTCCGACGTGACGGAAGACGTCCATGAGCCACAGCCGGTCCTGGGCCGCCGCATAGCCGGCGCCGAACTCGGTGCCGTATCTGGTGGTACCGGTGATGTGCGGGACACCGGTCTTCTTGTCACGGACGATCGTCACGTCGCTGCGCCCGGCGGGACTGAGGGTGGAGGCGACTTGATCGGACGGTACGCCGAACGAGGCGTCGTTGAAAAAGTTGTTGATCGTCGCGTTGGTCAGACCGGAGTAGCCCTTGGCGAGGTTGGCATAGGGGCCCAGCTGGTCCGAGGCGTGTTCGGGCATGGTGCCGAAGGCCTGGTTGAGCAGGATCTGGGCGAGGGTGGCGTTGCCGTTCTGACCAGGCGGAAGGACGTCGGAACACTGGTTGCCGCAGTGATCGGCGGCGGCCGTCGCCTCGGCTGCCGCGGCGGGGGCCGCGGCGGTCGCCGGGGAAAGCGGCGACAAAAGTCCGGCAATCAGAACGCATATGGATGCGGTCTTCAGGAACCCGGGGAATCTGCCGGGAGTTCTCAGTCCGACTAGGGCGTTGCGTGGGGCACGCCGTGGCATGGCCGCTCCTACCGACGAGGGTGAGCCGGGATGTTACCGGCGGTATCCCCGGGATTGAAGATGAACATGCGTCACGTTTGGGAGTCACAGGGCTCGCTTTGGAGGTCATCGGAAATCGGATGGAGCCGAATCGCATGTCGATACGTCTATTCGTCAACGCCGCGCGAAGTCCGTGCGGCGACGCCGAAGTGACCGAAGTACAGGTGCAGGTGTGACGGAGGTGCAGGGCGATGGCCGGTTTCCGGAGTCTGGCGAGACAGGTGCGAGATCCGCGGTGCGATCTGGCGCTACGGCGCTACTCGCTGCGTAAGTGCCTTGAGCGGTTCGCTCCTTACGGGCACAGGGCGACCTGGGACCACTTGTGCTCCCGGGCAGGGTTCGGTCCGGAGGACCGCTCCCCCGATCCTGCGCGGCTCGTGGCCGCGTTGGACGAGCTGGAGGAAGCGCGTTCGGTCTGGCTGGCCTACGAGGTCGAGTTCGCCGAGCGACGCAAGAAGGAAAAGCACGATGGACTGCGCAGGCCGGGCAGTGTGGACGACTGGCACCGGCTGACCTGGGGCGGTTTCGGAGTCGCCTGGTGCGACAACCCCCGGGTCCACCCGAACGAACCGCTGGCCGAGGTGCTGCGCCGGCTGATCTCCGCGCTGGAGCGGGACCCGGACGGTGTGTGCCCGGCGTGCGGCGGGGACCGGCTGATCTACAAGTACGACCTGGCCCATGAACCGTCGTCCGGCCCGGTCTGCACGGACTGCGGGATCGTGGTACCGCGTCCGGTTCTCACGCCCGAAGCGCTGGCGGCGTCCCGGCGCGAACGGCGATTGCTCATGTCCGCCTAGTACGACGGGGGTGCGCCGGGGATGCCGCACCCCCTCCTGTCGGCGCGGGATCGGCATGAGGTCGGAATGATCCAGGTGTGTCTCAACGGGACCCGAGGGGCCGGCGAAGGCGTCGTGGTGCCGCTCTCGCCGGAGGCGCTGGCCGGCTCCGCGGCCGAGGCGGTCGCGGCCGGAGCCACGGACATCCATGTCCACGCCAAGACTCCCTGCGGACGGGACAGCCTGTCGCCGCGCGTGCTGGCCCCGACCCTTGCGGCGCTACGGGCCCGGGTGTCGGTGCCGGTGGGGGTGACCACGGGCGCCTGGGCGGAACCCGACCCGATGGCCCGGGTGGAGCGCGTGCGGAGCTGGACGGTGCTCCCGGACCACGCCTCGGTCAACTGGCATGAGGACGGCGCCGAGGACGTGGCCGCGGCGCTGATCGAGCGGGGCGTGGGCGTCGAGGCCGGCATCTGGTCCGGCACCGACGGGGCGGCGCGGTTCGCCGGCTCGCCGCTGGGGCCGAGGGTGCTGCGGGTGCTGGCCGAGGTGACGGACCCGTCGCCGGAGACAGCCGAGGCGACCGCCCACGCCCTCCTCGCCGACCTGGGCCCGGCGTTCGGCCGTCCCGTGCTGCTGCACGGGGAGGACGACGGGGCATGGCCGGTGCTGAGGCTGGCGGGGCAGCTGGGGCTGGCGAGCCGGATCGGCCTGGAGGACACGCTGGTCCTGCCGGACGGGGAACGCGCTTTGTCCAACGCTCAGTTGGTGGCCACGGGGCTGGTTCAGTACAGACGGTCCCAGCGCTCACTCTGAGGAAGGGCGAGGACTTCGGCGCGCGTTGCCAGGCCGTACTCGCCCGCCGCGTGGAGGCGTGCGGCGCCGGGGCCGGTGAGCCAGGCGCGTGGAGGCGTGCGGCGCCGGGGCCGGTGAGCCAGGCGCGCAGGTCGAAGACTCCGGCGTCCATGGTGTCGTCGTACCACCAGGAGAACGGGGAGTCGTCCGACAGCAGGTCGTAGAGCCAGACGTCGGCGCACCGGGCGAGATGCGCGTCGGCGACCGGGCCGGACACCCATCCCTCCAGGAAGGGGGTCACCGTCCTGGCGATGGTGGCGCAGGTGTCGAAGACGACGTCGATGGCGTACGACGGCTCCGGCGTGGCGAGGGCGTGCTGCCACCAGGCGCGCAGGAACGCCTCGATCGCGGCGGCCTGCTCCGGCGGCCACGAGCGCCAGTCCACCCGCGTCAGCCCGTGCGCCCCGTAGCCGATCGAGCCCAGGGTGCCGTCGGCCATCGCCCGTGCTCCCTGCGGCAGCAGGCGCCGCATCACCGCCGGATGGTCATCGAAGTGGTTGGGCACCTCGAAGAGGTAGTACCGCACCGTGTCCACCGGTATCGGCACGTCCGGCGTGCGCAGATACGCGGTCTCCTCGGGCGCGTGGCAGTAGCCGCAGCCGGTCTCGGCGGGGCTCGCGCACCCGCTGAAGGCGGCGTCGATGTCGGCAAGGGCCGCGTCGAGGGCAGCTGAGGACATGGTGGTCGGTCCCGTCAGGACTCCGTGCGCGGCAGCGGGCCGCCGGCCGAAGATCGCGACGATACCAGCCGCATTTCCGGTCGCTCCAGCCCTTTCCCGTACGGACAGTTGGGGGCGATGAAACCCACCTGAGGAACACCGAGGAGCCCCTCATGTCGACGCTGCGCGTCACCGCCGAAGTGCTGACCGTCCACGAGCATCCGAACGCCGACGCGCTGGAGCTGGCCCAGGTCGGCCTGTACCGGGCCGTCGTCGCCAAGGGCGCGTACCGCACCGGTGAGGCCGCCGTGTACATCCCCGAGCAGTCCGTGCTGCCCGCGGGGCTGATCGACGAGCTGGGGCTGACCGGGCGACTGGCGGGCGGCAAGGCCGACCGGGTCAAGGCGGTCCGGCTGCGCGGTGAGCTGTCGCAGGGCATCGTGTGCCGTCCGAAGGCGCTGGCCGGCGTCGATCTGGCACGGGCGGCCGAGGAGGGCGCCGACTTCGCGATGGGGGTCCCCCCACGCCTTCAAGGCAGTGGGGGAGGCTCGGGATCACCAAGTGGGTGCCGCCGATACCGCCCACGATGTCCGGTGAGGTGGAGTCGGCACCGGACCTGCTGCCCTGGGTCGACATCGAGAACATCCAGCGGTACCCGGGCATCTTCACCCCGGGTGAGCCCGTGGTGCTGACCGAGAAGCTGCACGGCTCGGCCTGCCTGCTGACGTATGTCGCCGACGAGGACCGGGTCCATGTCTCCTCCAAGGGCTTCGGCGCGAAGTCCCTGGCCCTGAAGGAGGAGCCGCGGAACCTGTACTGGCGGGCGATGCGCGGGCACGGTGTCGCCGAGGCGGCGGCCCGGCTGGCCGAGCGGCTGGGGGCGCGCCGGGTGGGCGTCTTCGGCGAGGTCTACGGCGCGGGGGTGCAGGACCTGACGTACGGCGCCGACGGCCGGCGGGAGACCCTGGGGTACGCGGTGTTCGACGTGTCCGCGGAGATCGACGGCCGGGTGCGGTGGCTGGACGCGGCCGAGGTCCTGGAGGGTGAACTGCCCCTGGTGCCGAGGCTGTTCGAGGGGCCGTACGACATCGAGCGGGTACTGGAGGTGGCCACGGGGCGCGAGACGGTCTCGGAGCGGGAGCTGCATCTGCGGGAGGGCGTGGTGATACGCCCGGCGGTCGAGCGGTACAGCGCGGTGACCGGGGGTCGGGCGATCGCGAAGGCGGTCAGCCCGGCGTATCTGACGCGGAAGGGCGGAACCGAGTACGAGTGAGCGGTGCGGGGGTGCCCGGCATTGGCCGGGCGGTGCCCTTTTTGACGCCCATGAGCTCGGGGCCTCCGATGCGATGGCGGCTGCGGGTTCTATGTGGCTGGTCGCGCAGTTCCCCGCGCCCCTTGGGGCGTTGTAGCGCCGCTCTGCTCCGCCATCAGCCTCGAACCCGTCAGTCGTTCACCGAACACGTCGTCCGGGTTGGACAGGACGCACGTGTCCAAGGAAAGGCAGCCGCAGCCGATGCAGTCGGTCAAGTGGTCGCGGAGGCGGTTGAGTTGCTTGATGCGCTCGTCGAGTTCCGAGCGCCATGCCTCCGACAACCGTGCCCAGTCCTCGTGGGTGGGGGTGCGCTCCTCGGGGAGTTCGGCAAGGGCGTCGCGGATCGTCGCCAGGGGGATGCCGACGCGTTGCGCGGCCCGGACGAAAGCGACCCGGCGGAGCGTGTCACGGGTGTAGCGGCGCTGGTTGCCGGAGGTGCGGCGGCTGCTGATCAAGCCCTTGGACTCGTAGAAGTGCAGGGCGGAGACCGCCGCGCCGCTACGGGCGGAGAGCTGGCCTACCGTGAGCTCGTGGATCTTCTCGGGGATCTGGGGCACGCCCTCCAACCTACCTACCGCGTCACACCCGCGGTCCATTGACAGGGGCTTCGCTCGCTACCATACTAAGCAGTTGCTTAGACATAGTCATCCGGAACACGTGACGCGAGAGGCCTGGACATGGCAGAGCCGAGGATCTTCACCTCCGCCGACGACCTGAAGGCGGCGGTGGGCGAGCAGCTGGGGCACACGGACTGGCTGGAGGTCGACCAGAAGCGGATCGACCTGTTCGCGGAGGCCACCGGCGACCACCAGTGGATCCATGTGGACCCCGAGAAGGCCGCCGCGGGCCCCTTCGGGACCACCATCGCCCACGGGTATCTCACGCTGTCGCTGCTTCCGCTCTTCGGACCTCAGCTCATCAAGGTCGAGAACGTGAAGATGGGCGTCAACTACGGGACGAACAAGGTGCGTTTCCCCGCCCCGGTCCCGGTCGGCTCGCGCCTGCGCGCCACCGCCACCATCACCGGCGTCGAGGACGTGACGGGCGGCGTCCAGGTCTCCCTCGCCTTCTCCGTGGAGCGCGAGGGCGGGGACAAGCCCGTGTGCGTCGCCGAGTCCGTCTCGCGCTACTACCTCTAGACGGCCCCGGCCGCCCGGCGGGCTACTTCGCCCCCACCATCCGCAGCACGAGGTCGGCGTACAGCGCGCCGACCTCGTCGGGGGTCCAGTGGCCGTCGACGTTGAACCAGCGGGCCACGTCGATGCACAGCGACAGGACGGCGAGGGTCGTGCCCTTGACGTCCAGCACGTCGAAGTCACCGGCCGCCACGCCGTCCTCGATGATCGCGCGCACCTCGGCGTCGCACTGCCGGCGCAGCGCGAGGATCTCGTCGCGGGCGTCCGGGCCGAGGGAGTCCAGTTCGTACTGCACGACCCGGGCGGTGGTACGCCCCCCGGCGTGCCAGCGGACGAAGGAACTCACGGCGTCGGCGAGCCGCTCCGCGGGGGTGCCCTCGCGCCGGGCCGCCGTCCGAAGGATCTCCAGCGCCTTCTCGTGGCCGATCCGGCTGATCCGGTGGAGCAGCTCTTCCTTGGTCTTGTAGTGGATGTAGAGCGCGGCCGGGCTCATGCCCGCGCGGCCGGCGATGTCACGGGTCGTGGTGGCGTGGTAGCCGCGCTCGGCGAAGGCCTCCACGGCGGCGATCAGCAACCGCCGGGCCGCGTCGGGTGTGACCTCACCCCACGCCGACGTCTCTTCGCCGGCCGTGTCCTCCGCCGTACTCATCGCTCACTCGCCCCTCTCGCTGACAGAACCCCCACCATACCGCCGATACTGAGCGGGCGCTTAGCGAGTGGGCCGGGTCTTCTCGAAGGGGTCGTGCTCGGCCAGCAGCTTCTCCAGCCGTGCCTGGTCGACCCGGCTGACGATCTGCCCGGCCTCCTGGCGGTCCCGGATGACCTTGGCGAGCGTGAAGGCCGAGGTCACCAGGTAGAGGACCGCGATCGCCAGGAAGCCGCGCACCCAGGCGTTGGCGTTCAGCTGGTAGATGCCGATGCCGGTGGCGGCCATGGCGACCGCGAAGGACGCGACCGACTGGCCGTAGAAGGCGCCCGTGTTCTGCTGCTTGACCGGTGTCTCACTCATGGGGAACAGGGTCGGCGGTCGCGGTGGCGGCCACATCCGCCGAAGTACTCAGCCCGCTACTCAGAACCCGTACGCTCAGAAGGCCGAAACCCCGGTCAGGGCCCGCCCGATGACCAGCTTCTGGATCTGGCTCGTGCCCTCGTAGAGGGTCATCACGCGGGCGTCGCGCAGCAGCTTGCCCGCCGGGTACTCGTCGATGTAGCCGTAACCGCCGAAGACCTGGAGGGCGTTGTTGGCGGCGCGGACTGCGGCCTCCGAGGCGAACAGCTTGGCCTTGGAGGACTCGACGGCGAAGGGCAGCCCGCGGTCGATCAGGTCGGCGACCCGCCAGGTCAGCAGCCGGGCCGCGTCCACATCGACGGCGATGTCGCTGATCAGTTCCTGGACCAGCTGATGACGGGCGATGGGCTTGCCGAACTGCTCGCGCTCACCGGCGTACCGGACGGCCGCGTCCAGGGCGGCCTGGGCTATGCCGACGCACCCCGCGGCGACCGACATCCGCCCCTTGGCCAGGGCCGACATCGCGACCGCGAAACCCTTGCCGTCCTCCCCCACCATGGCCGTGGCGGGCACCCTTACGTCCTGCAGCACCAGCTCCGCGGTGGCCTGGCCGCGCAGGCCGAGCTTGCCGTGGATGGTGCGGCGGGTCAGACCGGGGGTGTCGGTGGGCACCAGGAAGGCCGAGACGCCCTTGTGGCCCGGCGCGTCGGTGGAGCGGGCGAAGAGCAGGACGACGTCGGCCCAAGTGCCGTTGGTGATGAACATCTTGGTGCCGTTGAGGACGTAGTCGCCGCCGTCCCGGACCGCGCGCGTGGCGAGGTTGCCGGCGTCGGAGCCGGTGCCCGGCTCGGTGAGGCCGAAGCAGCCAACCAGTTCGCCCCCGGTGAGCCCGGGGAGCCAGCGGCGCCTCTGCTCCTCGCTCCCCCAGGCCGCGACCGTCTTGGCGACCAAGCCGAGCGAGACCGACACGATGCCGCGCACCGAGGAGTCGCCCCGGCCCAGCTCCTCCGTGACCAGGCAGTACGCGAGATGGTCGCCACCCGAGCCGCCGTACTCCTCGTCGACCGTCAGCCCCAGGAAGCCGACCTCGCCGAGCTTCTTGACGATCGCGCGGTCGACCTCCTCGGCACGGTCCCACTCGACCACGTGCGGGGCGATCTCGCGGTCCACGAAGTCCCTGGCGAGCTGCCGGGCAGCGGTCTGCTCCTCGCTGAGCTCCAGATTCATGCCGAGTCACCCCATCAGACGGTGGCCACCCGCACGGACAGCGGCCGTGGGGAGCCGTACCTTGAAAGCCGTACATTTAAATTAGCACTGCTAGTTTCCTTTGGGCAGCCCTACTATGTGCGCCATGGCCCGACCGCGCAAGCCCCTCCTCAGCTACGACCGGATCGTCGAGACGGCGCGCGAACTCGTGGACGCGGAGGGCCTCGCGGCCGTCTCCACGCGTCGGCTCGCCGCCGAACTGGGCGTGAGCGGACCGTCCCTCTACAACCACTTCCGCACGAAGGACGAGATCCTGGAGGCGGTGGCCGACTCGGTCAGCGCGCAGGTCGACCTGTCGATGTTCGAGGGTGGGCGGGACTGGCGGACCGCGCTGCACGACTGGGCCGTCTCCTACCGGGCGGCCCTGCGCGACCACCCGAACATCGTCCCGGTCCTGGCCCGCGGCCCCGGCCGCCGTCCGGCCGGACTGCGGCTCGCCGACGCCGTCTACGGCGCGATGGTCGCCGCGGGCTGGCCGCCGGCGCAGGCCACCTCCATCGGCGCGCTGATGCGCTACTTCATCATGGGCTCGGCGCTCGGCTCGTTCGCCGGGGGGTTCGTGGACGACGCGAGCGCGTACGACCCCGCCGACTACCCGCACCTCGGGCAGGCCCACCTCCTCGCCGACCAGCAGGAGAAGATCGACGAGCGGGCCTTCGAGACGGGCCTGACGGCCCTGCTGGACGGCCTCGCGCAGCAGTACGAGCAGGTCGGGCGCACCCCCTAGGGCGGCCCTGGCCCAGCACGCTTCGGCCCACGCCGAAGTGTCCGTGCCGCATGCTGGGATCCATGACCACCAGGGATCCCCAGGCCCCCCAGCTGGCCCGGCTCGCCGCGCTCATGGCCGACGAGACCCGGGCCGCCTGTCTGCTGGCGCTGCTCGACGGGCGGGCGTGGACCGCCGGTGAGCTGGCGCGGCACGCCGGGGTCGCCGCGTCCACCCTGAGCGAGCATCTGGGCAAGCTGGTCGCGGGCGGACTGCTCACCGAGGAACGGCAGGGGCGGCACCGGTACGTCCGGCTGGCCGACGCGCGGGTGGCGCAACTGCTGGAGGACCTGGCCGCGCAGGTCGCCCCGCAGGCCGCCGGGCGGCCCCGGAATCTGCGGGAGTCCAGTGCCGGATCCGCCATGGCACGCGGGCGCACCTGCTACGACCATCTGGCCGGGCGGCTCGGTATCGCGGTCACGGACGCGTTGACGGCGCGCGGGCTGTTGCGGCAGGACACGGGGTTCGCGCTGACGGACGCGGGGCTTGGTTGGTTCGACAGCGCCGGGATCCGCCTCGACCACACCGGCCGCCGCCCCCTGGCCCGCGCCTGCCTCGACTGGACGGAACGCCGACCACACCTCGCGGGAGTCGCGGGGGCGGCCCTGTGCCGGCACGCGCTGGATGCGGGCTGGTGCGTACGGATCGGGTCGGAGCGGGCCGTGAAGGTGACCGAGTCGGGGGAGCGGGCCCTGTACGAGGTGCTGGGCATTGATCGGGCGACGCTGCGCTGAGCGCCCCTGCGGGGCACAGACGGCCACAGCCCCGTCCGAAATCCGCGAGCTCGCGAATCCTCACATACCTAGTCTCTGGAGCATGATGAACGTCCTTCCCGCCCATCCCACCCGCCGCACGCGACTGCTCGCGGCGGGCGCGGCCACCGTCACCGTCGTCCTGTGGGCCTCCGCCTTCGTCTCCATCCGCAGTGCGGGCGAGGAGTACTCGCCGGGCGCGCTGGCGTTGGGCCGGCTGCTCGTCGGGGCCCTGGTGCTGGGCGGCATCTGCCTCGTCCGGCGGGAAGGGCTGCCGCCCCGGGCTGCCTGGCCCGGCATCGCGATATCGGGGCTGCTGTGGTTCGGCTTCTACAGCGTCGTGCTGAACTGGGGCGAGCAGCAGGTGGACGCCGGTACGGCGGCCCTCGTGGTGAACATCGGGCCCATCCTGATGGCGCTGCTGGCCGCCCGGGTGCTCGGCGATCCGGTGCCGCCGCGGCTGCTGGCCGGGATGGCCGTGTCGTTCGCCGGCGCGGTGACCGTGGGGTTGTCGATGTCGGGCGGGGGCGGTTCGTCACTGCTCGGCGTGGTGCTGTGCCTGCTCGCCGCGATCGGCTACGCGGGCGGCGCCGTGGCGCAGAAGCCGGCGCTCGGCCATGCGAGCGCGCTCCAGGTGACGACGTACGGGTGTCTCGTCGGCGCGGTCCTGTGTCTGCCCTTCACGGGGCAGCTGATCGGCGACGTGGCCGACGCCTCGCTGTCCGCGACGCTCAACATGGTCTACCTGGGCGTCTTCTCGCTGGCGCTCGCCTTCACGACGTGGGCGTACGCCCTCGCCCGTACGACCGCCGCCCGCATGGGAGCGACCACGTACGCGGTGCCCGCGCTGGTCGTGCTGATGTCCTGGCTGGCGCTGGGCGAGGTGCCGGGGCTGCTCACGCTGGCGGGCGGAGGGCTGTGCCTCGCGGGCGTGGCCGTGTCGAGGTCCCGGACGCGGTCCGCTCGGGTCGTGGCGGCGACGCCGCAACCCGAGCAGACCCGCGAATCAGCTTGATCCGGCGGCACGCGCCCGGCCGGCGAGGACCTTGATGGACAGCAGGGCGATCACCGCGAGGCCGATGATGTAGCCGGAGACCGCCATCGAGGTGCCCGTGGCCTCCAGCAGCAGCACCATGACGAACGGGGCGAGGCCGCCACCGAGCACGGCCGCGATCTGGTAGCCGAGGGAGGCGCCCGTGTAGCGCATCTCGGGCGTGAACAGCTCGGCGAACAGGGCCGCCTGCGGGCCGTACATGATGCTGAGGAAGCAGCTGGCGACGAACGTGCCGACCGCCAGCCACAGCAGCGAGCCGGTGTCGATCAGCAGGAACAGCGGTACGGCCCACAGGCCGATACCGGCCGCGCCGAGGGCGTAGATGCGGATGCGGCCGATCTTGTCCGAGAGCGCGGCGGCGGCCGGGATCAGCACCAGCTGGGTGAGGCTGATGCAGAGCGAGACGGTCAGGACGGCGCTCTTCTTCATACCGAGTTCGCGCGTCGTGTAGTCGAGCACGCCGGTGATGATGATGTAGAAGGTCGCGGTGTTCACGGCGAAGGAGCCGCCGGCCAGGAGCACCGTACCGAGGTGGCCGCGCATGATCGTGCGCAGCGGGGAGGACTGCTCGGACTTCTCCTTCTCGGCCAGCTTCTTCTCCGCCGCCCGGAATTCGGGGGTCTCCTCGACGCGCGTGTGGATGTACCAGGCGAGCACGAGGACGAACAGACCGACGAGGAACGGCGCCCGCCAGCCCCAGGCCGCGAACTGGGAGTCGGTGGTGAACGCTCCGGCCAGCAGGAACACCGTGTTGGCGGTCACCACGCCGATGGGGACGCCGAGCTGGACGAAGCTGCCGTAGATGCCGCGCTTGCCCTCGGGGGCGTACTCGGTGGCCATCAGCATCGCGCCGCCCCACTGGGCGCCTACCGCGATGCCCTGGAGCACCCGGAAGAGGACCAGCAGGATCGGCGCGGCGACACCGATCGTGTCGTACGTCGGGAGCAGGCCGATACCGGTGGTGGCGAGGCCCATCAGGGTGAGCGCGAGGACCAGCATCGGCTTGCGGCCGCGCTTGTCGCCGAGCTGACCCGCGACGATGCCGCCGAGGGGGCGGGCGAGGAAACCGACGGCGAAGGTGGCGAAGGAGGCGAGCACTCCCGCGGTGGAGCTGCCGGCCGGGAAGTACAGGTCGCCGAGCACGAGGGCGGCGGCGATACCGAAGACGAAGTAGTCGTACCACTCCACGGCCGAGGCGAGCGCCGCGGCGGTGGCCACGCGACGGCGGTTGCCGACGGCGGAAGCGGTAGGGGTGAGCGGCTGGGCGGGGGGCGCCGTGTCCATGCGTGCACACTCCGGTGGGTGCGGGGGACGGAACGGGGGGTGGCTCAGGTTCGGGGAACGTACTGACCGGACGGTATGTACGTCAACGGGTCGCACGGCAGGAGTTTTGCCTGTATACGGCACGGAGAATGGATCCGGGCATGCCGCGGGCCCCGGCCTCGCGGGGACGGCCGGGGCGTGCGCGGCGGGCGCGGCGGGCGCTAGAAGATCACCAGCGCCCGGCCTCCCTTGCCCGCGAGCATGTTCTCGAACGCCGCCGGGATGCCCTCCAGGTCGATCCGTTCCGTCACCAGCGCGCCCAGGTCCAGGCGGCCCGCGCGGACGTGCTCGGCGAGGACCGGCAGGTCGCGCGCCGGGTCGGAGTCGCCGTAGACGCAGCCGGAGAGGGTGCGGCCCCAGTGGAAGATCTCCAGGGCGTTGAAGGTGACCTGCTGGTCCTTGCCGCCGATGCCGACGACCGTGGTGCGGCCGCCGCGGCGGGTGGAGTCCCAGGCCGCGCGGATCGTGGTCGCGCGGCCCACGCACTCGACCGCCACGTCCACGCCCTGCTTGCCCGTGAGGCCGCGGATCTCGCGGGCGGTGTTCTCGGAGGCGATCACATAGTCGGTGGCCCCCGCCGCGCGGGCCAGCTCCTCCTTCTCGGGGGAGACGTCGACCGCGACGATCTTCGCCGCGCCCGCGATCCGGGCCGACTGGAGCGCGGCCAGGCCCACGCCGCCGACACCGAACACCGCGACCGTCTCCCCCGCCCCGACCCGCGCCGAGTGGTGGACGGCGCCGTAGCCGGTGAGCACGGCACAGCCCAGCAGGGCGGCGTCGGTGAGCGGGATGCCGTCCGGGAGCGGCAGGAGGCAGCCGGCCGGCACGACCGTCTCCTCGGCGAACGCGGCGACGTTCAGGCCGGGGTGGAGGTCGGTGCCGTCGGCGGTGCGGGCGTAGACGTCGGCGGCGCCGTTCAGCGCGTTGGCGCACAGCCAGACCTCGCCGAGCCCGCAGGCGTGGCAACTGCCGCAGGACGGAGCCCAGTTGAGGACGACCCCGGCACCGGGCGCGAAGTGCGTGACGCCCTCCCCCACGGCGACGACGGTGCCGGCGCCCTCGTGGCCCAGGACCGCGGGGACCGGGACGCGCATGGTGCCGTTCGACAGGGAGAGGTCGGAGTGACAGACGCCGGCGGCGGCGAGGCGGACGCGGACCTGGCCGGGTCCGGGGTCGGGCAGGTCGATCTCGGTGACCTCCAGCGGGGCACCGATGGCGGGCAGGACGGCGGCGCGGACGGCCATGACGGGGGACTCCCTTGGGGCTGTGCGGGACTGGAGGACCGGAACGGGCCGGCGGTTAGAACTGGAGGGACTTGGTCTGGAGGTACTCGGCCAGGCCGTGCGCCCCGAGTTCGCGCCCCACTCCCGACTGCTTGTAGCCGCCGAAGGGGGCGAGGGGGTTGAAGCGGCCCCCGTTGATGTCGACCTGCCCGGTGTCCATCCGGCGCGCGAAGGCCACCGCCTCCGCCTCCTCGCCCGCCCAGACGGCACCGGCGAGGCCGTAGACCGTGCCGTTGGCGATCCGCAGGGCGTCCTCCTCGTCGTCGTAGCGCAGGATCGACAGGACGGGGCCGAAGATCTCCTCCTGCGCGACGGTCATCTCGGGTGTCACGTCGGCGAGGACGGTCGGGCTGACGAAGCAGCCCCGCTCGCGCGGCGATTCGGGGCCGCCCGCGACCACGCGCGCCCCTTCGGCCACCCCCTTCTCGATGTAGCCGAGCACCCGCTCCTGCTGCGCGGCGTTGACCACCGGGCCGATGCGCTCGCCGTACTTCGCGGCGGCGGCCGCGGCCAGCTGCACGGCCTCGTCGTACTGGTCCCGGTGCACCAGCATCCGTGTCCAGGCGCTGCACGTCTGCCCGGAGTTGGACATGACGTTGGCGACGCCGACGTTGACCGCCTTCGCCAGGTCGGCGCTCGGCAGGATGACGTTGGCGGACTTGCCGCCCAGCTCCAGGGCGACCTTCTTGATCGCCGCGCCGGCCACCGCGCCGATCCGCCGGCCGACGGCCGTGGAGCCGGTGAAGGAGACCAGGTCGACGCCCGGGTGCTCGGCGAGCGCCTGGCCGGCGACCGGGCCGCGGCCGGTGACGAGGTTGAAGACGCCCGCGGGGAGGCCGGCCTCGTGGACCGCCTCGGCGAAGAGCTGGGCGACCAGCGGGGTGTCCTCGGCGGGCTTCACCACCACCGTGCAGCCCGCCGCCAGCGCCGGGGCGACCTTGGCGACGATCTGGTGCAGCGGGTAGTTCCAGGGCGTGATGGCGCCGACCACGCCGATGGGCTCGTGGTACACGGTCGAGTTGCCGACCTTCTCCTCGAAGGCGTACGTCGCCGCCAGCTCGGCGTACGAGCCCGCGACCGCGATCGGGACGGCCGCGTGGACCGCCTGGGAGAACTTCAGGGGGGAGCCGAGCTCGGCGGTGACCGTCTCGGCGATCTCGTCCTTGCGGGCGTCGAGGAGGTCGCGCAGGGCGGCGAGCCGCGCGGCGCGCTCGGCGGGCGGGGCGGCGGCCCAGCCCGGGAGGGCGGCGCGGGCGGCGCGTACGGCGGTGTCGACGTCGGCCGCGGTGCCGGCCGGGACCCGGCCGACGACCTGCTCGTCGGCCGGGTTCACCACCTCGATCACATCCGGGCCCGCGGCGGGGCGCCAGGCGCCGTCGATGTACATGCCGTCGTGTGCCTTCATCGCGTTTCCTCCTGGGCGGGCCCTCTTGACGTCCGACACATAAACTAGCGGCGATAGTTTTTATGCACCAGACGTCCCATGACATCAGAAGTCGACGCGCGCCTCGTCGTCCACCCTCCCCACCGCCTCCTGACCGAAGGTCTTCTGGTAGGCCCGGCGGATCTCCTCGATCCTGCGGTCGCTGCTCCGCGCCTGTTCCCGCGGGTAGAGCAGGATCAACTCGTACGACCGTTCCTTCTCGATCGTCCCGCTCGCGTCCCGCCACTGTCCGCGCCCGGACTGGATGGTGAGCCCGTCCGGGAAGTCCGGTGTGACCTCCTTGTCGACGAAGGCCATGAACTGGCGGTCGGTGACGGCCGGACCGCCGTCGGGCCGGGCGGTGCCGAAGAAGAGCTGGGTCTCGACGTACGGATCTCCGCGCCGCGGCGCGGCGGGGGCGGGCGGGTCCGCGTCGTCGAGAGTGGCGTACGCGGTCGGCGCCCCGACGGCGAGCAGGAGCCCAACGGTGGCGAGGACGGCCCGAGTTCGGGTGAAGTGCACGTTCATGGCCCATAGCTAGCCATACCTCGCGGACTTCACTCCTCCAGATCGGGCAGCCGGGCCGGATCCGGGCAGATCCGCTCACCGTGGTGGTCGAAGACGAACAGGTGGGCGATGTCGACGAGGAGCGGGACCTGCATGCCGTGCCGGAGCTCGAAGTCGGGCGTGGTGCGGACGATGAGGTCGCCGGGCAGACGGCCCTCGGGCGGCGCCGGGTCGGGGGCGGCGTCGCCGGGATGCTCCAGCGTCACCACGGGCCCGGCACGCAGGGCGCCCGCCCGGCCGCGGAGCCGGTCCAGCACGGTGCCGGCGTCCCGGCGGCGGCGCCGGACCGGGGGGACGGGGCGCGGCGCCTCCAGGTCGGGGACGACGGCGGGGCGCGAGCCGGTGTTGAAGTGCACGAGGACCTCGTGGCCCTGGAACTCCACCTGCTCGACCAGGCCGGTGATGTGCACCTCGCCCGGGCGGGCCGCGGCAGGCTCGGCGATCCGGACCGCCTCCGAGCGCAGGCCCACTATGACCTCGCGCCCCTGCTGGACGCGGAGCAACTGGTGGTCCAGGGTCAGGGGCTCGGGCAGGCGGAGGTACTGCTTGCCGAGGCTGATGGTCATCGCCCCGTCCAGGGGGGCGCGCACGACGCCGCGCAGGAGGTTGATGCGCGGGGTGCCGATGAAGGCGGCGACGAAGACGTTGCGGGGCAGCGCGTACACCGAACGCGGGGTGCCCACCTGCTGGAGGACGCCGCCGCGCAGGACGGCCACCCGGTCGCCGAGGGACATCGCCTCCGCCTGGTCGTGGGTGACGTACACCGTGGTGACGCCCAGTTCGCGGGTGAGGGCGGAGATCTCGGCGCGCAGGTGGCTGCGGAGCTTGGCGTCGAGGTTGGACAGCGGTTCGTCCATCAGGAACGCGGTGGGGTGGCGGGCGATGGCCCGGCCCATGGCGACACGCTGGCGTTCGCCGCCGGAGAGCTGGGCGGGGAAGCGGTCGAGGAGGTCCTCGATGCCCAGCATGCGGGCGGTGGTGTCCACGCGCGGGCGCGGGTCCGCGCCGGGTGCCTCGATGCGCAGGGGGAAGCCGATGTTGTCGCGGCTGGTCATGTTCGGGTAGAGGGCGAAGTTCTGGAAGACCATCGCCATCCGCCGAGCGGCGGGCAGCAGGTCGTTGGCGTACTCGCCGTCCAGCAGCAGGTCGCCCTCGTCGATCTCCTCCAGACCGGCGATCATCCTGAGCACGGTGGACTTGCCGCAGCCGGAGGGCCCGAGGAGGACGAGGAACTCGCCGGGTTCGATGTCCAGCGAGAAGCGTTCCACGACGCGAACGCCTCGCGTGTATGCCTTGCTCACGTCGTGCAGAGATATGGCGCGTGTCATGACGGCTGCCCCCGAGGGCTCATTTGCTCCGCGGTCGAACGCCTCGTGCGGGTCGTACGGGGCGTGTGAGTCACGGAAGCTAACGGAATGTGTGCGGGTGGGGGAAGGGGACGGGCAGGATCGGGCGCGGCGGTCCAGCAAGTGAGAAACCGGACCACCCTGTTCAGCGCTTGCCGGACCCCGCGGAAGCCTCACGGGTGGAGGTGAGATGAGCGAAGACCACGACGTTGCCCGAGTAGCCGCTCTTGCGGTCGTAGTTGCCACCACAGGTGATCAGCCGCAGCTCCGGGCGCGCCCGGGCGCCGTACACCACGTCGTTGGGGAACTTGTCCTTCTCGTAGGACTTGATGGCGTCGACGGAGTAGACGGCGGTCCGTCCGTCGGCGCGCCGGACCTCGACGCGTTTGCCACGCTTGAGTTCACCGAGTCCGCCGAAGACGGCGGTGCCGGTGTTGGTGTCGAGGTGGCCCACGGCGACGGCGGTGCCCTGCTCGCCGGGTGACGGCCCGTCCGCGTACCAGCCGGCGATGTCGGGCTCGTCCTCCGGGGGTGCGGGCAGTCGCCGCTCGCTGTCGAGGCGGAGGTCGATGAGCGGGGCGTCGATGCCGACGAAGGGGATGACCAGGCGGGTCGCGCGGGAGCGGGGCAGGGGGCGGGGCGCGGGGCGGCCCTTGTCGGCCTTCCCGCTGCGGGTGGGGCGAGGGGGTTGCGAGGCCGGGCTCTCGGTCGCCCGGCCGGTGCCGGCCGGGCCGGGCGAGGCGGGGCCGGGCGAGGCGGGGCCGGGCGAGGCCGGGCCCACGGTGCCGACGGCGGGCCAGGGCGACGCCTCGCCCGGACCCGCGACGCCCGGCCGGGAGTCGGCGCCGGAACGGGCGCCCTCCCCGCCGGCACCGACTCCGGTGCCGGCGGCTCGGGCCTCGGAGGTCTCGGCGGGGCCCGGAGCGGCCACATCGGCTCCGGGCCTGTGGTGGTCGCACCGGACGCCGACCGCCACCAGCGCGACGGTCAGCACGGCCGTCCTCGCCAGGCGGTAGGCGCGCCTGCGGTACCAGGGCCTGCGCCGCCTTCTACGCGCCATGCGTGCGGCGACGGAGCCGGAACCAGATCACCCCGCCCACCGCGGCCAGGCCCACGGCGCCCGCGCCGGCGACCGTGGTGAACGCCTCATCGCGGGCGATCCCGCCACCGCCGGCGGGCGGACCGCCCTGCGGGCCGGGCGTCGACATCGAGGCACGGCAGTCGACCGTGAAGGTCTTCTGCCTCTCGGCACCCGTCATGCCCACGAACGACCAGGACAGCTGGTACTGCCCGTCGGGCAGGTTCTGGTCCTCGGTGTGGCCGATGCCGGTGTCGTTCGGGAGGTTGAGGGTCCCGCGGAGCGTGGCACCACCCGTCACCGGCGGCTGGGTCTCGATGCGCCAGGTGACGGCGTCGACGGTCTCGAAGCCGGCCGCGTCGAGGTAGAACCGGCAGACCCGCGGCTCGTCGATCGCGTCACCGTACGGCGTGCGCTGGACCCCGTCCCACGGCGCCGTGTGGATCTTGAGGGTGCCGTTGTCCCCGGGGGCCATCGGCGCGGCTCCCGCCGGCAACCCGGAGAGCGGGGTGAGCGCGGCAGTGAGCGCCGTGACGGCGGCGATACGCAGTCCGGCGCGGCGTGGCAGAGGCGTGGTGGGCATGCGAGTCCTCCGAGTCAGACGATTTTCGTACAAATCGCTCTTCGTCTGACTCTCTTTCACATGTGCCCGGCGAATCCTGGCAGCAGCGCCTAACGGCCCATCAGATACCACTCTTTCGACGCAAGATCGCGCCGGATCCGCCCCGCCTCCCGGCGTCCGCCTCGCCCCCCGGTCTCGACGGCGCCCGCATCGCCGTTGCCGCCGACACCAGCAACAGCGCTCCCAGCATCACGAACGGCGCCGCCACCCCCGCGACGCCCGCGACCAGGCCCGCCGACGCCGGGGCGGCGACCTGGCCGAGGCGGTTGCCGGTCAGGCGCAGGGCCAGGGCGGTGGAGCGGGCGCCGTCGGGGGCCGCCTGGACGACCGTCGTCATGGACAGGGGCTGTCCGACACCGAGGCAGAAGCCGAGCACCGCCAGCATCACGGCCAGCCCCCACACGGGCACCGGCAGCGCGATCCCCGCGCACAGCAGGGCGGCCAGCAGACAGGTCACCGTCAGCAGCAGGGACCGGCCCAGCAGCCGCAGCAGGGGCGTCAGGACCAGGCGGCAGGCGATGGTGGCCGCCGCGCGCAGGCTGAGCAGGAGGCCGATCACGGACGGGGCGATGCCCCGGTGCTCGCCGACCACCGGGAGGTAGGCGGTGAGGATGTCGGTGGCGGACAGCACGGCGAGGCTGATGAAGATGCCGGCGGGCACGCCCCGGGCGCGCAGGATGCGCTGGACGGGGACGCGGTCGCCGCGTTCCTCGCGGGACCCGGCCGTCGTACGGCTCTCTATGCGCCACAGCGAGGTGAGCGCGACGGCGCCGCCCGCGCCCGCCACCAGCAGGGCGAGTGCGCTGGTCCCCGCCATGTCCCGGCCGCCGATCAGCGCGCCGGCGGCGATCGGGCCGATCAGCTGGCCGAGCGAGGCACCGATGGTGAAGTGGCCGAAGTTGCGGTCCTGTTCGTGCGGGGCGGACTGGCGGGCGACCAGGGACTGGGCACCGATGACGAAGCTGAGGTGACCGAGGCCCATCACCCCGCTCCAGATCGCCATCGCCCACAGGGAGCCCGCCAGGCCGCTCAGCGCGCAGCCCCCGGATATCAGGACGACGCCGACGGGCAGCAGCGGCGCACAGCGGCCGTGGTCGGTGCGGCGGCCCAGCGGGACGGCGGCGAACAGCGGGAGCAGGGCGTAGACCCCCGCGATCACGCCGATGGCCCGCTCGTCCGCACCCAACGCCAGAGCCCGGTAGGAGACGGCGGGCCGCGCCATCGACACCGCCCCCTGCGCGAAGCTGAAGGCGATGACGAGGCGGAGCAGCCAGCCGCGGTTCCCACCGGGCGCCATGGTCGTGTCCTCCCAGGAATCCCGGAGCGGCCCGGAACGGTGCCGGCCGTTGCGGACCGTTCCCGGACGATGCGGTGCGTGCGGGTCAGATGATTCCGAAGAGCAGTCCGGCCGCGAGGATGACCAGGCAGGTGAGCGCCGCCCACTTCACCACGAACTTGGTGTGGTCGCCGAACTCCACCTTGGCCATGCCGACCAGGACGTACACGGCCGGGACGAGCGGGCTCGACATGTGCAGCGGCTGGCCGACCAGGGAGGCGCGGGCCATCTCCAGCGGGGTGACGCCGTGCGCCGCGCCGGCCTCGGCGAGGACCGGGAGGACGCCGAAGTAGAAGCCGTCGTTCGACATGAAGTAGGTGAGCGGGAGGCTCAGCACGCCGGTGACCAGGGCCATGTGCGGGCCCATGCCCTCGGGGATCACGTCCACCATCCACCTGGCCATGTGGTCCACCATGCCGGTGCCCTGGAGGACGCCGGTGAAGACGGCGGCGGCGAAGACCATGCCGGAGACGTTGAGGACGTTGTCGGCGTGGGCGGCCAGGCGGGCCTTCTGGTCCGGGATGTGCGGGAAGTTCACGGTGAGCGCGAGCGCGGCACCGAGCAGGAACAGCACCGGGATCGGCAGCCACTCCATGATCATGCAGGTGAGCAGGGCGACCGTGAGCAGCGCGTTGAACCAGTAGAGCTTGGGGCGCAGGGTGGGGCGGTTCGGGTCGAGGACCTGGAAGCGCTTCTTCTCGTCCTCGTCCTCTTCCTCGGCGTCGGTGCCGGAGCCGGAGCCGGAGCCGCCGGTGGCGACCGCGCCCTTGCCCGTGCCGTCGGCACCGGAGCCGGCGCCGACCAGGACCGTCTCCGCCGACTTCTCCTCGGCCCTCTCCTCCACCAGGACCTGGTCCAGGGTGAGCACGCCGAGCCGCTTGCGCTCGCGCAGACCGAGGAAGTACGAGAGGACGATGACGGCCAGCAGGCCGACGGCGAGGGCCGGGATCATCGGGACGAAGATGTCGCTGGCGTCCACCTTCAGCGCGGTGGCGGCGCGGGCGGTCGGGCCGCCCCACGGCAGGGTGTTCATCACGCCGTTGGCCATCGCGGCCACACCGGTCATCACGACCAGGCTCATCTTCAGGCGCTTGTACAGCGGGTACATCGCCGAGACCGTGATCATGAAGGTGGTCGAGCCGTCGCCATCGAGGGAGACGATCGCGGCGAGGATCGCCGTGCCGACGACGATCCGCATCGGGTCGGCCTTGGCGAACTTCAGGATCCCTCGGACGATCGGGTCGAAGAGACCGACGTCGATCATCACACCGAAGTAGACGATCGCGAACATGAGCATCGCCGCCGTGGGGGCGAGGCTGGTGACGCCTTCGATGACGTAGTCACCGAGCTTGGCGCCCTTCCCGACGAAGACGCAGAACAGTGCCGGGATCAGCACGAGCGCCGCGATCGGCGACATCTTCTTCATCATGATCAGGACCAGGAAGGTCGCGATCATGGCGAAGCCAAGGATGGTCAGCATGAGTGGATACCTAACGTTCGCCCTTGAACGACCCACCAGGGCCGGCGGTGGGACGACGTTAGGTCCCTTCAAACAGCGTTAACAAGACGTTGACATGCGAGCAATAAGCGCAAAACTCCAGGTCAGAGCTTTGCTCAGGTCAGAGCCGTGATCTTTTCGGCCATCGGGACCACTTCGACGGGTATCCCGTTGAGCACCGCGTTGCCCGACAGCGGGTCGAGCAGGCTGCCGTCGAGGAGCTGGTTGACGTTGACGCCGGGGTCGGTGGCGGCGTGGCTGAGGCGGGTGCCGGGGCGGTCATGGCCCCAGCCGTGCGGCAGGCTCACCACGCCCGGACGCACGCCGTCGGTGACCTCGGCGGGGGCGGTCACCTCTCCCCCGGCGCCCTTCAGGCGTACGGCCGCCCCGTCCCGGACGCCGAGCCGAGCGGCGTCCTCGGGATGGATGTGCAGGGTGCAGCGGTTGGAGCCGCCGGTGAGGACGGGCACGTTGTGCATCCAGCTGTTGTTGGACCGCAGATGACGGCGGCCGACCAGGACGAGTCCGCCGGCCCGCTCGCGCAGGGCCGCCCTGAGGCGGGGCAGGTCGTCGGCGATGGGTCCCGGCAGCAGCTCCACCTTGCCGCTGACGGTCTTCAGGGGCTGCGGGAGCCGGGACCCGAGCGGCCCGAGGTCGATGCCGTGCGGATGCGCGAGCAGCCGCTCCAGGCTCAGCCCGTCCTGCCGTACGCCGAAGCCGTCGCCGTACGGGCCCAGGCGCAGCATCATGTCGAGGCGCCGCTCGGGGCCGCTCACTCCGGTGAGCAGCGCGGCGAGTTCGCCCGGCTCCCGGCCGTGCACGGGCGAGTGCGCCTCCTTGACGGCCTTGCCGAGGGTCTGGCCGATGACCAGGTCGTCGACGGCGGACGGGTCGGCGCCGTGCATCCCGGTGGCGGCGAGGACCAACCGGGCCAGGATCTCGGCCTCGGCCCTCCGTCCGGCCTCCAGCGGGACGGCGGGCCGGGTGTAGCGCGCCTGGTTGCGGACCGCGAGGGTGTTGAGGGCGTAGTCGTGGTGCGGGCTCTGCGAGGGCGGGGGCGGCGGCAGCACGACGTCGGCGTGGCGCGAGGTCTCGTTGAGATACGGGTCGACGCTGACCATGAAGTCGAGCGAGCCGAGGGCCTTGTCGAGCCGGTCGCCGTCCGGGGACGACAGCACCGGGTTGGCGGCGACGGCGATCACGGCCCGGATCGGCTCGCCCTCCTCGGTCGCGGTGTCGATCTCCTCGGCGAGCGCGGAGAGCGGCAGCTCGCCCTTGGCCTCGGGGTGCCGGCTCACCCGGGAGTGCCAGCGCCCGAGCGCGAAGCCGCGGCCGGGCCCGGCGGGGCGGGGCGTCTTGTCGGTCGCCGCCTGCGGGAAGAGGGCACCGCCGGGGCGGTCGAGGTTGCCGGTGAGGATGTTGAGGACGTCGACGAGCCAGCTGGCCAGGGTGCCGTGCGGGACGGTGCAGCTGCCGATGCGGCCGTAGACGGCGGCGGTGGGGGCGGCGGCGAGTTCGCGGGCGAGGACGCGGATCGTGCCGGCCTCCACGTCACAGGCGTCGGCGACGGCTTCGGGGGCGAAGTCGCCGATGACCGCGCGGAGTTCGTCGACGCCGTCCACGTGGGGCGCGAGATCCCCGAGGTCGACGAGGTCTTCCTCGAAGAGGGTGTACGCCATCGCCGCGAGGAGCAGCGCGTCCGTGCCGGGCCGGATCGGGATGTGCCGGTCGGCGAGCCTGGCGGTGCGGGTGCGGCGCGGGTCGATGACGGTGAGGGTGCCCCCGCGGGCCTTGAGCGCCTTCAGCTTGCCCGGGAAGTCGGGGGCGGTGCAGAGGCTGCCGTTGGACTCCAGCGGGTTGGCGCCGATGAGGAGGAGATGGTCGGTGCGGTCCAGGTCCGGTACGGGGATCGCGAGGGCGTCGCCGTAGAGCAGTCCGCTGGAGACGTGCTTGGGCATCTGGTCGACCGTGGAGGCGGTGAAGACGCTGCGGGTGCGCAGGCCGGCGAGCAGGACCGGCGGATAGAGCGCCCCGGCCACGGTGTGCACGTTGGGGTTGCCGAGCACGACGCCCACCGAGTTCGGCCCGTACCGCTCGACGACCGGGCGGATACCGGCGGCGACCGCGTCGAACGCCTCCTCCCAGGTGGCCTCGCGCAGTTCGCCGTCCTTGCGCACGAGCGGGGTGCGCAGCCGGTCGGGGTCGCCGTCGACGGCCCCGAAGGAGGCGCCCTTGGGGCAGATGAACCCCTTGCTGAACACATCGTCGCGATCACCGCGGGCCCGGGTGACCGCGGTCCCTTCGATGGTGAGGGTCAGGCCGCAGGTGGCCTCGCACAGGGGGCAGATGCGCAGTGCGGTGCGGGACACGGGTCCTCCTGGAGGGGGCGGCGACGATGACGCGCGGTTCAGGGCCGAGCATACCGAGCGGTATGCCGGGAGGGGAGCCCTGGACGCGAGGAGGTGGTTCGGCGGTGACGACGTACGTCTGCCGGGCCGGACCCGGCAGCGCGGCGCCGTCAGTCCAGCACGCGCGCCAGATACGCCCGCAGCATCTCCCGTGCCTCCTCGATGATCCGGTCGTCGCCCTCCGGGGCCATCCGGAAGGCGAGGTGGACCAGGGTGTCGGCGGTTTCGACGGCGATGAGGAAGGTGCGGCGCAGGTCGTCGTCGGGTTCGCGGCCGAGGTAGCCGGAGAGCAGGTCGGTGAGGCGGTCGGCGACGCGGGTGTTGGGCTCGCCCCGGGTGCCGACGGGGATCTGGTTGCCGAAGTCGACGAGGGAGAACCCGGGCGCGGTGCGCTTCATGGCGAGGTACTCGTCGAGTACGGCGTCCATCGCCGCCTGCCAGCCTCCGTCGGCGGTCTCCTTCAGGCGCTCGGTGACGCGGGCGGTGTAGCGCTCCAGGTTGCGCTGGGCGAGCGCGTCGGCCATCTGGCGCTTGTTGCCGAAGAACCGGTAGACGGAGCCGATGGGGACGCCGGCGCGCTGGGCGACGGCCCGGGTGCTCAGGTCGTCGTAGCCGACCTCGTCGAGGAGGTCGGCGCAGGCGTCGAGGATCCTGGTGAGCCGTTCGGCGCTGCGCCGCTGCACGGGCGCCCGGCGTAGCGTTTCTGGGTGGGGCACGGTCTTCATCATGCCTTTCCGGCTCGCTCCGGGGAACATCGACCCCCAGTACGGAGACGGGCACCCGGCACACTCAGTGCCGCGGGGGACGGCGACGACGTCACGGTCGCCTCCGCTTCCGAGGCCGTGATGTCCGCCGTGCTCTCGACGGGGCCGTCGCCCACCGCCCACACCGTGCCGTCGTCGGCGTACAGGCGCACGGTGACCTGGTGGGTGCCGCGCGGGACGAGGTCGGCCGGGAGGCGGTACCCGGGGGTGCGCAGCCTGGTGACGAGGCGGTCGTCCACGAAGAGGTACGCGAGGCCGCGTCCGGCGACCGCCCGGGCCCCCGCGCCGGCGGGCGAGAAGCGGAAATTGCGGACGCTCAGCCGTACGTCCCAGCTGCCACCGCTGTCCGGGTCCGGCTGCACCTCGATGCCGACCTCGGGCGCCTCGCCCTCGTCCACCTCGCGGTAGTGCCGTCCGTCGTCGTCGGTGTCGTCGAGGACCTTGCCCACCGGGGACGGCGACGCCGCGTTCTCCCCCTGGTCGCGGGCAGCGTCGGAGCCGCAGCCCACGGTTCCGGTCAGCAGCAGGACACAGACCGCGAGCGAGCCGAGCAGGGTCCGCGTCCACGACATGCCCGCGAGACTAGAACACCGGTCCGACAGCCGGATCCCCCTGAAGTCTGGTTCGCGTCCGGTTCTCGTAGTCCTCACAGGGGAGGTACCACGGGTCTCTTGCGCTTGCGAAACCGCAATCCTACGGTTGACCATAGGAATCAGATCTCGAAGGAGCGATCATGAGCGATGGGGTCACCTCCCGCGCGAGCGTGTTCGAGCACGGGGGAGCGCGGAAGACCGCGGAAGGGCTGACCTACCTCTCCGGTTTCGGCAATGAGCACAGCTCGCAGGCGCTGCCCGGCGCCCTCCCCGAGGGCCGCAACTCACCCCAGCGCGCCCCGCTGGGCCTGTACGCGGAGCAGCTGAGCGGCACGGCGTTCACCGAACCGAGGGCCCACAACCGCCGCTCGTGGCTGTACCGCATCCACCCGTCGGCCGCGCACCCGGCTTTCACGCGCACCGACAACGGCGCGATCCGTACGGCGCCCTTCACGGAGTCCGTGCCGGATCCGAACCGGCTGCGCTGGAACCCCCTGCCCGAGCCCGCGCCCGGGACCGACTTCCTCGCCGGCCTGTGGACCCTGGGCGGCAACGGCGACGCGACGCAGCGCACCGGTATGGCCGTGCACCTGTATCACGCCAACTCCTCCATGGACCGCGTCTTCAGCGACGCCGACGGCGAGCTGCTGATCGTGCCGGAGCGCGGCGGGCTGCTGCTGCACACGGAGTTCGGGCTGCTGCATGTGGAGCCGGCACATGTGGCCCTGATTCCGCGTGGGGTGCGCTTCCGTGTGGAGCTGTTGGATGCCTCGGCCCGGGGTTATGTGTGCGAGAACTATGGGGCCCCCTTCCACCTCCCCGACCTCGGCCCGATCGGCGCCAACGGACTCGCGGGCGCACGCGACTTCCAGGCGCCGGTCGCCGCGTACGAGGACGTCGAGGGGCCCGTGGAGGTGGTCAACAAGTTCTGCGGCAACCTCTGGACGGCGATGTACGCCCACTCACCGCTCGACGTGGTCGCCTGGCACGGCAACCATGTGCCGTACGTCTATGACCTGCGCCGCTTCAATGTGATCGGCAGCATCTCCTACGACCACCCCGACCCGTCGATCTTCACGGTGCTCACGTCCCCGTCCGACACCCCGGGCCTGGCCGGGGTCGACTTCGTGGTCTTCGCGCCGCGCTGGCTGGTGGGCGAGGACACCTTCCGGCCGCCGTACTTCCACCGGAACGTGATGAGCGAGTACATGGGCCTCGTCGAGGGCGCCTACGACGCGAAGGCGGAGGGCTTCGTGCCCGGCGGCGGCTCGCTGCACAACATGATGTCGGCGCACGGCCCGGACCGGGACACGTTCGACCGGGCGAGCGCGGCCGAGCTGAAGCCGCAGAAGATCGACGACGGACTGGCCTTCATGTTCGAGACCCGCTGGCCGGTGACGCTCACCCCGCAGGCGGCCGGTGCGGACCACCTGCAACAGCGTTACGACGACGTCTGGCAGGGCCTGGAGCGCCACTTCCGCCCCTTGCCGTAGAGATCCCCGACCGGTACGGATGGCCCCGTGACCTCCTTCGCCCCGGACTCCATCGTCCTGAACCGCAAGCTGCCGCTCTGGTACCAGGTGTCGCAGTCGCTGCGCGCCTCGATACTCGGCCGTCGGCCGCAGGACCCCCTGCGGCTGCCCACCGAGGAGCAGTTGGCGGAGCACTACGGCGTGAGCGTGCTGACCATGCGGCAGGCGCTGAAGGAACTGGAGGACGAGGGCCTGATCACGCGCCACCGCAGACGGGGCACGTTCATCGAGCCGGACGTCCGCCGGGGCGCCCCCGTGCGGCTGCTCGGCTCGGTGGACGCGATCGTGGCGCAGCAGTCCGGCATGGTGACGGAGCTGCTGGGGCACGGCAGGGAGCCCGTGCCCGCCGAAGTCGCCGAGTTCTTCCCGGACATCGACGAGGTGGCGACCTACCACCGCCTCCGCAGCGACGACAAGACGGGCGAGCCGACCAACCATGCCCGCAACTACGTCCGCCCCGAACTGGCCGCGCGCATCGACCTCGACGATCTCGTCCGCTGGCCGATGACCAAGCTGCTGCGGGATGTCGTCGGGGCGGACATCAGCCGCATCACGGACACGGTCGAGGCCCGCCTGGCCGACCCGGAGACGGCACGACTGCTCCAGGTCCCGCTGCTGAGCCCGATCCTGCACTACACGGGCGTGACGTACGACGAGGCGGGGCGCGTGCTGGACGCGGCGGTCATCCACTACCGGGGCGACCGCTTCTCCTTCACGGTGACCTTGGAAGCCAACTGACCCGCGTGTCGCGGACAGGTCGTACGATGCCCAGCGTGACGCACGACGACGCTCCGCTGCTGGCGGACCTCATGCCGTGGTCCGTCGCACCGCCGCGGCTCGGCCGGGGGTGGCCGACGGGCCCCGACGCGGCATCCCTGAAAGCCCGCTGGGACGCCTTCGTGAAGGCCGAGGGCCCGGACCGGGAGGCCCTGCTGGAGCCGAGTCGTTCCCGCACCCTGCACTCGGCGGTCGGCCGGCTGCCCGGCCGGTCCGCCGGCACGGAGAAGCTGATCCGCGCCGCCGGCCCCTGCCCGGAGCCGGTACGCGTCCTGCACGCCCCCTTCGACGAACAGTGGCTGATCCCCGACCACCGCCTGATCGACGCGGCCCGCCCCGAGCTGTGGCGAGTGGCGGACGAGCACCAGGTCTTCGTCCTGGAGAGGCCCGACGCCCCGCTGCTGGCGACCTCACTGCTCCCGCTGCTGCGCCCGGGCCGCGTCCGCCCCCTCTACCGCCGCCCGGGGGCCGGGGAACCCAACCTCGCCCCGGGCCTGCTGAGGCACCTGGCCTCCCGGCTGGGCCACTCCCCCACGCCGATGGACGTCCTCGCCTGGATCCTGTCCGCCGCCCGCCCCGACCTCACCGTCCCGCTCACGGAGGACCCCGGCCTGTGGTCGCGCGGCGTGGAGTCGGGTCACCGCCTGCTCCGGCTGATGCGCCGTGACGGCGACCGCCCGAAGCTGCCAGGGGGCCGCCGCCCGTACGTCCGCGCTCCGCTCCCCTCGCGCCCGCTGACGATCGCGTACGACCGTGCCGAGGAAGCCCTGCTGCTGGACGAGGGCCGTGTCTCACCGGTCCCACCGGAGGCCTGGGACTTCGAGGTGGCCGGCGTGAAGATCCTGGAGCAGTGGTTCACGGCCCGTGTCACGGAGAGCGAGCCGGGCACCCTGGCGGCGATCCGCCCGGCGACCTGGCCGCAGACGTGGACGTCGGAGCTGCTGGAGCTGATCACGGTGCTGGCCCTGCTGGCCGAACTCCCGCCTCTCCACGTGGAGTCGACGTCCCCCATCACGGCAGCCGATCTGCGCAAGGCCGGCGTGCTTCCGGTCCCGGAGTCGGCCCGCAGGCCCGCCTCGGTGCTGGACGGGCACGAGGAGGGGCCGGAAGGACAGCTCGCGCTGATCTAACGCACGCCGGGGTCGAAGGCGTCCAGCACCCGTTCGAGCGCCCGCCTGAAGACCGCCTCCAGATCGATCGGCCCACTGTCCGCCATGAAGGCCGCGGCGAGGCGCGGATACTTGCCGGTGGCGACCTGGCCGCCGAGGTAGGCGATGCGGACCGCGTTCTCCTCCTCCTCGGACCAGGGCATGGCACGGGTGCGCTCGGCGGTGGCGATCTCGTTCGCGGTGTACGTCGTCACCACGCCGTTCAGCAGGGCGACCAGCTCCATCTTCACGCTGTACGGCACGTCGAGCGGCTCCAGACAGGCCAGGCAGTGCTCCAGGTAGCGCAGGGTGTTGGGACTGAAGCCGTACACCCCTGACATCAGCCGGGGCACCCAGGTGTGGCGGTGCATGATGGCGCGCGTCTCCTCCGCGTTGCCGATCATGTCCGCCCGCCAGTCGCCCGAGGGCTCCCGGATCTCGTGCTCGGCACCGATCGCGTCGATCATCAGCTCGTACAGGTCCTCCTTGCGGGGGACGTAGTTGTACAGCGACATCGTCCCGCAGCCCAGCTCGGCCGCGACATGCCGCATGGACACGGCGTCCAGCCCGCCGGTGTCGGCGATCCGCACCGCCGCGGCCGCGATGTCCGCACGTGTGAACGCGGGCCTGGGCCCGCGCCCCGTCCGCTCGGGTCGTGCCCAGATCACTCCAGGCTCGGCCGCCTTGCCCGCCATCGATCATCACCTCGCACACCATGCTAGTTACGTACACCGTACGTAGTGCACTATGGTCGACCCATGACTTCTACGTACGCTGTACTTAGTGAAGGCCTGGAGAAGCGATTCGGCGAGGTCCACGCCCTGCGCGGACTCGATCTGGCCGTCGCGCAGGGCACCGTCTGCGGCCTCCTCGGCCCCAACGGCGCGGGCAAGACGACGGCCATCCGGCTCCTCACCACACTGCTGCGCCCGGACGCCGGCTCGGCCCGGGTCGCCGGGCACGACCTGCTCCGCGACCCGACCGCCGTCCGCGGCAGCATCGGCGTCACCGGCCAGTACGCCTCGGTCGACGGTGACCTCACCGGCCGCCAGAACCTGCGGCTGTTCGCCCGGCTGCACCGGGTGCGCGGGCCGGCCGAGCGGGCCGCCGACCTCCTCGACCGCTTCGGGCTGACCGAGGCGGCCGACCGGCCGACGTCCACCTACTCGGGCGGGATGCGGCGCCGCCTCGACCTCGCGGCGAGCCTCCTGCGCCGTCCCGAGGTGCTGTTCCTGGACGAGCCGACGACCGGCCTCGACCCCGCCAGCCGCAACCGGATCTGGGACTCCGTACGGGAGCTGACCGCCGACGGCACGACAGTGCTGCTGACCACGCAGTATCTGGAGGAGGCCGACCAACTCGCCGACGACATCGCCCTGATGGACCGCGGACGGGTCGCGCACACGGGTTCGCCCGCGCAGTTCAAGTCGGTCATCGGCGCGCATGTCGAGGTCGTCGTCACCGACCCCGACGTGATGGTGAAGGCGGCGGGCGTACTGGATCAACTCACCGGCGCGGAACCGTCGTTCGACCACGAGCGGCGCGCCGTCGCCGCGGTCACCCGGGACTCCACGCTCACGCTCCCCCGACTGGTGCGCGAACTCGACGCGGCCGGCGTGCCGTTGCTGGACGCCAGCCTGAAACCACCGACTCTCGACGACGCGTTCCTGCGGCTCACCCAGGAAGCCCGGGAGACCCACGAGACCCACGAGACCCAGGACGAGGAGCGTGCGGCATGACCGCCCTGACGTACGACAGCGGCGCGATGTTGGGCCGTCAGCTGCTGCGGATCCGGAACAACCCGGGGCTGCTGATCCTGACCCAGACCATGCCGATCACCATGCTGCTGTTCTTCGGCTACGTCCTCGGCAGCGCCCTGGCGATGCCCGGCGCGGAGTACCGGTCCTTCCTGGTGCCCGGCCTGCTGGTGGCGACCGCGGCCAACGGGCTGATGACCGGCATGTTCCAGGCCGCCCAGGACACGCACCGTGGCGTGATGGACCGCTTCCGGACGCTGCCGGTGAGCCGGGCCGCCGTGCCGCTGGGGCAGGCCTGCGCCGATCTCATCGTGACGGCCGCCGGGACCGTGCCGTTTCTGCTGGTCGGGCTCGCGGTGGGCTGGCGGATCGAGGGCTCGGCGCTCGAAGCCGCGGGCGCGGTGGCGCTGTTGCTGCTCTTCCGGTTCGCGACGGCGTGGGTGGGGATATTCCTCGGGCTGCTGACCCGCAACGAGGAGGCCGCCGGCCAGCTGGGCGGGGCGACCTTCATCCTGCCGCTGCTGTCCAACGCGTACATTCCGACCGACGGCCTGCCGGGCTGGCTGCGCACGCTCGCCGAGTGGAACCCGATCAGCGCGGTCACCACGGCCCTGCGGGACCTCTTCGGCAACGCGCCCGTACCGGACGGCGCCGCCTGGCCGGTCGCCCATCCCGTCGCCGGGTCGCTGGCGTGGTGCGCGGTACTGCTCGCGGTGTTCGCACCGCTCGCCGTACGCCGGTACACGCGCGGCGAGTGATCACGGGTAGTCACAACTGAAGCGACGGCGACCCAATGGGTCGCCGTCGCGGTTTTCGTCGTGGAGTGACTAGTGCCCGACAACCTGCGGGCGTGACAGACCTGTTACCCGGGGGACGCGGGCCGTTGAGCGGGGTGGGTGGAGTGGGGAACGTGCCCGCGCTCGGGTGGCCCTCCGGAACGGCGCTGCCTGCCGTGGGGATGACGGACGGCAGGCAGCGCGGTACGGCACCGGGGCGGGTGAGCTGCCGAGCGCGGGCTTTCGAGGTTGTCCGAGGGTCGCCGGTGCGGCTCAGCGCCCGCCGAAGAGTGAACGGCGGAGCCTGCGCAGCGGGGCGAAGAGCGAGACGCGGCGAACCCGCGCACCCCTGTCACTGCGCTGCGTGGTGTCACGACTGGTCAGCTCAAGCATCAGCGAGGTCGCCTCGGCCGCTTCTCTCTGCGGCACGGCGGGACCCGCCAGCACCGAGAGATGGCGGTCGAGACGCGAACTGGTCGCGCTGCTGCCGCAGGTGATCGCAGGGACCCTCGCCCTGCTGCGCACTGCTATCTGATCCATGTCACTCCCCACCCGTACGAGTCCACCCGGCCCGGGCAGGTTAACCCTATCGCCCCGGTGGGGCACGCGTGTATCGCGGTCACAGGATTCACCTTCCCCGTAAGGGTGTTGACGACCCATCCTTGATTACTCTCCGAATCCAACCGATTTCAGGGCGAGTTGGACAACGGGCTGGCTGGTGGGTTGCGCTGACCCCCCGTCGGGCTCGACGGTCACAGCCAGTGACGTCGCCGACTTGTCGAGACCGGAGGCGATCAAGGGCGTGTCGCCGTCGAAAAGCCCGAGGGAGCGCGGTTGCACATCGGGGCGCATCAACCAGAGCTGGTGCACCCGGCCGCTCGACAGCTCGCCATATCCGCTCAGAGTGACGATCGCGCGCCCCTTCGATGCGGAGGCGACCACTCCGATCGTCCGCCCCTCCGCGTCCTCGCCGGCGGTCGCCCGGGCGTCAGGTGCGGCGAGAACGTTAGCGATCTCACTTGCCTGAGCCCGCTGCGCGTCCAGTTGCTCCTGCGTCCTGTCGGCCTGGACGGCGAAGAGGGAGGCGACGACGAGGGCCGCGGCGGCCGTGGCCGTGGCGAACGGCACCAGCAAGGGGCGCGGCCTGGTCGCACGGGTGCGCGGCGGCGGCTGGGTGCCCCACACATGCGGCGGCAGTTGGGGCGCACGCGCGCGTGCCGTCTCCCGCCCGGGGGACTCCTGCGGCGTCGCGCGTACGGCGGCCAGCACCCGGTCGCGCATCGCGGCCGGCGGCGGGGCGGCCGCCGACCAGGCGAGCCGGACCGCGTCCTCGGACAGGACCCGCACCTCGGCGGCACAGTTGTCGCAGGTCCGCAGGTGCTTCTCGAAGCGGTGGCGCTCGGCGGGTTCCAGGGCGTCCAGGGCATAGGGGGCGGCCAGGGAGTGCAGGTCCCCGCGGCCGAGAAGTCGGTCGGCGAAGCTCATGCGGCACCTCCCAGGCACTTGCGCAGCTGGGTGAGTCCGTCGCGCATCCGGGTCTTGACCGTGCCCAGCGGCAGCGACAGCCGCTCGGCCACTTCACGGTAGGTGTAGCCGTCGTAGTAGGCGAGGGTGACGGACTGGCGTTGCAGGGCGGTGAGGCGGTCGAGGCAGCGGCGCACCCATTCGCGTTCCAGACCGGCCTCGACCTCCTCGGCGACGTGGTCGAAGGCCGGGTGGTTCGCGCGGAGCGCCTCACGCTGCTCGCGCTCGCCGGCCGCGCGGGCGCTGCGCACCCGGTCGACGGCACGCCGGTGGGCGAGGGTGAGGACCCACGACCGGGCGCTGCCCTTGCGCGGGTCGAACTTCGCGGCGGACCGCCACAGTTCGAGCAGCACCTCCTGGGCCACCTCCTCGGACTGGGCGGGGTCGCGCAGCACCCGCCGCACGAGCCCGTACACCGGCCCGGAGACCAGCCCGTACAACTCCTCGAACGCCTTCTGGTCACCGCCCGCCACGAGCACCAGCAGCTCGTCCGCCTCCAACTCGTCTCCCCCTCCAGTCAGACCGCAGCGCGGCCGTCTCGTCCCACGAGGTATTCGCAACGGACCCACCTCCGGATGGGGTTACGGATCAGCGGGCCGAAAACGCGGGTGGTCCGGTGATGAAACAACTTTCCAGTTCCGCCGTAAGAACGCTTGGGATTGGACCAATCCACCCTGGCGACGGCTCCGAATCGGGTTCGTCAGGCAAGTTGGCACTGAGGACGGACGGCATGACACCTAATTCCAGGAGCGGTGCGGGACGCAGGGGCCTCGCGACCCTTGTGTGTGGTGCGCTGGCCGCCGGGGGGCTCGCAGCCGCCGGCGTGACCGCGCTGGAACCGGGGGCGGCCTCCGCCTCCAGTCACCGCGAGGCCCCGCTCATCTCGGGGACACCGCAGTACGACAACACGGACGTGTACGCGTTCGTCAGCCCGGACAAGCCGGACTCGACGACGATCATCGCGAACTGGATCCCCTTCGAGGAACCGGCCGGCGGACCGAACTTCTTCACGTTCGCCGAGGACGCGCAGTACGACATCCACATCGACAACAACGGTGACGCGCAGGGCGAGTTGCTCTACCGCTTCACCTTCGACACGCACATCAAGAACAAGAAGACGTTCCTGTACAACACCGGTCCGGTCGAGAGCCTGGACGACAAGGACCTCAACATCACGCAGACGTACGACATCGAGCTGCTGAAGCTGAAGGACCAGCACGTGGTGTCGAAGACGAAGGTCGCCAACGACGTGCCGGTGGCTCCGTCGAACGTCGGCAAGGCGTCGATGCCGGACTACGCCAAGCTGCGCGAGCAGGCCGTGCACAAGCTCGCGGGCGACGCGACGTCGTTCGCCGGGCAGGCCGACGACCCGTTCTTCCTGGACCTGCGCGTCTTCGACCTGCTGTACGGCGGGAACCTCTCCGAGGTCGGCAACGACACGCTCAAGGGCTACAACGTCAACTCGGTCGCCCTCCAGGTCCCGACGCACATGATCACGGAGTCGTCGGACCAGCCGGTCGTGGGCATCTGGTCGACGACCCAGCGCAAGAACGCGCAGGGCTACTTCGAGCAGGTCTCCCGGCTCGGCAGTCCGCTGGTGAACGAGGTCGTCAACCCGCTGAAGGACAAGGACAAGTTCAACGCGTCCGCGCCCTGGGAGGACGCCCAGTTCCTGAAGAACGTCACCAACCCGGAGCTGCCGAAGCTCATCGAGGCGATCTACAAGATCCCGGCCCCCGACGAGCCGCGCAACGACCTGGTCGACGTCTTCCTCAAGGGCGTGGAGGGGCTGAACCAGCCCCCGCACGTCACGCCCTCCGAGATGCTGCGCCTGAACACCTCGATCAAGCCGGCGGACAAGCCCAAGCGGCTCGGTGTCCTCGACGGTGACAACGCGGGCTTCCCGAACGGCCGTCGCCTCACCGACGACGTGATCGACGCCTCGCTCCAGGTCGTCGAGGGTGAACTGCTGGGCGCCAAGAACGACCTGGGCGACGCGGTCGACAAGAACGACAAGGACTTCGAGAAGGCCTTCCCGTACGTCGCCCTGCCGACCGAGGGTTCCCGCGGCCCGCTCGCCAAGGGCACGGACGGCGAGACCGACGTCCGCAGCCAGCTCGGCGACGCGCTCCAGCCGGCGGGCGCGGGTGCCTCCGGCATGGATGACACGACCCTGATCGCCGGGTCGGCCGGCGCCGGCGCCCTGGGCATCCTGCTGATCGGCGGGGCCCTGTTGTGGTGGCGCCGGATGCGGGACAGGGCGTACTAGGCCGTCGGCTGTCTGCGGGCCGGCTGTGGCCGGTCGCGCAGATCCCCGCGCCCCTGAGGGGCGCTGCCGAACCGGCCCGTCCACTGGCGCGGCTCGCGAAGTACTCATCCCCCACGGCGCGGGCCGCGCCGCCGCACGCGACAACAGCCTTTGCCGGCAAGCCGATCGAGGAGAGGGCATGGCCCCGCGGACGAACGACAGCGAACCCCAGCAGCCCGTCCAGGGGGCGGAGCCCTCTGGCGGGGTCGAAGGGGCGGAGCCCCTTGAGGAGGGGACGGGCAGGGGCGGCGGGGGCGGCAAAGCCAGTGAGCAGCGCATCGCCGCCGTACGCCGCGTCGCCGCGGCCGCCCGCCGCAGCAGGGGGCTGCACCTGGCCGGATGCTCCGCCCTGCTGGCCATAGCCCTCACCGCCGGATCCATCGCGCTCAGCGCGGCCCGCGACAACGACGTCCAGAGCGTCGCCCCCGCCTCCGCCGCCGTCTCTCCCGGCCTCCTCGCGTCCGGCGACCTCGACACCGCCATCTCCTCCCTCCAGGCCCATCTCCGCGACCAGCCGAGGGACTTCACCAGCTGGGCGACGCTGGGGCTGGCCTACGTCGAGCAGGCCCGCACCAAGGGCGACCCCTCCCGCTACCCGCAGGCCGAGCAGGCCTTCGAGCGATCACTGGAGCTGAGCCCCGACAACGACCAGGCTCTCGCCGGCCGCGCCGCCCTGGCCGCCGCCCGGCACGACTTCGAGGACGCGCTGCACTACGCCGAGAAGGCGCTGAAGGTGAACCCCTACAGCGAACGCGCCCTGTGCTCCCGCACCGACGCCCTCGTCGAACTCGGCCGCTACGCCGACGCCGCCAAGGCCGCCGAGACGGCCGACGACCGCCGCCCGGGCATCCCGGTCTTCACGCGCTACGCGTACGTGCGGGAACTGCGCGGCGACGTACGGACGGCCGAGCGGGTGCTGGACCAGGCGCTCTCCTCGGCGACCACCCCCGGCGACATCACGTACGTCGCCACTCAGCTGGGCCAACTCGCCTGGAACCAGGGCGACTACGACGCCGCGCTCACCCACTACGCCCGTGCCCTGGCCGCCGACGAGAACTACGTTCCCGCCCTCGAGGGCCGCGCCCGCGCGCAGGCCGCGAGCGGTGACCGGGACGGCGCGCTCAAGGGCCTGAAGGACGTCGTCTCCCGCTATCCCCTCCCGGGTCCGCTCGTCGAACTCGGCGAGCTGTACGAGGCGGCCGGCGACAAGGTCAGGGCCGACGACCAGTACGCCCTCGTCGACGCCTGGACAGCCCTCGCCCGCGCCAACGGCGTCAACGCGGACCTCGACACCGCCCTCGCGGCCGCCGACCACGGCGACAAGGCGTCCGCGCTGCGCGCCGCCCGCGCCGAGTGGGACCGCCGCCGGACCGTGCACACCGCGGACGCCCTCGCCTGGGCCCTGCACGTCAACGGCAAGGACGAGGAGGCGCTCCCCTACGCCCGTGAGGCCACCGCCACCGGATACCGCAACGCGGCGTTCCTCTACCACCGCGGGATCATCGAGCGCGCCACCGGCCACGCCGAGGACGCCGGCGAACACCTGCGCGCCGCGCTGAAGCTGAACCCCGGCTTCTCACCGCTGGGCGCCCGCGAAGCCCGTACGGCACTCAAGGACCTGGAGGCGGCCAAGTGACCGCTCGTCGTCTGCTCGCCTGCGCCGCGGCCGTTCTGACGGCGGCCTGCGCGCTGGCGCTGTTCCCCGCCGGCTCCGCGAGCGCGCACCCTCTCGGCAACTTCACCGTCAACCGCTACGACGGCCTCGTCGCCGCCCCCGGCGAACTGCGCGTGCACCATGTCGAGGACCTCGCCGAGATCCCGGCGACGCAGGCCGAGCCGGACATCGACAGGACGGGCATGGCGGCGTGGGCCCGGCAGCGGTGCGCGGACGCCGCGCGGGGCAGCGAGGTCACCGTGGACGGCCGCACGGTCGAACTGACGCTGAACAGCAGCCACGCGCGCGTGCGGCCCGGTCAGGCGGGGCTCGACACCCTCCGCGTGGAGTGCCGGCTGACGGCGCGGCTCCCCGCGGACACCACGGTAGCCCTCGGCTTCCGCGGCGCGGGCGCGGAGGCCGGCCCCGGCTGGCGGGAGATCACGGCGCGCGGGGACCGTATGACGCTCGCCGCGTCGGACGTACCGAAGGAGTCGGTCTCCCGGGAACTGACCGAGTACCCCGAGGAGTTGCTCTCCTCGCCGGCCGACGCGAAGACCGCGTCCCTGCGGGTGCGCCCGGGCGGACCCGCCCTCGCCGAGGCGGAACAGGACACCCCCGCCTCGTCCGTCCTGCCGCGCGGCGCCGACCGCTGGACGCGGGCCCTGGACGGCCTGGTCTCCCGCCAGGACCTCACCGTCGGATTCGCCGCCCTCGCCCTGGTCCTCTCGATCTTCCTCGGGGCGATGCACGCGCTCGCCCCGGGCCACGGCAAGACCCTGATGGCCGCGGTGGCGGCGGCTCGCGGCGGCCGGGCCCGGATGAAGGACGTCCTGCCCCTGGCCGCCTCGGTGACGGTCACGCACACCCTGGGTGTGGTCGCCCTCGGCCTCCTGGTCACGGCCGGTTCGGCGGCGGCTCCCTCGGTGATCACCTGGCTGGGCGTCGCGAGCGGCGCCCTGGTGATCGCGGCGGGCGCCACGCTCGTACGCCGCGCCTGGCACGTCCGGAAGCACGGCCACGGGCGCCCGCACGGGCATGACCATCCGCACGGGCACGGGCACTCCCACGATCACGAGGGCCCCACCCACACGCACGATCACGACCATGCCCACGAGCGGCAACCGGTCCTGGTCGCCGCGCATGCCCCCTCCTCGGCGGAGGCCCCCGCGCCCACGCGTGGCCACGCCCACGCCCACGACCACCACCACAGCCACCAGCACGAGCACGACCACCACCACGGGCACGACCACACCCCCACCCGCACCCACGGCCTCCTCACCCACACCCACAACGGCTTCACCCACACCCACTCCACCGCCCCCACCCTGCGCGGCACGATCCTTCTCGGCTTCGCGGGCGGGCTCGTGCCCAGTCCCTCCGCGGTCGTCGTGCTCGTCGGCGCCGCGGCGCTCGGGAAGGCGTGGTTCGGGCTGCTGCTCGTCGTCGCCTACGGCGTCGGGCTCGCGCTCACCCTCACCGCGGCCGGGTTCGCCGTCGTGCGGCTGGGTACGGGAGTGGCGCGGGTGCTGGACGGGCAGCCCCGCTGGATGGCCCACCCCCTGACGGTCTTCGTCCGCAGGACAGCGCCACTGGGATCCGCGGTGCTCGTCGTACTGATCGGGGCCGGATTGGTTCTCCAGGGGGCGGCATCCGCACTCGGCTGAGCTACTTTTGGGTAGAAATCGTGCGGAGTGGAGATTTCACACGGATGCGATGGGGGGACGCCCGTGTCCGAAGAACCTGGCAGTGAACGGCTGATCGCGGGCCGCTACCGCCTGCTGTCCCCGCTCGGCGAGGGCGGCATGGGCACCGTGTGGCGGGCCCGTGACGAGTTGCTGTACCGCGAGGTGGCCGTCAAGGAGGTGCGGGCGCCGCACGGGCTCCCGGCGCCGGAGATCGAGCGGATGTACGCCCGGCTGGAGCGCGAGGCGTGGGCGGCGGCGCGGGTCGCCAACCGCAATGTCGTGACGGTGTACGACGTGGCCACGCAGGACGGCCGGCCCTGGATCGTGATGGAGCTGGTCCGCGGTATCTCGCTGGCCGAGCTCCTGGACGCGGAAGGCCCGCTGGACCCGCAGCGCGTCGCGCACATCGGGGCCGAGGTGCTGGCCGCGCTGCGGGCCGCGCACGAGGCCGGGGTGCTGCACCGTGACGTGAAGCCGGCCAACGTGCTGATGTCGAACGACGGCCGGGTCGTCCTCACGGACTTCGGGATCGCCATGGTCGAGGGCAGCTCCGCGCTGACGATGACCGGCGAGGTCATCGGCTCCCCCGAGTTCCTGGCCCCGGAGCGGGCCCTGGGCCGCACACCCGGTCCGGAGTCCGACCTGTGGTCGCTCGGCGTCCTTCTGTACGCGGCGGTGGAGGGCCACTCCCCGTTCCGCCAGAACACCCCGCTCAGCACCCTGCGCGCGATCGTCGACGAGGAGCTGCCCCCGCCCCGCCGGGCCGGGCCGCTCGCTCCCGTCATCGAGGGGCTGCTGCGCAAGGACCCGGCCGAGCGGCTGCCGGCCGACCGGGCCGAGCAGGACCTGCGGATCGTCGGCGCGGGAGGGACGGCGCGCGCGGACGCCGTACAGGGGACGACCCCCTACAGCCCGACCGTCGCGGCGTTCGCGACGCCCTCGGAGACCGCGGCGACGGCTCCGGTGCCGCCGCCCGGACCGACCAGGCCCGCACCGGCCGCCACTCCTGGCCGGGGCACCGCCCCCGTCCGCCCCGACCGCGACCGCCGTGCCCGGCTCGCCCTGGTCGCGGGCGTCACCGCCCTCGCCCTGGCTGTGGCGGGACTGACGTACGCCCTGCTCAACAGCGGGGACGGCAACGGCGGGAAGGAGGCGGGCGGCAAGGACACCACCACACAGACCGGTGGCGGGGCCTCGCCGACCGGGACCGAGGACGAGAACGCGGTCGGCGGGGGCCAGGACCCGACGCCCGGTCCTAGCGCCGACCGTACGACCACTCCCCCGCCGCAGTCCGTACGGGTGTCGCTGGCGGGCTCCGGCACGGAGTACTCCGGGTCCTGTCCGCCGCCCAGCGGCGACGCCCCCTCCTTCACGGCGACGTTCACCGTGGGGCGGCTGCCGGCGCAGGTCAGCTATCGCTGGGTGTCGAAGGACGGCGACGTCATGGACCAGGGGTGGAAGACCCTGTCGTTCCCTGCGGGGGGCGGGCGGACCAAGCAGGACAGGGCGTTCGTGACGACGGGCGACGAGACGGGGACGTTCGAGAACGAGATCAGCGTCGAGGTCCGCGACCCGGTGGAGACCAGGTCCAACTCGGTCCCGTTCTCGGTGACCTGTGTGACGAAGACCCCGACGGGCGGGGTCTCGCCAACGCCTACCGGGTCGCCGAGCGCCTAGGCGTCAGGCCGCGGCGTCCAGCACCGGCAGATAACCACCCGACTGGCCCGCGGCCGTCGGGTGGTACGACTCCGGGATGTTGAGCCAGCTCACGGCGTGCATCCACGAGCTGCCGGAGCAGAGCTCGTGTCCGGTGAAGGCGGGCCGGACGTCGGCGAAGGTGAAGCCGTGGTCCAGGGCGCGCTTCTCGGTGGCGGCGTTGATGTGGTCGGCGGCGCCGTTGAGCGCCCTGCGCTTGGTCTCGGAGAGGCCGATGCACCCCGACACGCCCAGCTTGTAGAAGCGGGGGTAGCCGAGCACGACCACATGGGCGGACGGGGCCTTGGTCCGGATGGCGGTGTAGACGGTGTCGAGCCGGCCGGGCAGCGTCGAGTCGACGAACGCCTTCGCGGTGTTGATGCGGGAGACACAGGCGTTGTCGCCCTGGAGGACACAGGTCGTCATGATGTCGGCGAATCCGGCGTCGTTGCCGCCGATCGAGACGGACACGAGTGCGGTGGCGGAGCTGAGCGGGCCGAGCTGGCTTGTGGTGACATCACCCGTTTGAGCGCCTGAGCAAGCCGTGAAGTCGAAGGTCGAGGGTGAGTTCGCGGCGGCCCACAGGTAGGGGTACGCCTTCGTGCTGCGCTTGCAGTCGCCGCTGCCGCCGATGTAGCTGCCCGCGCCGAGACCGGAGGAGTAGGAGTCGCCGAGGGCCACATAGCCGCCCGCGGCGGCGGTGTCGGCGGCCTGCGCACTGGCGGCCCCGGTGAGGGCGGCGCACACGGCGAGGAGGAGCGAGGCGACGTATACGGAAAGTCGGGAACGTCTCATGGAACCTCCCTATAGCAGGATCTCTGCCATAACCGTCGTACCAACTACGCGTGTTGACGGGAAGTGTCCATGCCAAGACTTTTCCGGGCATGACGGCGCCCTTCCTGTGGGTTCGCCATGTGGTTGATTTCGTGTTCATGACAGGATTGTTGACAGGTCGTCAACTCCCTTGTCCGTCACCTAGGAAGCACAGATCCTTTACCTCGGCTTGAGAACGGGAACGCGACGTTCCAGGCCGTGCGTGCGACCACGCACGCACCCCCCACATGTGCGCGCACCACCCATGCGCACCGCCTTGAGGAGGACTCCCTCGTAATGGCACAACTGCGTAGCAACAAGCTTCGGTTCGCCGCGATAACCAGCCTGGCGACCGCCGCCCTCGTGGGCGGGCTCACCACCCTCCCCGCCCAGGCCGCCCCGGCCGAGGGCAAGGTCCTGGCCGCCGGCTCCCCCACGGCGATCAAGGACAGCTACATCGTCACGCTCAAGAAGAGCGCGGGCCTCAAGGCGTCCTCGGCCGCGGGCAAGGACGTGGTCGAGGAGTACGGCGGCTCGGTGAAGAAGACGTTCACCAAGGCGCTGAACGGCTACTCCGCCACCCTCTCGGCGACGGAGGCCAGGAGACTCGCGGCCGACCCGGCGGTCGCCTCCGTCGAGCAGAACCAGCGCGTCCACCTTGCCGACACCACGCAGTCCAGCGCCCCCTGGGGCCTGGACCGCATCGACCAGGCCGCGCTTCCGCTCTCCGGCACCTACACCTACCCGGACAGCGCGGGCAGCGGCGTGACGGCGTACGTCATCGACACCGGGGTGCGCATCACGCACCAGCAGATCAGCGGTCGGGCCACCTACGGCTACGACACCGTCGACGGCGACACCACCGCCTCCGACGGCAACGGCCACGGCACCCATGTGGCCACCACCATCGCGGGCTCGACCTACGGCGTCGCCAAGAAGGCGAAGATCGTGGCGGTGCGGGTGCTCGACAACGCCGGCTCCGGCACCACCGCGGGCGTCATCGCGGGCATCGACTGGGTGACCGACAACCACTCCGGTCCCTCGGTCGCCAACATGTCGCTCGGCGGCGGCGCCTCCACCTCGCTGGACACCGCGGTCGCCAACTCGATCGCCAGCGGAGTGACCTACGCGGTCGCGGCGGGCAACAGCAGCGCCAACGCCTCCTCGTACTCCCCGGCCCGGGTCTCGGCGGCGATCACGGTGGGCGCCACCACCAGCTCCGACGCCCGTGCCAGCTACTCCAACTACGGCTCGGTCCTGGACATCTTCGCCCCCGGCTCCTCGATCACGGCGGGCTGGTACACCAGCGACACCGCGACCAACACCATCTCCGGCACGTCGATGGCGACTCCGCACGTCGCGGGCGCGGCCGCGGTCTACCTGGCGAACCACACCTCGGCCACTCCGGCCGCGGTCGCCTCGGCCCTGACCGGGGGCGCCACGACCAACGTGGTCACCAGCCCCGGCAGCGGTTCGCCCAACCGGCTCCTGAAGCTCGTGCCGTAACCGCGCACCGCACGATGTGACCCCATGGTTCCCCGGAGACGCCCGCCGTCTCCGGGGAACGTCCTGTTCCAGGGGACGTCTTGACGGCCCCCACGGAGCTGAGCCACATTGAAGCCCGGCATCCGGCGCTTCGGGGGGCAAAGTCGCCAATGCAGACCATACGTGTCAAGACAGCTGCGTCTCAGGACGCCGAGCGTGCGCGGCCAGGACCGGGGAGGGACCTGACGCCGCTGCTCGCCGGTGCCGCGACGGCCGTGGGGGGACTCGGCGCGGTGCTCGCGCTGGTCGGGTCTCACTCGCCGCTGCGCGGGCCGTTCACCCTGTTCTTCCTGCTCGCGGCGCCGGCCGGGGCGATCGCCGCCGCGCTGCGCGGGCTGGAACCCTTCGGCCGCTCCGTGGCCGCCGTGGCGGGCGCGGTCGTCCTCAACATGCTGGTGGCCCAGGGCATGCTGGCCGTGCACCGGTGGTCGGTGCCCGGCGGGATCGTGGCCGTGACCGCGATCAGCGCCCTCGTTCTCCTGCTGGTCCTGGTACGGCGGCTGCGCGGCCGTACGTCGAGAAGGCGGACTGACTGACGTGGACATCAGCGTGTACCGCCCCGGCGAGCTCAGCGCCGCCGACCGGGCGGCGTGGACCTCCTTGCAGTCCAAGGCCCATCTGCAGGGTTCGCCCGAGCTGGGCAACCCCTTCCTCTCGCCCGAGTTCGCGCTCGCGATCGGCCGCTGCCGGCGCGGGGTGCGGATCGCGGTCGTACGGGAGCGCGGCGAGCCGGCCGCCTTCTTCCCGTTCCAGCGCACGGCGACCGGCGTGGGCCGGGCCATCGGACTCGGCGTCTCGGACGCCCAGGGAGTCGTGCACCGACCCGGGTTCACCTGGGACGCCCGGGAGCTGCTGAAGGCGTGCGGGCTCGCCGTGTGGGAGTTCGACCACCTGGTGGAGGGCCAGGCGGCGTTCGAGTCGGACGCCGCCGGCACGTTCCCGTCCCCGGTCATGGACATCGACCAGGGGTACGAGGCGTATCTGAGCCAACTGCGGGAGCGGTCACCGAAGTTCACGAAGACGACGCTCGCCAAGGAGCGCAAGCTCGGCCGGGACCACGACGGCGTGCGGTACGTGCACGACGAGCGCGATCCGGCGGCCCTGCGCACGCTGATGGCGTGGAAGTCCGCGCAGTACCGCAGGACCGGGCGCAGCGACCGCTTCGCGCACGAGTGGATCACCCGGCTCGTCGAGCAGCTGTTCCACACCCGTTCCGAGCCGTTCGCGGGGATCCTGTCGGTGCTGTACGCGGGCGGCGAGTCGATCGCCGCGCACTTCGGGCTGCGCGGCGAGCGGGTGCTGGCGTGCTGGTTCCCGGCCTACGACCCGGCGTTCTCGAAGTACTCGCCGGGCCTGGTCCTGCATCTGCGCATGGCCGAGGCGGCGGCCGCCGACGGCATCGCCTATCTGGACCTCGGGCGGGGCCAGAAGGAATACAAGGACTCCCTGAAGACACGCGAGCTGACGGTGTCGGAGGGGTGGGTGACCCGGCGTCACCCGGTCGCGTTCGGACACCGGGCACGGCGTGCTCCGGTCCGGGCGCTGCGCAACACCGTGCAGGCACGGCCGGGGCTGTTCGAACCGGCGGACCGCCTCCTCAAAGGCATGGGGAAGATCCGTTCGGGACGCCGGTAACGGCTGAGACAACACGGCCGGTTACGGCCAAACCAACAAAAACGTGAGAGCTCGTTCCAGCTCTTGCCATACAGGCTCATTCATCAATACCGTCGTACATCTCACTCGCATCGGACTGTCAGCATGCGGCTCTAGGGGAGGGCTCAAGACCGCGACAGTCCCGGCGCGAGGCGCGGTAGGGGGGTGCTCGGTGACGGTGTCCGCACTTGTGACCGAGTCGTGCCGCGCGACCGGCTGCCGATTTTGGGTGGTCGGCCAGACATGCCAGCTCACCATGCGCGCACGGAGATCCTTTCGGCCGTGCCGTAGGTGAGATACCCCCCTTTCGAACCGGACAAAACACCGGGCCGCCCAGGGGCGGGCGGTCCACCGGACGAGAGGGACCAGACTCATGAGCTCTGTGCTGCGCCCGGCGGTCGCGGACCAAGGTCCGTCCACAGCCGGCAAGTACCGGCCCGTCTCCTCGCACCTGGCCATCGCGCCACCGGTCAGCGTGGTGATCCCGGCCATGAACGAGGCGGAGAACCTTCCGTACGTCTTCAAGACACTCCCGGACTGGATACACGAAGTGGTCCTGGTGGACGGCAACTCCACCGACGACACCGTCGACGTGGCCCGTGAGCTGTGGCCGGACGTCAAGGTCGTGCGACAGCGCGGGCGGGGCAAGGGGGATGCCCTGATCACCGGGTTCGAGGCGGCCACCGGCGACATCATCGTGATGGTCGACGCGGACGGCTCGGCCGACGGCAACGAGATCCTGAGCTACGTCTCCGCCCTGGTCTCGGGCGCGGACTTCGCCAAGGGGTCCCGCTTCGCCAACGGCGGCGGCACCGACGACATGACGCCGATCCGCAAGCTCGGCAACTGGGCGCTGTGCACGGCCGTCAACCGCAAGTTCGGCGCCCGCTACACCGATCTCTGCTACGGCTACAACGCGTTCTGGCGGCACTGCCTGGACAAGATCGACCTCGACTGCACCGGCTTCGAGGTGGAGACCCTGATGAACATCCGGGTCGTCAAGGCGGGGCTGAAGGTGCAGGAGATCCCCAGCCACGAGTACCTGCGTATCCACGGCACGAGCAATCTGCGGGCCGTGCGGGACGGGCTGAGGGTGCTCAAGGTGATCCTCCAGGAGCGCTCCAACCGGCGCGCCCTGCGCGGCCGCAGGAACCACTCCCAGGTGCTCGGCTCGGCCCGGGGAGAGGCGTCTTGAGCGGTCCCGACATCTCCGTCGTGATCTGCGTGTACACCGAGGACCGCTGGGAGGACATCCTCGCGGCGGTCTCCTCGGTGCGGGCGCAGGCGTATCCGGCCCTGGAGACGCTGCTGGTCGTCGACCACAACGCGGCGCTCCTGGACCGGCTGACCAAGGAGTACAAGGAGTCCGGGGAAGGCGCGACCGAGGTGCGGGTGCTCGCCAACGCGGGCCCCCGCGGCCTGTCCGCCGGCCGCAACACGGGGATCGCCGCCTCGTACGGCGAGGTGATCGCGTTCCTCGACGACGACGCGGTGGCCGAGCGCGACTGGCTGAGGCACTTCGCGGCCGGGTACGCCGACCCGCGGGTCATGGCCGTCGGCGGGCGCACCGAGCCGATCTGGGCGTCGGGGCGCCGGCCGGACTGGTTCCCGGAGGAGTTCGACTGGGTGGTGGGCTGCACCTACCGGGGCCTGCCGCACGGCCGCGTGAAGGTACGCAACGTCCTCGGCGGCAACGCCTCCTTCCGGCGTACGGCGTTCGACTTCGCGGGCGGTTTCGCCACCGGCATCGGACGCGACGGCGACCGGCTGCCGCTGGGCTGCGAGGAGACGGAGCTGTGCATCCGGCTCACCCGGGCCCGGCCCGACGCGGTCCTGCTGATCGACGACCGTGCGGTGATCCACCACCGGGTGCCCGGGCCGCGCGAGCACTTCCGGTACTTCCGCACCCGGACGTACGCCGAGGGCCTGTCGAAGGCGCTGGTGGCCCGAAGTGTGGGCACGGACAAGGGACTTGAGTCCGAACGCCGGTACACCACCCGGGTGCTGCCGGCCGGGGTGGCGCGCGGGCTGCGGGACGCGGTGCTGGCCCGGCCGGGCGGTGCGGGGCGGGCCGGGGCGATCGTCGCGGGGGTGCTGACGGCGGCCGGTGGGTACGTCGTGGGGAGTGTCCGGGCCCGCCGGGGCGACGTTACGTACTCGGTGGCGGGGATCGAAGGGAAAGCCGGCACCGAGGGGGAGGCCGGCGTCGAGGGGGGCAGCGGATGACCGACGGGCGCGTACCGATTCTCATGTACCACGCCGTCTCCACCTCGCCGAACGACGCCACCCGGGAGCTGTCGGTGGCGCCGGAGGCGTTCGCGGAACAGATGGCGCTGATCGGCGATCTCGGGCTCACGCCCGTGACGACCGCCGATCTCGCGGCGCGCTGGCGCTCGGGCGGGCCGCTGCCGGAGCGGCCGGTGCTGATCACCTTCGACGACGGCTACGAGGGCGTGCACCGGCACGCCCTGCCCGTGCTCGCCAAGCACGGCTTCCCGGCCACTGTGTTCGTCTCCACGGGCTGGCTGAAGGGGCCGCACGACACCGGAGGCGGCCTGGACACCATGCTCGACTGGGACCAGGTCCGCGAACTCGCGGAGGCGGACGTCGAGATCGGCGGCCACAGCCACACGCATCCGCAGCTGGACCAGCTGCCGGACGACAGGCTGCGCTCCGAGCTGATCCTCTGCAAGGAGATCGTCAGCGACGAACTCGGCGCCGTCCCGGCCTCGTTCGCCTACCCGTACGGCTACTCCAGCCGCCGGGTGCGCGAGGCGGTGCACGAGACGGGGTACGCCCAGGCGCTGGCCGTCAACAACGGCCTCGCGCGGCGGCGGCAGGGGCCGTACGCCCTCACCCGCCTCACCGTGCGCCGCACCACCGGCGCCGAGGAGTTCCGGCGGATGGTCGAGGGCCGTGCCATCGCCCGCACCTTCGCCCGGGACCGTGCCCTGACCAAGGGGTACGCCGTGGTCCGCAGAGCCCGACAGGTCCGCCGGAAGGCCATCCGTTCCCGTGTCTGACACGACGACCACGACCGAGCCCGCGTCGACCGACAGTGCGGCGCCCGAGCAGTCGGGGCGCCGGCTTCGCCTGCCCGGCATGGGCGGGTCCTCCGGGGGCAGTCAGCTGTTCCGCAACGCCTACGCCCTGATGATCAACACGGGCATCTCCGCCGTACTGGGGCTCGGCTTCTGGCTGGCCGCCGCGCGCTACTACTCCGAGTCCGCGGTCGGGCAGGGCTCCGCCGCGATCGCCGCGATGAAGTTCCTCGCGGGACTGACCGCGGTGACGCTGACGGGAGCGCTGGCCCGTTTCATCCCGGTGGCGGGCCGACGCAGCGGGCGGCTGATCTTCCGGACGTACGCGGGCAGTTGTGTGGTGGTCGCGCTGGCGGCGGGCGGCTTCCTGCTGACGCTGGACCTGTGGGGGCCGTCGTACCGGTTCCTGAACGGACCGGTCAACGGACTCTTCTTCGTCGTGGCCGTCATCGCCTGGAACCTGCTCACGCTCCAGGACGGTGTGCTGACGGGGCTGCGCAGCGCGGTGTGGGTGCCGGTCGGCAACACCGTGTTCTCGGCGGTGAAGCTGGGCCTGCTGGTGGCCTTCGCGGTGGCGATCCCCACCGCGGGGGTCTTCGTCTCGTGGGTCGCGGCGATCGCGGTGTCCGTGCTGCCGCTGGGCTGGCTGGTGTTCCGGCGTCTGGTGCCACGCCATGTGAAGGCGACGGAGGAGCACACCCGTCCGCCGTCCCTGCGGGAGATCGGGAGGTTCCTGGCGGGCGACTACACCGGCTCGCTGTTCTCCCTCGCCGTGGTCTATCTCATCCCGGTGATCGTGGCCGCGCAGGTCTCCGCCGAGGACAACGCCTACTTCTACATCACGGCCACCATCGGTGGCACGGTCAACCTGCTCGCCATCAACATGGGCGCCTCCCTCACCGTCGAGGGCTCGCACGACCCGAGGCGGCTGGCCGCCAACACCCGGGCCGCGCTGCGGCGCATGGCGCGGATCATGGTGCCGGTCGCGGCGATCCTGTTCTTCGGGGCGCCCTGGATCCTGGGCGTCTTCGGCCAGGGGTACGCGGTCGCGGCGACTCCGCTGCTGCGCTGGTTCGCGGTCGGCGCGCTGCTGCGGGTCGTCATGGAGACGTACTTCGCGGTCCTGCGCGCGCAGAGCCGCACCGCCGGACTGGCCTGGCTGCAGGGCCTGCTGTGCGCCCTGGTGCTCGGTCTGACGCTGCTGCTGCTCCCCCGGATGGGCCTGACCGGCGCCGGTGTCGCCGAGATCGTCGCCCTCTCGGTGATCGTCACGATCGCCGCGCCCAAGCTGTACCGGACCGCGCGGGCGACCTCGGCCGAGGTCCCCGAGGACGCGGCCCCCGACGGTGACCTCGCCGACCTGGGGGCGCGCGAGGTGCCCGAGGGGGCGCGCAGGCGCGGGCCCGGATGGGCGCTCGACACCGACACCCTCGCGCTCGGCATCCACGTCGACTTCGACCACCTGGAACGCCGCCCCGACGTCCGCCCGGGACCCGGCACACCGCCCACGGGCACGCCGCCGGTCCGCCCGGACCACCGGCCGGCCTGGGCCCGCAAGCCGGAACTCGGGCTGCCGGTGGAGGAGAGGGAGCCGGGCTCGGAGGCGTCGACGGGGCCCGCGGAGGTGGACGCGCCGTTCGAGGCCGACTTCGACGCGGGCAAGGGCGAAGAGGCCGTACCGGAGGAGCGCGAGGAGGCTGCCGTACGGCAGGAGTCCGCCGTACGGGAAGAGCCGCCCATGCGCGAAGAGGCCGTACGACCGTCCGACGCGCCCTCGCCGACTTGGCGTGAGCGGCTGCTGCCCACCCGCCTCGGGGTCGTCCTCGGCTGTCTGCTGACCGCCGCGCTGCTGCTGTACTGGGTGCCCGCGCTGCGGCTCGGCGAGGCCGATCTGGACGGCATGGGCGGGCTCGGGCTGATCTCGGTGCTGCCGACGCCCACCCTGGTCGGCGCCGCGCTGCTCGCGGTGGTGTTCGCCTCGCTGCTGTGGCTGGGCCGGGAGCACCGGGCGTTGCTGCTGGTCACCCTGCTCGCGACGGTCGTGTCACTGCACGCCCTGCCCGCGCTGATCGAGACCGAGCCGCGGTTCGCGACGGCCTGGCAGCACCTCGGCTTCCTCGACTACATCGACCGCACCGGGTCGGCCGTGCCCGACCTGGACGCGCGCTGGAGCTGGCCCGGCTTCTTCGCGGTGGCCGCGTTCGCCGCGAAGGCGTGCGGGGTGAGCGACCTCAGCGAGGTCATCCGCTGGTGGCCGCTGGCCATGCAACTGCTCTACCTGGTCCCGATGTTCCTGCTGGTGCGCTCGATGCGGGCGAGCTGGCGGGCCCGGTGGACCGGCATCTGGATCTTCGTGCTCAGCGGCTGGGTGGGCCAGGACTACTTCTCACCGCAGGGCTTCACGTACCTGCTGTACCTCGTCTTCGCGGCGATCCTGCTGGTCTGGTTCCGGGCGCCGGGGGTGCTCTGGACGAAGCGCCGTCCCGGCGAGGTCGAGGTCGAGCCGGCGAACCGGCGGCAGCAGGCCGTGCTGCTGGCGGTCGTGATCGGGCTGTTCGCGGCGAGCGTCCCGGCCCACCAGCTCACGCCGTTCGTGATGCTGGGCGTGCTGACGGGGCTCGTCCTGATCGGCAAGTCCGAACTGCGGGGCCTGCCCATCCTGTTCGGCGTCATGGTGACGGTCTGGATCGGCTTCCTCGCCGAGCCGTACTGGTCGGGGCACTTCGACGAACTCTTCGGCGGCGTCGGCGGCGTCGGCAGCAACGTGTCGTCCTCCGTCTCCGGCCGTATCGAGGGCGGCAGTTCCACCCACAAGCTGGTGCTGTACACGCGTGTGCTGCTGGCCGGCGGGGTGATGGCCTTCGCCTGCTGGGGCTGGTGGCGCCGACGCTTCCACCACTACCGCGAGCGCTCGCTCCTCGTCCTCACCTTCGTGCCGTTCCTGGGCTTCGGCATGCAGTCGTACGGCGGCGAGATGGCGCTGCGCGTCTTCATGTTCGCCCTGCCCGGCGCGGCCCTGCTGGCCGGACTCGCCCTCTTCCCGCGCACCGGCGTCACCGCCAAGGAGCGCGACAAGGACAAGGTGAGCCTCGCCCCGCTGGCCGCGCTCATGGCGGGCCTCGTCCTCATGGGCGGCTTCCTGGTGGCCCGCTGGGGCAACGAGCCGTTCGAGCGGATCCGGCCCGGCGAGGTCGCCGCCATGGAGTACGTGTACGCCCATGACGATCCGACCGTGCGGCTGCTGTGGCTGAGCGACGACCCGGTCAACGTCGTGACGCCGTCGATGCCGTGGGGCTCGCGGGACATGGAGAAGGTGGAGTACCTGCCGACGCTGGCGCCGCCTGACCCGGTGCTGGTGTCGGGCCTGGTCAAGGCGCTCAAGGACGCGGGCCCGAACTCGTATCTGATGATCAACCGTGGTCAGGTCACCTATCTGCGGATGGACGTGGGCTATTCGGCGACCTGGGAGTCGCGGCTGATCCGGAACCTGGACGAGCGGCGGGAGCTGAAGAAGGTCTTCGCCAACACCGACGTGACGATGTACGCGCTGCGCGAGCAGCCGGCGGGCGAGGTCCCGAAGGCCGATCCCGGTCCGATCGGGCCGCAGGTGACCTGGACGCCGTGGTCGGTGGTCGGGGGCCTGGCGGCCATCGCGCTGATCCTGCTGCTGACGGCCCGCGAGATCGTCCGGGTGGCCGTGCCGCCGAGCGTGCGGCAGCTGCGGTGGCTGCAGAGCAGCTTCTGGTTCTCGCTGCCGCTGCTGGCGGTGCTGCTGGCTTCGCTGGTGCAGCGGTTCCTGACGATCGAATAGGGGCTGGAGGGCGAGTGGCTCAGCGCTTGAGCCACTTCACCTCGTACGCCTGGAGCTCGACCTTCTCGCCGTCGACCTTCGCACCGGTGTGCCGGTCGAGGGTGTTGACCAGCAGGATCACCTTGTCCGTGGCCAGGACCCGGACGTCGGGTGTGTCCACGGACACCTTCCTGTGCTCGGTGCCGGGCCGGAACTCCTTGCCGAACCGTGCGAGCAGGTCGTACATCGGCAGCTTCTCGCCGCCCCGCGCGGTCTCGGTCGGCGTCCACAGGCAGCCGGCGCAGTCGGTGCCCCTCTCCTTTTCCGGGTTCCAGTAGAACGCGGAGGTGGCGCCGCCCTTGGCCAGAGCCATCATTCCGGCGGCCTGGACGGCGACCCGGCGGGCTTCGGACCAGCCCTTGCGGTCGTCGTTGCCGTCGGCGGGCTCGACGTAGTACTCGGCCCACCACAGCGGCAGGTCACCGGTCTGCCGCCGCACCCACCGGCTGACGGCCGTGAACTTGTCGGTGGCCGTGAACTCGTCGGGCAGCAGTTCGTCGTCCCGGGTGTAGCTGGAGCCGTCCACGACGACGAAGTCGGCGCCCGCCTTGTGCTCGTTCCAGTACCCGAAGGCGTCGACGGTGCGCTGGTCGAGGGCGCCCCAGGGGCCGGTGAGGGCCTTCGACGCCTCCGCGGCGCGCGGGTCGACACTGTCCATCACGAGGTACGGCCCGCCGACCATGATGTCCGGGTTGACCTTCTTCAACGCCTTGTACACGAGGTTGTAGAGCCGGGTGTAGCCCTCGTGGTCCCAGCGGGCCTCGGCGTCGTTCCAGAAGCCCTTGAACTCGTTCCACACGATGAAGTGGCGTACGTCGGGATAGCGCTTGGCGACGGTCACGGCGAGCGCGGCGAAGTCCTCGAAGTGCTCGGGCTCGGGCGCCGTCTCCAGCGCGGACTGGCTCCAGTCCGTGTGGTCGACGCCCGCCTCGCCGCCCTTCATCCAGTCGGGGGCGCAGCACAGGGTGACGACCGGGGTGCTGCCGGAGGCGCGGACGAAGTCGATGCGGCGGTCCATCGCCTCGAAGTCGTAGCGCCCCTCGACCGGTTCGGGGTTGTCGGCGCCCCACCCCATGACGTGCTGGATCTGCGGCAGTCCTCCGGCGTCCGCGAGCCGTCCCTCGACGCGCTTGACGGCTGCGGCGGCGCCCTCGTCGGCGCTGTGCTGGGTGTGCGTGAACCCCCAGCCGACCTCGGGGTTCGTGGCGTCCGGCGTGGCGGTCGGGTTGCCGTGCACCTTGTCGCCGTCGCGTGTGGTGCCCTCGGTGCTCGCGCCGCTGCCGGGAAGCGTGTTGAGCAGGGTCACCACCAGGGCCAGAGCGGCCACCCCCACACCGAGCAGCGCGGTGAGCCGCCACCGCCGTGCCCCCGAATTCCACCCATGACGTCCCATCAAGGACAACGGTAACGGGGGTGACAGCCGCTCGGGCAGGTTTCGTCACTACACGGTCCTGTAACAGGACGGAGGGCGCGCGGGGTGCGGCGCGCGCGCCTCGGACACGGCTCGGGGCGGGCCGCTCCGGCCCCCGGACATGGACCGTTGGCGGTACGTGGCACGGAAACCGGGTGCACCGGGCCGCCGTGTGCCGGATCATGGCCGCATGTCTGCGAACCCACACGACGCTCTGCCGATCCGGCTCAACGTCGACGACAGCGACTCGCCGTCCGACGTCGTCGACGCGCTGTTCCTCGGCCGCTTCGCGACGGGCGAGCAGCCGTACTCGCACGCGGTGAACATCGACCGCGTACGGTCCGGTGCGACGCTGCTGCCGCCGGGCGCCCGGGTGCTGCGCGCCGCCCGCGACGACGACCGCAGCGCGACGCTGGCGGAGGGCGACGGCTGGACCCTGCTGGTCTCCCGCTGGAACCGGGGCGCCGACGTCACGGTGACCGCGACCAGCGAGGAACTGGCGGCGCGCGTCCTGGGCGAGGCGACGGACGGCGCGGCGGACGAGCCCGAGCCGCAGCCGGAGAACGTGACCATGGGCTTCTGGTACGTCTCCCCCAGGCGCGGCCCGCACCGCACGACCCGGCAGATCTCGGCGGGCACCTGGGACGAGGTGCGGGCGAACTACACCGCGCCGGTGGCGGACGCCATGGACGGCCTGATGAAGACGACCCCGGAGGACATCGCGGGCCGCCTGCTCCTGCTGCACGGCCCGCCGGGCACGGGCAAGACGTCGGCGCTGCGCACGCTGGCGCGCTCCTGGCGGGACTGGTGCCAGGTCGACTGTGTCCTGGACCCCGAGCGGCTGTTCAGCGACGTCGGCTACCTGATGGACATCGCGATCGGTGAGGACGACTCCACGGGCAAGGGCCGCTGGCGGCTGCTGCTCCTGGAGGACTGCGACGAGCTGATCCGCGGCGAGGCGAAGCACACGGCGGGCCAGGCGTTGTCGCGGTTGCTGAACCTGACGGACGGCCTGCTGGGCCAGGGCCGCAACGTCCTGGTCGGCGTCACCACCAACGAGGACCTGGAGCGCCTGCACCCCGCCGTGGTCCGCCCCGGACGCTGTCTGGCCCGCATCGAGGTGGGGGCGCTGACGCGCCCGGAGGCGACGAGCTGGCTGGGCACGGAGGAGGGCATCGGCCGTGAGGGAGCCACGCTGGCGGAGTTGTACGCGCTGAGGCGGGGCACCTCCCCGACGTCGCTGCCGGACCCGAGGGACGGGGCGGACGCGGGGCTGTACCTGTAGCCCTCCGGTGCTTTGATGGATGTATGACCCTGTTCGTCGGGACGTCGGGGTGGCAGTACAAGGACTGGCGTGGTGCCCTCTACCCCGCCGACGTGCCCGTGCGCCTGTGGCTGGAGGAGTACACGGAGCACTTCGCCACGGTGGAGATCAACAACGCGTTCTACCGGTTGCCGACGCGGGAGAACTTCGAGGCGTGGCGTGACCGGGTACCCGCGGACTTCGTGGTCGCGGTGAAGGCGAGCCGCTACCTCACCCACATCAAGCGCCTCAAGGATCCCGAGGAGCCGGTCCACCGTCTGATGTCCCACGCGGCGGGCCTGGGCGACCGCCTGGGGCCGGTACTCCTCCAGCTCCCGCCGACCCTGCGCGCCGATGCGGCCCTCCTGGACGCCTGCCTGGCCCGCTTCCCGTCGGGAACGCGGATCGCGGTCGAGCCCCGCCACGAGTCCTGGTGGGCACCCGAGACCCGCGAGGTGCTGGAGTCCCGAGCGGCCGCCCTGTGCTGGGCCGACGTCCGGGCCCGTCCGGTGACTCCTTTGTGGCGCACCACCGATTGGGGCTACGTCCGCTTCCACGAGGGCCGCGCACACCCCTGGCCCCGCTACGGCCGGCGCTCCCTGGAGACCTGGGTCGACCGCATCGCGACCACCTGGTCCGACGCCGAGGACACCTACGTGTATTTCAACAACGACCCCGGTGGGGCAGCGGTGGAGGACGCGGTGGCCTTCGGGAGGGCGGCGACGCGAGCGGGCCTCACGGTGACCCGCACGCCGGGGTTCGCCGCACGCCGCTGACTACGCGCCGTAGGCCGCCCGCAGGGCGTCCCGCACGGCCGCCAGCGCGTCGGCCTCCGCGAGCCCGAGTCGCCGGGCCCGCTCCACGTACGCCTGCGCGGCCGACGCCAGCTCACGCTCGGCGGCCGAGCCGGCGGCCGCCACGAACGTGCCGTTGCGGCCCCGTGTCTCGATCACCCCGTCGCTCTCCAGCGCCCGGTACGCCTTGGCCACGGTGTTGGCCGCCAGCCCCAGCGACTCCGCCAGCCCCCGCACGGTAGGCAGCCGGTACCCCACCGGCAGCACCCCCGACCGCGCCTGCTCGGAGATCTGCGCCCGCACCTGCTCGTAGGGCGCGGCACTGTCATCGATGTGGATCTTCAAGGTCACGCAGCGATTGTCCCGTACCCGTCGGAAAATGAGAGGCGCCCCCGCGCCGGTCCCCCTAGCGTGCGCGGTGATGACTGTAAACGTGCGCCCCCTCCGTCCCGAGGTCCGAGCCGACGTCGAGGGCTTCTCCCGCGTCCGCCACCTCGCCCTCCCCTTCTTCTTGGCGACGCCGGACTCCCTCACCTACGACGTCACCCACATGCATCCCGACGCCCACTACCGGCCGCTCGTCGCGGAGGAGGACGGCGAGGTGATCGGCACCGCCCAGGTCGGGCTCGTCCACGACAGCCCGGAGCCCGGCCAGGGGTACGTCAACGTGTACGTCCACCCGGAGCGCACCCGTCGCGGCGCGGGCACGCTGCTGGTCCGCGCGGCCGAGGAGTACCTGGCCGAGCGGGGAGCGACCAGGCTGTTCGCCTGGATCCTCGACGGGCCGGGCAACCGCGCCTTCGCCGAACGGCACGGCTACCGTGAGGGCCGCTCGGCGCACTTCTTGCGCCTGGACCTGGCGGACGGCACGCTGCCGCCGCTTCGGACCCCGCCCCCGGGCGTCGAGCTGCGCACGGCGGCCGACTTCGCGGACGATCCGCGCCCGCTGTTCGAGCTGGACGCGGAGACGGCGTCGGACGAACCGAGCGACGTCACCTACGAGTTCACGGACTACGAGGCCTGGCTGGAGGAGACCTGGAACCACCCCCTCCTCCATCACGAGCTGACCTCCGTCGCCGTCGTCGACGGCCGTCCCGCCGCCTTCAGCCTGGCCCGTACGGACGGCGGCACCCGGTACGCCTCCGGCATGACCGGCACCGCCCGCGCCTTCCGCGGCCGGGGCCTGGCCAAGCTCGCCAAGAACGACTCCCTGCACCGCGCCCGTGCCGCCGGTCTCACGGAGGCGTTCACGGGCAACGACACCGGCAACGGCCCGATGCTCGCCATCAACAAGTGGTTCGGGTACGAGATCTGCGCGACGGAGGTGCGCTATGTCCGCGAACTCGGCTGACCGGGGACGTCCGCTGGACTTGGTCCTGGTCAAGGCCGGCCGTACGAAGATCCGTTACGCGGCCGAACCGCTCTCCGACGACGGCACCCGTGTCGTCGTCCGCGCCCCCTGGTCCGGTGCCGGGGTCCGCGACTTCGGTTTCGTCCGCTTCGAGCCGGGTGACGTCTTCACCGAGTACTACTGGCGCGACCGCTGGTACGCGGTGAAGGAGGTCCGCGACGCCTCGGGCGCCCTCAAGGGCTGGTACTGCGACATCACCCGCCCGGCCACGCTGTCCGGCGCGGAGCTGGTCGTCGAGGACCTCGACCTGGACCTGTGGTGCTCCGCCGACGGCACGGACGTACGCCGTCTGGACGAGGACGAGTTCGCCGAGAGCGGTCTCGAACGGACGGATCCGCAGGCCGCCGCGGCCGCCCTGTCGGCGCTGGACGCCCTGGAGGAACTGGCGCGCGGGGACGGCCTCGGCGGGCTCCTGGCGTAGCCCCACCCGGTCAGTTCACCGTCGCCACGGCCGCGTACCGCTCGTCGTCCACGTCCTTGCCCCACAGCCGCGCGTCTTCGGACAGGCGCTCCACGCGCACGTCCTCGGCGAGCGGGGCGAGGAGGGCGGCGAGCCGGTCCGCCGGTATGCCGGCCGTCGGCGCGGTGCTCCCCCACACCCCCTCGACCAGCACGAACCGCCCTCCCGGGCGCAGCAGCCCCCGCCAGTGCCGCAGGACCCGGCCCGGGTCGGGCAGGGCCCACAGGACGTGCCGTACGAGCACCACGTCGAACCGCTCCTCCCCGACCGGTGGTGCCGCCGCGTCACCGACGAGGAAGGCCGCGTCACGGCCGGCCGGCTTGGCGCGGGCTCGGTCGACCATCACCGGGGAGCGGTCCACCCCTGTGACCCGGTGTCCCTGTTCGGCCGCGAGGAGGGACAGGCTGCCGGTGCCGCAGCCGAGGTCGAGGAGGTCGGACGCCCGCTCGGGCAGCCAGGACCGCAGCCGGGAGGACCAGGCCCGGCGCACCTCGGGGTCGCGCAGGCCGTGGTCCGGCTCGTCGTCGAAGGACGCGGCCGCCGCGTCCCAGTCCACGTCCATACCCGTCTGTGTGATGGCGCGTTCACCGTTCGTCATGGGCCCAGAGTGACACCCGCCACTGACAGTGGGTTTCGTGACAACGGCCACTGACAGGACCGGCGGCGATGAGGAACTCTCGCCAAAAGGGTCTATCTCCGTGACACAGCGGAACTCGATAGGCACTGAAGGAGGCAGCCATGCGCCGTGTGACCGTGCAGAAGCCCCTGAAGAGGAAGACTGATTCCCGCCGGCTCCGGGAGGAGGCGGACGAGTCCCCCTCGGGACGACCCGAGGTCCGCAAGGACATCGCGCGAACCTGGTGGCCGGAAGGCTGAAACGCCCTGCCGGCCGCGCGAAACGCGTCAGGCGATCCGCTTGCGGTAGTGGACACGGTCGTACGGCCCGTCCATGCGGCGCTCGACGACCTCGTAGCCGTACCTCGGGTAGATCTTCTGGTTCTCCCACATCAGCGCGTTCGTGTAGAGCCTGACCTCGGGCAGGCCGAGCGCACGCGCGCGTGCGTCCACGAAACGCAGCAGCCGTCGCCCCACACCCCTGCCGTGCGCGTCGGGGTGGACGGCGATGCTGTCGAGGAACAGATGGTCCTCGTACGCCTCCAGCACGACGAGCCCGATCACGGGCTCGCCCGTGACGAACACCTTCCCTGCGGCCACGTTCGCCGCGTGGTCCGCCTCCATGGGCACGGGCGCCCGTCCGATGCGCTCGATGTAGGGGTGATAGGCGGCATCGGTCACGCCCTTCACGGCTGGTACGTCGGCGGCGACCGCCGCCCTGATGTCGTCGTCCCTCATACCGCGACGGTACCTACCTGATCGCAGTCTCAGCACTCCCTTAAGGCGACCCTAAAGATCGCCATCACCCGCCTCCAGCAGGCGATTTCGCGGTTTCCTCGGGCTAGCTTCTGATCGCCCCCACGGGATTCACCCCACGCGTCAGAGCCCCCTTGAGGAGATCTTCCATGCCCGCACGCCGCAAGGCCGCCGCCGTCGCCACCCTCGGCCTGACCCCGCTCGCCCTGACCGCCCTCGCCACCGCGCCCGCCTCGGCGCACGGTTCGATGGGCGATCCGGTCAGCCGGGTCTCGCAGTGCTACGCGGAGGGCCCGGAGAGCCCGAAGTCCGACGCGTGCGGGGCGGCGGTCGCGGCCGGCGGTACACAGGCCCTCTACGACTGGAACGGCATACGCATCGGCAACGCGGACGGCCGCCACCAGGAGCTGATCCCGGACGGCAGGCTGTGCAGCGCGAACAGCGACGAGTTCAAGGGCCTCGATCTCGCCCGCGCCGACTGGCCGGCGACGAGCGTGAGCAGTGGGCCGTACACCTTCAAGTACCGCGTGACCGCCCCGCACAAGGGCACCTTCAAGGTGTACATCACCAAGGCGGGTTACGACCCCGCCAAGCCGCTGGCCTGGGACGACCTGGATCTGGCGAACCCGGTGGCGACGGCCACCGACCCGGCGGCCTCGGGCGGCTTCTACACGTTCTCCGGCACCCTGCCCGAGCGCTCCGGCAAGCAGCTGCTGTACGCGGTCTGGCAGCGCTCGGACAGCCCGGAGGCGTTCTACTCCTGCTCGGACGTGGCCTTCGGCGGCGGTGACGGCAGCGGCTCGGGCAACGGTGGCGGCGCCACCGACGACACCGGCTCCGGCAGCGAGGCCGCCGCGCCCGCCCCGAGTGCCTCCGCACCCTCCGAGGAGCAGATCGAGGAGGGTGCCGACCAGTCGACGATCGAGCACCACGGCCACGGGGACCAGGACGCCGCTACGTCGGCGGAGCCGGGCGCGGCGACCGAGGAGGAGGGGTCCGGGTCCGTCCCGGCCAACCGGCCGAAGGCCGCGGGCGCCACCGAGAACCTCGCCGAGACCGGCGGGGACAGCGGCACGGCGTATCTCGCGATGGGCGGTGCGGCGACCCTGGCACTCGGCTCGGCGGTCCTGTTCGCGTCGGTGCGCCGACGGGCGGCCGGCGGCGCTCGCCGCTGACCCAGGGCTCCGGGGGGTTGCCCTTCGCTCCCGGCCTCCCCCCCCCCCCTGTTCTTCCTTCCTTCCTC
>NZ_JBHVGZ010000033.1:97949-106102 GCF_042800355.1 Streptomyces sp. NPDC057623
ACGACCGGGGAGCTTGGCGGGGTGTTTGGGTTCGGGGGGGGGGGGGGGGGGAGGTTGTGGTGCCTTCGCCGCGGACCCGGGGCTCTGGGGTCGAACCGGGGTCCCAGCCCGTCCAACCCCCGGTGGTACTCCTTCGTTCAGCCGCTCAACCGACCACGGACGCGCAGGTGGTCGCCGTGGCGCGGGCCGGGTCGAGCGCGTTGGTCACCTCGTGGAAGGCGATCCGGTCGGTCAGGCCCAGGAGCGCGTGTTCGGACAGATCGACCGCGCACTTGTCCTGGATCAGGACGTTCTTCACGTCGGGGCCGTTCAGGAACTGGGTCCGCCACGGCGTGACCACCTCGTCGTACTTGGTGGCTATGACCGTGTAACGGACCCCGGGAACGGTGTCGCCGCCCTCGTTGAGCCTGGTCATGAACTCGGAGCCGACGACCTGCTGGGCGAGGGCGGGGGTGGCGCTGCTGAGCAGGTCCTCGGCGCCGGGGAAGTACGGCAGCAGGTTGGTGAGCCCCGCCAGAGTGGTGCCGTGGTTGTTGGGCGCGATGCCGACGAGGGCGTTCACCTTGGCGGCACCGCCGAGGAACTTGAGGTAGTAGCGGGGCATCATGCCGCCCTGCGAGTGGCCGACGAGGTCGGCCTTGGCGGCGCCGGTGGCGGCGAGCACCGTGTCGACGTAGCTGGACAGCTGCCCTGCCGACTTGTCGATGGGGCCGAGAGCATGGAAGAAGGGCACGTCCTGCAGCTGGCCGTAGTCGAGGGAGAAGACGCAGTAGCCGCGGTTCACCAGATAGGGCGCGAGTCCCAGCCAGTTGTCGACGGAGTTCGCGAAAGTGCCGTGCACGAGGACGACGGGGCGAGGGTGGGCGGCGGACGGCTTGCACGAGTAGTCGTTCCAGCCACTGTGCGAGGCCGCCGCCGCTTCGGCCGCCTGGGCGGTGGTGGCGGGAACGACGGCGACCGCGGTGGTCAGCAGCAGCGCGGTCAGGGGTCTGAGCACTCGTTTCCAGGGCAGCATCGGGTGATCTCCTTGCGGCTCAAGGGAGGTGCGACGGCCTTACGCCCTGTGATCCGGATCACGAGGATGCTGTTCACTCGTCAAGTTACGGGCGAGTAGGAGACGTGTGAAGTTACGCGTCAGTAAAAACTTCCAGTGATAGTAAGGGGCGCTTCACATCCCCTGACGAACCCTCACCAGGCGGGCCTGATCGGCCCATAGGGCGCGATGCGCGCCAACTGCCCGGTCAGCGCCCGCACTTCACCCTCTCCGAGCACCTCCATCCACGCCCGAACGGCATCGGCGGCCGCCTCCTCGGCCGCACGGGTGCAGGCCCACCCCCGCTCGGTCAGCACGACCAGCCGGGCACGCGCGTCATCGGGATGGGGCCGACGCTCGGCGTAGCCCCTGCGCACGATCTCGTCGACGAGCTGGCTCGCGGCCTGCTTGGTCACGCCGAGATGGGCGGCGAGGTCGGTGACCGTCGCACCGTCCGGAGCGAGCCGGGCGAACGCGAACCCGTGCGCGGGCCGCAGTCCCTCGAAGCCCCGGGCGAGCACACCGTCATGGATGCGCTGCGTGAGCTCACCGGCGACGGCGAGCAGGGTGACGGACAGGGCCATGGCTTCGGAGTTCTGCACGCAGGCATTGAAACACCCTTGACGAATTGGTCAAGCAGCTTGACCATAGGTGACACATAGTCAAGCTGCTTGACCATCTCCGCATCCACGCCCAGGAGGCACCCGTGCCCGTAGTCCGCGCGTCCGAAGCCGTCACCCACGAGATCCACGGCGCCCGCTTCGTCTCGTACGCCACCCCTCTGACCGGCAGCAAGGAGCTGTGCGCCTGGCGCGGCGAGATCCCCGCAGGGACCAAGGCTCCTGCCCACACCGTCAACCGGGAGGAGATCCTGCACCTCCTCGACGGCGAACTCCTGATCACCCTCGACGACCGCACCGACCGGATCACGGCGGGCGACACCCTGATCATCAACCCCGGTGCGACCCTGACCGTGGAGAACCCGGCCGACCGGACCGCCGTCACCTGGGTCACCACCTCGATCGGCCTCACGGCGGAGCTGGCCGACGGCACGCGCATCACACCCCCGTGGGCCAACTGACCCCCGCCCGCGAGGAGCTACGCCGCCAACGCCCCCGGCATCACCGCATGCGGCCCGAACTTCGCTCGCGCGCGGTCCGCGACCTCCTCGATGCGACGGGCCTTCTCGTCGAGCGGGTCGAAGGTGAGCTGGTAGGAGGCCCGCTCGGCGGGGTCGAGCCCTTCGGCGCGCAGGGCCAGAGCACGCACACGGGCGCGCTGGAGACCGAGGCCCTCGTACATGCCGTACGCCGCCCTGGTCAGCGCCGCCGAGTGGGCCGTCGGCTCCTGCAACGTACGACTACGGGTCGTCGAGATGGGGGTCCTCCCGCTCGAGCCTGTTCGAGAGTGGGGGAGGTCGGCGTAGCGGGCGGTGAGGGTCAGGGTGCGGCAGACCTTGTCCAGCGCGCGCAGCCGGGCGCCCAGTTCCTCGGCGGCCGAGAGCAGGGCGCGGCGATGCCGGTCGGGATCCAGCTCATCGCGGGTGAAGGGCCGTTCGGTGGCCAGCGAGCGCGACACGGCGTCCGGCACCACCCGCCCCCGGTCGACTCCGCTCGCCTTCTCGCGCAGCTCACGGCCGGTCTTCGCACCGACCAGACGCTGGAGCGTGGACAGGGGCGCGGCGGCGACCAGGCCGAGGGTGTCGAGGCCGTACTCGCACAGGGTGCGGGCGGTGGCGGCGCCGACGCCGGGCAGCGCGGCGACGGGCTTCCCGGCGAGGAACTCCGCGATGGCGTCCGCCCCCTCGGGAACAGCACAGGTCACCCCGGGCCGGGCGTCCCGCAGCGCCACGCGGGCCAGCATCGGCCCCGACCCCGCGCCGATCGCGCAGTCGACCCCGTGATGGGCGAGGGCCCGCACCCGGATCACCGACGCCAGCTCGATGGCGTCCCGCCCGAAGTACCGCTCGGCGCCCCGCAGATCGGCCAGCGCCCCGTCCGGTGGCAGGGCCTGCACGACCGGTGTGAAGTCCTCCAGCAGTCCGAGCAGCCCCGGCAGGGCCGCCTCGCGCGTAGGCGGCAGCTGGAAACGTACGCAGAGGATGGTCATCCCGCACTCCCCGGACTCTGGTGCCACAACTTCCGTACCTGTGAAGGCTCTTGACCCGCCGGTCGCAGATCGGCCCACGGGTGCATCTCGTATCCGGTCGGCATCTGGATGCGCCGGCCGTGCGTCGGGTCGTCCCTGTCCCCCTCCGCCACGGGCTCCGCCAGCCGCGCCGCCACCACGTCAAGGCCGCCCTCGGCGCGCAGCTCGACCAGCTCGGCGAGGTTCCAGGCGGCGGAGCCCACCACACTCAGACTGCGCGGCCCCCGCCGCTGCACGACCCCCCGCACCAGCAGCAGCCAGGAGTGGAAGACGGTGTGGGCGCACGCGTCGTGCGAGTCGTCGAAGAAGGCGAGGTCGACCAGGCCCGTCCCGTCGTCCAGCGTGCTGAAGATGACCCGCTTGCCGGACCGGATCGGCGGCGTCTGGGTGGCCGCCTTGGCTCCTGCGACCAGCACGGTCTCACCGTGCCGGGCGTCCCGCAGCCGCCGCGCCGGGACGACGCCCAACTCGTCGAGGAAGGCCCGATGGTCGTCCATCAGATTGCGTGAGGCATCCATCGACAGCACGCCCAGCTCGGCGCTGAGCCGCTCCTGGGGGCTGAGGTCGGGCAGCCCGGCCGCGGCCGTCTTCCGCCCGCCGCTCAACGGGAGTTGGCCCCCGCCGCCCCCCTTGCCCCGGGCGCCCCGGTGCAGCTCGGTCAGATGCAGTTGCAGATCACGCCGGTTGGCCCCGAAGGCGTCCAGCGCACCGACCTGCGCGAGCCGCTGAGCAAGCGGCCGGCTGGGCCGCCCCCGCTCCCAGAAGTCGAGCAGCGAGGCGTACGGCTGCCCGTCCGCGATCCGTGCCGCCTCGGCCTCACTGATGCCGTACACATCGGAGAGGGCGAGCCGCAGCCCCCAAACCCCTCCCGCCTTCCCAGACTCGGACACCAGTTCGATACGGTGGGCGACCCCCGACACGTTCACGTCCAACGGCAGGATCGGCACCCCTCGCCGCCGCGCGTCCGCCAGCAGCAGCCGCTTCGGATACATCCCGGGGTCATGGGTGAGCAGCCCCGCGTAGAAGGCGGCCGGGTGATGGGCCTTCAGCCAGGCCGACTGATAGGTCGGCACCGCGAAGGCGACCGCGTGCGCCTTGCAGAAGCCGTACGACCCGAAGGCCTCGACGATCTCCCAGGTCCGCCGGATGGTCTCCGCGTCGTACCCACGCGCCGCCGCGTGCTGCGCGAACCACACCCGGATCCGCCCCTGCGACTCGGGATCCGACAACCCCCGCCGCACCCGGTCCGCCTCGTCCCGCCCGCACCCGGTCATGATGTGCACGATGTCGATGATCTGCTCATGGAAGACGACGACCCCGTACGTCTCCCGCAGCGGCCCCTGAAGATCCCTGTGCGGATAACGCACCGGCGCCCGCCCGTGCCGCGCCTCGATGAACGGTCGCACCATGTCGGCGGCGACCGGCCCGGGCCGGAAGAGCGAGATGTCGACGACAAGATCATGGAAGGTGGCCGGCTGAAGCCGCCCGACCAGGTCCCGCTGCCCCGGCGACTCGATCTGGAAGCAGCCCAGGGTCTCGGCGGAACGAATGAGCCGATACGTCTCCGGGTCACCGTCCCCCCGCTCGAAGTCGAGCGCGTCCAGATCGATCCGCTCCCCCGCGACCCGCTCCACCTCCGCGACCGCGTGCGCCATCGCCGACTGCATCCGCACGCCCAGCACATCGAGCTTGAGCAGCCCGAGATCCTCGACGTCGTCCTTGTCGAACTGCGACATGGGGAAGCCCTCGCCACTGGTCGGCATGACCGGCGTACGGGACAACAGAGAGGCGTCGGACAGCAGTACCCCGCACGGATGCATGGCGATCCCCCGCGGAAGGGCGTCGAGGTCCTCCACCAGCTCCCACAGCTTCCCGTACTTCTCCCGCTCCCCCGCCAGCTGCCTGAGCTCGGGCAGCTCGTCCAGTGCCGCCCGGGCATCCCGCGCCCGGATGTGCGGGAAGGACTTGGCGATGCGGTCGATGTCGGCCGGATCCATGGACAAGGCCGCACCCACGTCCCGGATCGCATGCCGCACCCGATAGGTCTCCGGCATCGAGACGGTCGCGACCCGCTCACTCCCGAACCGGTCGATGATCGCGCGATAGACCTCCAGCCGCCGCGCGGACTCCACATCGATGTCGATGTCGGGCAGCACCAGCCGGCGCTTGGACAGGAAGCGCTCCATCAACAACCCGTGCTCCACGGGATCGGCGTGCGCGATGCCGAGCAGATGGTTGACGAGCGACCCCGCACCGGACCCCCGCGCGGCCACCCGAATCCCCATCCTCCTTACGTCATCAACGACCTGAGCCACCGTCAGAAAGTAGGAGGCGAACCCGTGATGGGCGATGATGTCCAGCTCCTGGTGCATCCGCCCCCAGTACGCCCGCCGCCCGTCATAGCCGCGCAGCACCATGCCCGCCACCGCCCGCGAGGCGAGCGCCCGCTGGGCGGTGCGCTGCCCGGCACCGACGAGATACGGCTCGGGGAAGTGAACGGTGCCGATACCGAGATCGTCCTCGGGATCGACCAGACACTCGGCAGCGGCAGCCCCGGTCTGCTCCAGCAGCCGGTACGCGGCATCACGCCGGAAGCCCGCCGCCTCGACGACCCGCTCGGCGACCCGCGCCATCTCCCCCGGACCCTTGAGCCAGGCCTCACCGGAGTCCAGCTCCTTGGTGGAGTCGATGGGCACGAGCCGCCGTGCGGCGTCCAGCACATCGGCGACCGGCCCCAGACCGGGGTCCGCGTACCGGACGGCATTGCTCAGCACGGGCCGCACCCGCTGCTCGGCGGCGAAGCCGACGGTACGGGCGGCCAGCCTCAGCGACCCCGGCCCGGTGCCCTCGCGCCCGTGCCATACGGCCTCCAGCCGCAGGGAGTCCCCGTAGACCTCCCGCCAGGGCTCGAGCAGCCTGGCCGCCCGATCAGGACGACCGGCGGCAAGCGCACGCCCCACATCGGACTCGACACCGAGCAGGACGATCAGGCCGTCCCCCCGGTTGTCCCCCCGTGGCAGCAGCGGCGACCCCTCACCGGCATGCGCAGCAGAAACGATTCGGCACAGATCGGCCCACCCCCGGGCCCCGTCCCGGGCGAGAAAGGTGACCCGAGGCATCGACTCATCGACAAAAACACCGCCCCGTACCGGAACCCGACGCCGCTGCCCCGCGGACTCCCCCGCCCCCGGGAGCCCGAACTCCTCCACGGCCAGCTCCACCCCGAACAACGGCCGCACCCCCGCCGCCGCACAGGCCTTGGCGAACCGAACCGCACCCCCGAGCAAGTCCCGGTCGGTGAGCGCCAGGGCATCCATGCCCCGCTCGGAGGCGCGCTCGGCCAGCCGCTCCGGATGCGAGGCGCCGTACCGCAGGGAGAACCCGGAAACGGTGTGCAGATGCGTGAAACCCGGCACACGCACCTCCCGACTCACCATCCCGAGACCCGACCGGACCCCAACTCTCGAACATCAGTTCCCAACTCCCCCACCCCCACCATAGACCATTTCCGGACCGTTTCTCGAACATCCGTACGACATCCGTTCGGCCGCCCCCCACCTGCGCAAAGGCCCCGGGCCCCCGACCGTGGGGGCATGAAGCAGCCCCCCGGCGCCGACACCCCCCACAGCCCCTTCCTCGCCGAAGTGAAGGACGCCGTCACCCCACGAGCCACCCTGCTCGTGACCGGCGTGGTCGTCCTCGCCCTGCTCTTCATCGCCTCCTACGTGGGAGCGCTCCACGACCCCAAGCCCAAGGACGTACCCATCGCAGTAGTGGCCCCCGAGGTAGCCGCCCAGCAAACGGTGGACCGCCTGAAGAACCTGCCCGGCTCCCCCCTGGCCCCCCGCGCCGTGTCCGATGCCACGACAGCCCGGAAGCAGATCCTGAACCGCGACATCGACGGCGCCCTGCTGATCAACCCGACCGGCACCACAGACACCCTCCTGGTGGCCACCGGAGGCGGCAGAGTCCTGGCCACCACCCTGGAATCCCTCCTCACCACCCTGGAGAAATCCGAGGCCCGCACCCTCCGCACCCTCGACGTGGCCCCGGCCGACCCGCACGACGCCAACGGCCTCACGTCCTTCTACGTGACCGTGGGCTGGTGCGTGGGCGGCTACCTCTGCGCATCGATCATGACGATCAGCTCGGGCGCCGGCCGCCCCACCCCGAGACGCTCACTGATCCGCCTGATCGCCATGGCCGTGGTCGCCCTCGTCGGCGGACTCGGCGGCGCCCTGATCGTCGGCCCCGTCCTGGACGCACTACCCGGCAGCGTCGCCGCCCTCTGGGGAGTAGGCGCCCTGATCATCTTCGCGGTAGGCGCGGCCACCCTCGCCTTCCAGGCCATCTTCGGCCTGGCCGGCATCGGCCTGGTCATCCTGATCATCGTCATCCTGGGCAACCCGAGCGCGGGCGGCGCCCTCCCACCCCCACTGCTCCCACCGTTCTGGCGAGACATCGGCCCAGCCCTACCGCCAGGCGCGGGAACATGGGCAACCCGCTCGATCGCCTACTTCAAGGGCAACGACACAACCAGCTCACTCCTGGTCCTCTCGGCATGGGCAGCCGCAGGAACCGCGATCACCCTCCTGGCAGCATGGCTGCGCACAGGAGCCAGACCGAACACCCCATAGAACACACCCGCACCCGCGCACGGCGGCAAGGGGACACCTCCAGGGATGCCGCGCACCAGCACGCCCCCCACGGGCCCGCACCCGCGTAAGGCAGCGAGGGGCAGCGCCGGAGGATGGCGCGGCACGGCAGCCGCGTACGGCGGCTTGGGGACCCGCCGACGGACAGCGCATACCCACGCCCCGGCCCGCACACGCCGACGGCGGCGAGGGGCAGCGTCGAGGGATGGCGCATGCCACCCACGGACCCGGCGGCCGCGTACGGCGGCAAGGGGACGCGTCGGGGGGTGTCCGCCCGCAGAGTCCGGTGTCAAGACACGGCACCTCCTGGCAAAAGC
>NZ_JBHVGZ010000034.1:0-102597 GCF_042800355.1 Streptomyces sp. NPDC057623
GCACCCACGCTCGCCACCTCGCAGTCCACACCCCCGGAGCCGGCCACCGACCCGCCCACCCCCACCCCGTCCGAGTCCACTTCGGAGCCCTCCGCCGACGACCCGGCCGTCGTGGTGGACCAGCTCAACGGCATCACCCTGCCGCTGCTCACCGGCTGGGTCAGGCCGCGGAACGCCACCGAGGCCGACATCCTCATGACCACGGACGGCACCTACGAATGCCCCGGCGACCGCGGCTACTGCCGACACGGCAAGGTCAGCTCGCGCACGGCCGCAGCGGGCGACGGGACCTCCCCCGAGGCCCTCGCCGAGGCCGACATCCAGGACGCGGCCGACGACGCCTATCACCGTGACGGCATCGGCCGGCGCCCCTTCGGCGGCATCGAGTCACACCAGGTCGTCAGGTCCGGCCCGGCCCAGGTGGCGGGCCGCGCCGGCTACCTCGTGCGCTGGCGGGTCAGGACGGCCGAGGGACCGGGCGGCTACGTCCAGTCACTCGCCTTCCCGTCCCGCGTCGGCACCGAGGCGCCGGTCATCGTCCGCTACGTCTTCGACGCGGGCGAGGACGGGCCGCCACTGGCCGACATGGACCTCCTGACCAAGGGCATCCGGTCCACGTCGCAGTGAGCGACGCGGGACGTGGCTACAGGAAGGTTCGGCCCTCGCCCCGGTACGTCGGCACCGCCGCTGTCACCGCGTCGCCCTCGACGAGATGCAGCGTGTCGAACCGCTCGCACAGCTCACCCGCCTTGGCATGCCGGAACCACACCTTGTCGCCGAGCAGCAGATCGTCGGCGGGGGAGCCCATCAGCGGCGTCTGCACCTCACCGGGCCCCTCCTGGGGGTCGTAGCGCAGGCCCTCCGGCAGATACGGCACCGGCAGCCGGTCGGGTCCCGCCGCGCCCGAGGCCGGATACCCGCCGCCCAGGACGGTCACCACCCCGACCCCCGGCCGGCGCACGACGGGCTGCGCGAACAGCGCGGCCGGACGCCCGCTGAAGGACGTGTAGTTGTCGAACAGCCGCGGCACATACAGCCCCGACCCGGCCCCGATCTCCGTGACGCAGTCCTCGGCGGCCGTGAACTGCACACTGCCCGTCCCGCCGCCGTTGACGAACTCCAGCCCCGGCGCCACGGCCCGCACCGCCCGCACCACCTCGGCCCGCCGCTCGGCGAGCTCCCGGCGGGCGGCGGCCTGCATCAGCCGCACGGCCCGCGACCGCAGCGGCCGCCCCGCCACGGAGTCCCCGACCCCGGCGATATGACCCTCGTAGGCCATGATCCCGACCACCTCGAACCCCGGCCGCCCGGCGACGAACCGGGCCATGTCGGCGACCTGCCCGGGGGAGTGCAACGGCGAACGCCGGGCGCCGACGCGCACCCGCCCGCCGAGCAGCTTCAGCGAGGTGTCCAACTCCAGGCAGACCCGCACCACTTCCCGCCCGCCGTCCCGGGCCTCGTCGATCAGCCGGAGCTGCGCCGGGTCGTCGATCATCACGGTGACGGCGGAGGCGAGCTTGGGATCACTCGTCAGCTCGGCGAAACCGGCCCGGTCGGCGGACGGGTAGGCGAGCATGACGTCGTCGAACCCGGAGCGCGCCAGCCACAGGGACTCGGCGAGGGTGAAGGACATGAGACCCGCGAAGCCGTCCTTCGCGAGGACGCGTTCGAGCAGGGCCCGGCAGCGCACGGACTTGCTGGCGACACGGATCGGCTTTCCTCCGGCCCGGCGGACGAGATCGTCCGCGTTGGCGTCGAAGGCGTCCAGGTCCACGATCGCGAGAGGGGCGTCGAGATGGGCGGTGGCCCGGTCGTAACGGGCCCGGTCGGCGGCGCGCGCAGTCATGAACGAAGCCTGCCATGCAGGATTACCGCAGGGTAGGGGGATGTTCCGGGCAGATGCACACGGGGTCCAGGACTGGTTCCCGTTCGCCCGGGGTCAACCCGTAGAGTGACGCGCACGCATGTGGGGAACGTTCCCGGGCGCACATCCCGCCGGGATGACGCTCCTCCGGTGCGGGTATGCGTGCCTGGTCGGACGAGTCCGTGCCGGGCCGGGCGGGGAACACGGAACAACGGCCCGCGTACGGGATCGGGCCCGGGACATGAGGAAACGGGGGGTGCATGAGCACGGAAGCGCGGCGCGCCCCCATCCCCCCACGCCCGGGAACACCCCCACCGCCTTCCCTCCCGCCCCGCCCCGCGACCCCGCCGAGACCCACCGACCCGCTGCCGCCCGACGACGCGCGAGGCGGGCAGACGGACACCCCCGGCTCCTTGGCCGCCTCCGGCGCGCAGCCCCTCCCGGACCTGCGCGTCCCGACCTCGGAAGACAGCGCACCCATGGCTCCGCCACCGCCCCGGGCGTCCGCCCGCTTCCCGGACGCGCCGCCCTCGGCCGGGCAGGCGGAGAGCGGCGGACCGCCCCACCGCCACAGCGCCGCCCAGCCCGCGACCGGCGGCACACCGCCCCGCCCGGCCGACCGGCCCTCGCCGCCCCGCCGTCCGGGCGCCCCCGCCGAGACTGCGGCGGAGACCACCTTCCGCCTCCGGCCGATCCCGGCGGCCCCGGCCCCCGGGTCCGGCAACCCCCGGCCCACCACAGCGGGCCCGACGGGCGCGCCCGCACGGTCCGGCTCCGGTCCGGCGCAGGGATCCGCCGGTCTGCCTCGGCAGCAGGCCACCGGGCCCGCGCGGGGTACTCCCGGTCCGCCCCCGCAGCCGGCCACCCCACCCGCCCGGGGCGCCGTGGGCATGCCCCCGCAGCCGGCCGCCCGCCCCGGCTCCGCCCCCGCCGAGCCGCCTCGTCGCCCCGCCTCCGTCCCGCTGCCCCCGCAGCGACCCGTGCGCGAGCCCGCGACCGGTGACGGACCGGTGGCCCCCGGGTACACGGGCCGGGCGCCCGCCGGACCCTCCCGCACCGCCGACCACTCGCCGCACGGCCACGGCACCGCCGCGTTCGCGCCCGACCCGTCCCTCTCCTGGAGCGCCCCGATGGCGCCGGGCGGGGCTCCGGGGAGCGGGCGGCCCGTTGTGTCGTTCGGGCAGCCCGAGGGGTACGACGAGCAGGCGCGACCCCGGCCCCTCGGCGGGCGCTTCCGCCCGCGGATCGCCGCGGCGGCCGCCTGTGTCGTGCTCGGGCTGGGACTCATCGGCGGGGCCGCGACCGGGAGTTGGCTGATCGGCGACTCGGGCGACGGCGACGCGCAGGACACCTTCGCCGCGGCCGGAAACCTGTGGCACAGCATCCCCGTCGACCAGCTGTTCCCGCCCAGCGTGACCGGGCAGGGTGCCGGACCCGGCGGCGCCGACCGGGTCTGGACGCGGATCGCCGTCGCCCCGGACACCGGCTGCGCGAGCGCCTTCGACCCGCTCCTGCGCAGGACCCTCGCCCCCGTCGGCTGCGAACGGCTCCTGCGCGCCACCTACATCGACGCCACCCAGAGCTACGTCACCACCGTCGGCCTGCTCTTCACCGACGCCGACGCCGCCGCCATGCGCTCACTCGACACCAGCGTCACCAAAGAGGGCCTCGACCGCCGTACGGACCTGATGCCCCGCCCCTACGCCCCGAAGGGCACCCTGGCCGCCGGATTCGGCGACGAACAGCGCGCTTCCTGGACCATCTCCGTCCTGACCGACGCCCCGGTCGTCGTCTACGCGGTCTCCGGCTGGGCCGACGGCCGCACCGTCGACGAGCCCGAGCCCGCCGAGGAGGCCATGCGGTCCGGCGACACCACGGCCGTCGCCCAGGCCGGCCTCGGCCACGAGGCACAGGGCCTCGCCGACCGCGTCGAACGCGCCCTGCGCAAGAACGTCGGCCCGTCCACGGAGCAGTCGTCATGAACAGCGGCATGAGCCCCGCCCCGCACCCCGGGGTGAACAGTGCGACGCCCGGCGCCGTGACCAGAGCTGTGAAGACCTTCATGACCCGGCCGACCGGCCCCCTCGCCGTCCTGCTCGGCGCCTGCCTCGCCGTCCTGCCGTCCACCGCCGCGCACGCCGACTCCATACGTGCCCAGCAGTGGGCCCTGGACGCCATGCACACCGAAGAGGCCTGGCGGACCACCAAGGGCGCGGGCGTCACCGTCGCCGTCCTCGACACCGGCGTCGAGAGCGACCACCCGGACCTCGCCGGCAACGTCCTCGAAGGCAAGGACATGGTCGGCTTCGGAGCCGAACGCGGCGACCGCGCCTGGGCCCGGCACGGCACAGCGATGGCCGGCATCATCGCCGGCCACGGACACGGCACCGACAACGGCGACGGCGTCATGGGCATCGCCCCCGAGGCAAAGATCCTCCCCGTCCGCGTCATCCTGGAGGACGGCGACCCCGCGCGCTCCAAGGCCCGCAGCACCCGGGGCAACGCGCTCGCCGAAGGCATCCGCTGGGCCGCCGACCACGGCGCCGACGTCATCAACCTCTCCCTCGGCGACGACTCCAAGTCCGCCCACCCCGAAGCCGGCGAGGACGAGGCCGTCCAGTACGCGCTGAAGAAGGGCGCCGTCGTCGTCGCCTCGGCCGGCAACGGCGGCGAGAAGGGCGACCACATCTCGTACCCGGCCGCCTACCCGGGCGTCATCGCCGCGACCGCCGTCGACAAGTTCGGCACCCGCGCCTCCTTCTCCACCCGCCGCTGGTACGCCACGGTCAGCGCCCCCGGCGACAAGGTCGTCATCGCCGACCCCGACCACAAGTACTACGAGGGCTGGGGCACCAGCGCCGCCGCCGCGTTCGTGTCCGGCGCGGTGGCCCTGGTCAAGGGCGCCCACCCCGGCCTGACCCCGGCCCAGATCAAGAAGCTCCTGGAGGACACGGCCCGCAACCCCCCGGCCGACGGCAGGGACGACTCCCGCGGCTACGGCTTCATCGACCCGGCCGCCGCCATCAAGGAGGCCGCCCGCACGGAGCGGGAGAACCTCAAGCCGGCGGCCTACGGCGAGGAGTACTTCGGCGCGGGCCCTGACGCCGCCGAGTCGGGGGACGACGCCTCCGGTTGGACCGCCCCGCTCGCGGGCGGCGCCGGTGCCCTCCTGCTGGTGTGGGCGGTCGTACTGTGGCGCGGCCGACGCGCACGCCCAGACTTCTAGGAAACGGCCGCGGTCGCGTCCTGCGCGGCGAACACCGACACCGCCGCCACCGACGCCGCCTCGACCAGCGCGATCCCCGCCGCCTGCGTCGAGTTGCCGTCCGACAGCGCGGCCACCAGACAGTCGCGGCCGTCGACCGTGACCCGGCCGATGCTGTTGATGTCCCACAGCCCGGTCGCCGTACGCGGCAGCCATCCGTTCTTCAGCGCCCACCCGGAGCCGTCGGCCGCCGCCGACACCCCCCACCGCTGGCCCACGGCGATCTGTCCCATCAGCCCGCCCAGATACGCCCGCGAGGCGGCGCTCAGCTCCGAGTCCTCCCCGAACACCTGCCGCAGCAGCCGGAGTTGATCGGCGGCGGTGGTCTGCGTCAGCCCCCACAGCATCCCGTCACCGCCCTCGGTCCCCGTGAGCCCGAGGCGCTCGTTCGCGGCGTCCAGCCCCTCCGCCTGCCCGATCGCCCGCCACAGCTCCGACGCGGAGGCGTTGTCGCTGTTCTCGATCATCGCGGTGGCGTACGACCTCTCCGTCGCCGTCGGCCGCCGCCCCGCGTCCTGCGCCTGAAGCAGCAGCGCCGCCAGAATGTCGACCTTGACGATGCTCGCCGTGTCGAAGACACCGTCCCCGTACGAGGCGCTCGCGCCGGACGCCATGTCCAGCACCGCCACCGCCACCTCGACGCCTTCGGGGACGTCCACCGCCTCCATGGCCGTCGCCAGCAGCTCGTCGTGGTCCACCGTCGGCCGCGCCACCGATTCCACCGAAGCCTCCTCGCTCGCCGACGGCGTCGCCGCCGACGATACGGCGCCCGTCCCGGAGTGCGCCCGCGCCTGCACGTAGACGGTCCCGGCGGCCGTGGCCCCCAGAACGGCGACGGTGGCGAGAGCGCCGTACAGCAGCGAGCGGCATCCGGTCGCACGAGCGCGGCGGCCGCGGCGGGCTCTGGAGGACTCCATGCCGCGATCGTCGGGGCGGCGACTGTGCGGGCGGTTAGACGGACGTTAGATGTGCGTCAGGGAAATCTGAGATTCCGGTGAAACGCGTCACAGCCGGGTTTCCGGGCCCGCACAAGCGCAGCAGCATCCCCCCGATAGGGTCGGTGACCGTGGCGAACAAGAACATTCCCGACTCTCCCTTCTCCGACGACGACGGCTCCGCCTCCCCCCGGCTGAGCGCCGCGCTCGCCGCCTGGGCGGAGGACCGCACGGCCGAGGGCCCGGTCCTGGAGGCCCTCAAGGAGGCCCGGCTGCTCGTCCCCGTCGTGGCCGTGCTCGGCGAGGTCGAGGAGGACGAGAACGGGCTGCGCCGCGAGAAGACCAGCGACATGGCCGTACCGACCCTCAAGGCCGGCGATCGCGTCGCTCTGCCCGCCTTCACGTCCACCGACTCGCTCGCCCGCTGGGACCCGGCGGCCCGCCCCGTCGCCGTACCGCTGCACCAGGCCCTCCAGGCCGCGGCGCACGAGAAGGCGGACACGATCGTGCTGGACCTGGCCGGGCCGGTGCCCTACGAGCTGACGGGCCGCTCGCTGCTCGCGCTGGCCGAGGGCCGGACCACGACCGACCCGCTGGCCGACCCGGCGGTGCGGGCGGCGGTGCGGGCCGCGGTGGTCGCCGAGTCCTCCGTGCTCAGCGCCCACCTCGGGCCGGGGCAGGCCGACGGCACCCTCGCCCTCGTGCTGGACGGGTCCGCCGCACCCGCCCGGGCCGCCCGCGCCGTCGCCGAGCGGCTGGCCGCGGACGAGACACTGAGGGCCCGCCTGGTGCGCGGTCTCGACCTGGCACTGCTGCCGGCCGGGACGACGCCGCCGGGCGAGCCCCTGTATGTACGAGGATGAGCTAGCCGTAGACCGGGCCGGTGTACTTCTCGCCCGGTCCCTGGCCGGGCTCGTCCGGGACGATCGACGCCTCACGGAAGGCCAGCTGGAGCGACTTCAGGCCGTCGCGCAGCGGCGCCGCGTGGAAGGAGCTGATCTCGGTCGTGCTGGCGTCCAGCAGACCGGCGAGGGCGTGCACCAGCTTGCGGGCCTCGTCCAGGTCCTTGTGCTTGTCGCCCTCCTCGGTCAGACCGAGCTTCACGGCGGCGGCGCTCATCAGGTTGACGGCGACCGTCACGATCACCTCGACGGCGGGGACCTCGGCGATGTCGCGGGTCATCTCGTCGAAGTCGGGGCCCGCGGCAGACTCGGCGGACTCGGCAGGGGTGTCACTCATGTCCCACACGATAGGCCCCGGTGTACACGGATTAGCACCACCCCCGGGTAGCTGCTAACCTTGTGTAACGACCGGCTGGACAGCTACTGCCCAGCCCACAAGTGGAGGCTCCGACTTCCCACCTGACCGTCCTCCGGGGCGGCGGGTCACCCGGTCAGGCGGCCACCATCGTTCCGTACGGACGATGGAGTCGCCCGAAATCGCGCCCCGCGTCATCGCGGCGGTGCTCCGGCAGTGTTTTGGAGCCCCGCCTGTGATCGTCCGGGGCATTTTTTGTGCTTCGGCGCGGTTAGGTCTTATGAAAAAGACATACGCGGCTGTCCGCCAGACCGCCGTGTGGTGCTAACCGAGGAGGATCCATCAGCGCCGAGCCCCGCATCAACGACCGGATTCGCGTTCCCGAGGTGCGACTTGTCGGTCCCAGTGGCGAGCAGGTGGGCATCGTCCCGCTGGCCAAGGCACTGGAGCTTGCGCAGGAGTACGACCTGGACCTGGTCGAGGTCGCGGCGAACGCCCGTCCGCCCGTCTGCAAGCTCATGGACTACGGGAAGTTCAAGTACGAGTCGGCCATGAAGGCCCGTGAGGCGCGCAAGAACCAGGCGCACACGGTCATCAAGGAGATGAAGCTCCGGCCGAAGATCGACCCGCACGACTATGACACCAAGAAGGGTCACGTCGTCCGGTTCCTCAAGCAGGGCGACAAGGTCAAGATCACGATCATGTTCCGTGGTCGCGAGCAGTCCCGGCCCGAGCTGGGCTACCGACTGCTGCAGCGTCTCGCGACGGACGTCGAGGACCTCGGGTTCGTGGAGTCGAACCCGAAGCAGGACGGCCGAAACATGATCATGGTTCTCGGTCCGCACAAGAAGAAGACCGAGGCGATGGCCGAGGCCCGCCAGGCGCAGGAAGCCCGCAAGGCCGACGCGAAGGCCAACCCCGGCAAGTCGCAGAACGCCGCGGAGTCCGAGGGCGCCGCGGAGTCCGACGCCGTGGAGACCGAGGTCTCTGCCGAGGCTTCCGCCGAGGCGTGATCCCGGGGGACGCGAGTCCCCAGGACGTAACCGATACAAAGAGCGACGTTCCACCGTGCCCGGTTTCACGACCGGGCACCGGAACGCCACCGACGAGGAGAGAACGGCGCTATGCCGAAGAACAAGTCGCACAGCGGTGCCAGCAAGCGCTTCAAGATCACCGGCTCCGGCAAGGTGCTCCGTGAGCGCGCCGGCAAGCGCCACCTGCTCGAGCACAAGTCGTCCCGCGTGACGCGCCGCCTGACCGGCAACGCCGAGATGGCCCCGGGCGACGCCGCGAAGATCAAGAAGCTTCTCGGCAAGTGACGTACGCGGCGCTTCGACCGAGCGCCGTACGTCTGGACCGGGACCCAATCGATACCGGGCCGTGTGAGTCCAACCACGGCCCCGCTACAAGGAGTTAAAAGTGGCACGCGTCAAGCGGGCAGTCAACGCCCACAAGAAGCGCCGGGCGATCCTCGAGGCGGCCTCCGGCTACCGCGGTCAGCGTTCGCGCCTGTACCGCAAGGCCAAGGAGCAGGTCACCCACTCGCTGGTCTACAACTACAACGACCGCAAGAAGCGCAAGGGTGACTTCCGCCAGCTGTGGATCCAGCGCATCAACGCCGCTGCCCGCGCCAACGGCATCACGTACAACCGCTTCATCCAGGGTCTGAAGGCCGCGAACGTCGAGGTCGACCGCAAGATCCTCGCCGAGCTGGCCGTCAACGACGCCAACGCCTTCGCGGCGCTGGTCGAGGTCGCCCAGAAGGCGCTGCCGAGCGACGTCAACGCGCCCAAGGCTGCGTGACCACTGCGCTCGGTTGAACCGACGTGACTGAACGGACCCGTGGGTTTTACCCGCGGGTCCGTTGTGTTGGCGGAAAGATCCCTTGAAAGTGAGCCCCATGCCTTCCGGCGCCCCCGAGCTGATCTCCCCCCGTTCCCCCCGAGTCCTGGCCGCCCGGCGGCTCGGCAAGCGGAACTTCCGGGGCAAGGAGCGGCTGTTTCTGGCCGAGGGACCGCAGGCGGTGCGGGAAGCGGCCGGGCACTCGGACACCCTGGTGGAGCTGTTCGCCACGCCGGACGCCGCGGAACGGTACGCCGACATCATCGGCGAGGCGCGGGCCGCGGGCGCCCGAGTGCACCTTGCCGCGGAGCAGGTGATCGCCGACATCTCCACCACCGTCACACCGCAGGGGCTCGTCGGTGTCTGCCGGTTCATCGACACCCCGTTCGAGGAGATCCTCGCCGCCCGGCCCAGGCTCGTGGCCGTCCTCGCCCATGTGCGGGACCCCGGGAACGCCGGCACCGTGCTGCGGTGCGCCGATGCCGCCGGGGCCGAGGCCGTCGTGCTGACCGACGCCTCCGTCGATCTCTACAACCCCAAGGCCGTGCGGGCCTCCGTCGGCTCGCTGTTCCATCTGCCCGTCGCCGTCGGGATCCCCGTGGAGCGGGCCGTGGCCGGGCTCCAGGACGCCGGGGTGCGGATCCTCGCCGCCGACGGGGCGGGGACGGACGATCTCGACGACGAGCTCGACAAGGGGAGCATGGGCGGGCCCACCGCCTGGGTGTTCGGCAACGAGGCCTGGGGGCTTCCGGAGGAGACCCGCGCGCTGGCCGACGCCGTCGTGCGCGTCCCGATCCACGGGAAGGCCGAGAGCCTGAACCTCGCCACCGCCGCCGCCGTATGTCTCTATGCGTCGGCCCGTGCACAGCGCGCCTCCGGAGGGTGCCGCACCGTCACCGAGAGCTAGTAGGGTGACCAGCTCGGGGGCCCCAAAGCCGTCGTGAGAGGTGGGGTACGGGGATGAGTGTCGGCACGAGCAGCGCACCTGGGGCACGGGAGGTGCAGCGGCCGTCCGCGTCCCGGCCCGGTGATCCGGCCGGGCTCGGCATCGATCCCGACGACCTGCCCGACGGCCTTGTCGTCGCCGACGAGCAGGGGCACGTCGTGTGCTTCAACGCCGCCGCCGAGCGCATCACCGCCGTCCGCGCCGCCGACGCCCTCGGGCAGCGGCTGGAGAAGGCCCTGCCGTTAGAGGACCTGGAGGGGCGGCGCTGGTGGCAGCTGACCGACCCGTACGGCGGGCTCGCCATCCGGCGACGGCAGCCCGAGCGCAATCTGCTCCTCCCGGGCGGGCGTGAGGTGCTCGTCTCGGTGCGGTACGTCCGTGCCGAGCCGACCGGCCCCGTCCGCCGCGTCGTCGTCTCGCTGCGCGACACCGAGGCCCGCCGGCGCACCGAGCGCAGCCACGCCGAACTGATCGCCACCGTCGCGCACGAGCTGCGTTCGCCGCTCACCTCGGTCAAGGGCTTCACCGCCACCCTCCTCGCCAAGTGGGCACGGTTCACCGACGACCAGAAGCGGCTGATGCTGGAGACCGTCGACGCCGACGCCGACCGGGTCACCCGGCTCATCGCCGAGCTGCTCGACATCTCCCGGATCGACAGCGGGAGGCTGGAGGTGCGCCGCCAGCCCGTCGACATCGGCGCGGCCGTGGGGCGGCACATCCAGGCGTACGTCGCCGCCGGCCAGCCCGCCGACCGGTTCCTGCTGCGCATCGAGCAGCCGCTGCCCGACCTGTGGGCCGACCCCGACAAGATCGACCAGGTGCTCAGCAACCTCATCGAAAATGCGGTGCGGCACGGCGACGGAACGGTCACCATTGACATCACGGCCACCGCGTCCCCCCGCGAGGGGGAGGACACCGGCACGTCGGTCACGGTGAGCGACGAGGGGCCCGGCATCCCGGAGGAGTCCATGAACCGCGTCTTCACCCGCTTCTGGCGGGGCAGCAAGCGCGGCGGCACGGGCCTCGGGCTCTACATCGTCAAGGGCATCGTCGAGGCACACGGCGGTGCCATCGAGGTCGGCCGCGCCCCCGGCGGCGGCGCGCAGTTCCGATTTACGTTGCCCGTGGCGGCACCGGCGTATCTCACCTGAGACCCGGACCGAGCCCCACGGGCGCATTCGCTTACCCCAACCCCGTTAGACTCGGCCATTGGCACCTTTGCGTCCAAAACCAGAGACGGATCGTCTCCAGGTCGAGACGGGGCACTTCAGCCAGCCAACCGGAAGCACGGGAAGAGATGTCGGCACCGAATAAGTCGTACGACCCTGTCGAGGTCGAGGCGTTGAAACCGGAAGAGATCGAGCGCATGCGGGACGAGGCGCTCGCCGCCTTCGCCGCCGCGGACTCCCTCGAAGCGCTCCAGGAGGCCAAGGTCGCCCACACCGGCGGCACGTCCCCGCTGGCGCTCGCCAACCGGGAGATCGGCGCTTTGCCCCCGCAGGCCAAGGCAGCCGCCGGCAAGCTGGTCGGCCAGGCCCGCGGCGCCGTGAACAAGGGCCTCGCCGCCCGCCAGGCGGAGCTGGAGGTCGAGCGCGACCAGCGGGTACTGGTCGAGGAGGCGGTGGACGTCACGCTGCCGTACGACCGCCTGCCGGCCGGCGCCCGCCACCCGCTCACCACCCTGTCGGAGCGCATCGAGGACGTCTTCGTGGCCATGGGCTACGAGGTCGCCGAGGGCCCGCAGGTCGAGGCCGAGTGGTTCAACTTCGACGCCCTGAACATCGGCCCGGACCACCCGGCCCGCGGCGAGGCCGACACCTTCTTCATCGAGGGCTCCGACGGCGGCGGCGACTCCGGTGTCGTGCTGCGCACCCACACCTCGCCCGTGCAGGTCCGCTCGCTGCTCGACCGTGAGCTGCCGGTCTACGTGATCTGTCCCGGCCGCGTGTACCGCACCGACGAGCTGGACGCCACGCACACCCCGGTCTTCCACCAGGTCGAGCTGCTGGCCGTGGACGAGGGCCTGACCATGGCCGACCTCAAGGGCACCATGGACCACATGGTCCAGGCCCTGTTCGGCGAGGGCATGAAGACCCGGCTGCGGCCGAACTTCTTCCCGTTCACCGAGCCGTCCGCCGAGATGGACATGGTGTGCTACGTCTGCCGCGGCGAGTCCGTCGGCAACCCCGACCGCCCCTGCCGTACCTGCTCCTCCGAGGGCTGGATCGAGCTCGGCGGCTGCGGCATGGTCAACCCGCGGGTGCTCACCGCCTGCGGTGTCGACCCGGAGAAGTACAGCGGCTTCGCCTTCGGGTTCGGCATCGAGCGGATGCTGATGTTCCGCCACAACGTCGAGGACATGCGAGACATGGTCGAGGGTGACGTCCGGTTCACCCGGCCGTTCGGGATGGAGATCTGATGCGGGTCCCGCTTTCTTGGCTGCGGGAGTACGTCGACCTGCCGGCCACCGAGACCGGCCGTGACGTCCAGGCCAAGCTCATTTCGGCCGGTCTGGAGGTCGAGACCGTCGAGCAGCTCGGCGACGGCCTCAAGGGCCCGCTCGTCGTCGGCCAGGTGCTGACCATCGAGGAGCTGACGGAGTTCAAGAAGCCGATCCGCTTCTGCACCGTCGACGTCGGCCAGGCCAACGGCACCGGCGAGCCCCAGGAGCTCATCTGCGGCGCCCGGAACTTCCAGGTCGGCGACAAGGTCGTGATCGTACTCCCGGGCGCGGTGCTGCCCGGCGGCTTCGCGATCGCCGCGCGCAAGACCTACGGCCGTGTCTCGCACGGCATGATCTGCTCCAGCAACGAGCTGGGCATGGGCGACGACGGCACCCACGGCATCATCGTGCTGCCGCCGGAGACCGAGGTCGGCAAGGACGCCATCGAGCTCCTGGAGCTGGTCGACGAGGTCCTGGACATCGCCGTCACCGCCAACCGCGGCGACTGTCTGTCCATCCGCGGCGTCGCCCGCGAGACCGCCATCGGCTACGGCCTCCCGCTGCGCGACCCGGCCCTGCTCGACGTGCCCGGTCCCAACGCCTTCGGCTACCCGGTGCAGGTCTCCGACCCGATCGGCTGTGACCGCTTCACCGCCCGCACGGTGACCGGCCTCAGCCCCGAGGCGCGCTCCCCGATCTGGCTCCAGCGCCGGCTGCAGAAGGTCGGCATGCGCCCGATCTCGCTCACCGTCGACGTCACCAACTACGTGATGATGGAGCTCGGCCAGCCGCTGCACGCCTACGACCGCAACCTGGTCCACGGCACCATCGGGGTGCGCCGGGCCGAGGAGGGCGAGCGGCTCGTCACCCTCGACGACGTCGAGCGCGAACTGCACGCCGAGGACCTGGTCATCACCGACGAGCGCGGTCCGATCGGCCTCGCGGGCGTCATGGGCGGCGCCCACACGGAGATCGCCGACCACGACGACGTGGAGAACGCGACGACCGACGTGGTCATCGAGGCCGCCCACTTCGACCAGGTCGCCATCGCGCGCACGGCTCGCCGGCACAAGCTGTCCTCGGAGGCGTCGCGCCGCTACGAGCGCGGTGTCGACCCGGCGGCCGCCGCGGCAGCGGCCCAGCGCACGGTCGACCTGCTGGTACTGCTCGCGGGCGGCACCGCCGACGCCGGTGTCACCGAGGTCGTCACGCCGTCCGCCCCGCACACCCTCACCGTCCCGGCCGACCACCCGGACAAGGTCGCGGGCGTCGAGTACGGCCGCGAGACCGTCGTCCGGCGACTCCAGCAGATCGGCTGCGACGTGTACGGGCAGGACGAGCTGATCGTCACCGTCCCGTCCTGGCGGCCCGACCTGCTCGAGCCGAACGACCTGGCCGAAGAGGTCATCCGCCTGGAGGGCTACGAGAACCTGCCCTCCACGCTGCCCAAGCCGCCGTCCGGACGTGGGCTGACCCACCGCCAGCGGCTGCACCGCCGGGTCGGCCGCGCGCTGGCCGGGGAGGGCTATGTCGAGGCGCCGAACTACCCCTTCGTCAGCGAGCAGGTCTTCGACCAGCTCGGACTGGCGGCGGACGACCCGGCCCGCCGCGTCGTCAAGCTGGTCAACCCGCTCAACGACGAGGAGCCCGCGCTCCGTACGTCGCTGCTGCCGGGTCTGCTCGGTGCGCTGCGCCGCAATGACGGGCGGGGCTCGCACGACCTGGCGCTGTTCGAGACGGGTCTGGTCTTCCAGCCGCGTGCGGAGCGGCGCGTCGCCGGGCATCTGCCGGTCGACCGCCGCCCGACCGACGAGGAGATCGCCGCGCTGAACGCCGTACTGCCCGAGCAGCCGCGCCATGTCGCCGTCGTGCTCGCCGGTGCGCGTGAGCAGGCCGGCTGGTGGGGCAAGGGCCGTCCGGCCGACTGGGCCGACGCGGTCGAGGCGGCACGGGTCGTCGCGCGGGAAGCCGGTGCCGAGCTGATCGTGCGGACCGGGCAGTACGGGCCGTGGCACCCCGGTCGGTGCGCCGAGCTGGCGATCACCGCCGACGGCGGGGAGCGGGTCATCGGTCACGCCGGTGAGCTGCACCCGAGGGTGCTCAAGGCGCTGGGGCTGCCCGCGCGCACCGGCGCCATGGAGCTGGACCTGGACGCCCTGGAGCAGGTCGGCGACGGTGCGCCGCAGGCGCCGAGCATCTCCACGTTCCCGGTGGCCACGCAGGATGTCGCCCTCGTCGTCGACAAGCCGGTGCCGGCCGCCGATGTCGAGGCCGCGCTGCGGGAGGGGGCGGGTGAACTCCTCGAGGCGATCCGGCTGTTCGACGTGTACGTCAACGACGAGCAGCTCGGGGACGGGAAGAAGTCGCTCGCGTACGCGTTGCGCTTCCGCTCGGGGGACCGGACGCTGACCGTGGACGAGGCTTCGGCGGCTCGGGATGCCGCGGTGGCCCTCGCGGGCGAGCGTACGGGGGCTGTACTGCGGGGTTAGTTCGCCCAAGAGGGGGCGGGATCGTGGTTGCTCGCGCCCACGCAGCGGAGCCGCACATCGACACAGTCCCGCGCCCCTGAAGGGGCGCGTTGCGGTCACCTCACTCAATAGGGTGACTTCTCTGGGTGATCCGGTACTTCCGGGGCATCCCCCGACAGAATCGGACCGGCCTTTCGGGGCCGGTCCGTTCTGCGTTGTCAGGGCCTATTGGGGGGCCATCGGCATGTTCCGCATCAAGGGTCGGGTTCCCCGCAAGGTCCTGGCGTGGGGGCTGCCCACCGCCTGGGGCGCGATGGCGATCTCGTACAAGCTGGCCTGTCCGCTCGCGCAGGACGACGACCTCGGTGCCCGGGTCGTCACCAGTGCCGTCTTCTTCGCCGTGGGCACGGGGCTCATCGTGCATGTGCGGCAGGCGCTGCTGCGCGAGCTTCGGCAGGTGCGCAAGGTCGCGGGTGCCGCGCAGAGCGCGCTGCTGCGGCCGCTGCCCGCGCGGATCGGCGGGCTGAACGTCGCCGCCGCCCAGCTCTCCGCGGATCGCAGCGCCTGTGTCGGGGGTGACCTGTACGAGGTCATCGCCACCGAGCACGGCGTACGGGCGGTGATGGGCGATGTGCGCGGCCATGGCATCGCCGCCATCGGCACCGTCGCCGCGGTCCTCGGCAGCTTCCGCGAGGCCGTGCACGACGAACCCGACCTTGGGCGGGTGCTGGGCAGACTGGACCGGGCCCTGGCGCGGCATCTGCGCCAAGGGGCACACGACGAGCATGCCGAGGAGTTCGTCACCGTCCTGCTGCTGGAGATCGGCAGGGACGGCGAGATCACGATCCTCAACTGCGGTCACCCCTGGCCGTATCTGCTGAGCGACAGGGGCGTGGAGCCCCTCGCCCGCGCCGACCCCCTCCCGCCCCTCGGCCTCTTCCCCCTTCCCGCCGAACTGACCCCGCTGCCCTGCGGTTCCCTGCTTCCCGGCGACGCCCTGGTCCTGTACACGGACGGTGTCGAGGACGCGAGGGACGCGAGAGGCCGGTTCTTTTCCCTCCAGGCGGCCCTCATCGGCGTACGACATCACCCGATCACGCCCCAGGCGATCCTGCGTACCCTCTTCACGGCCGTCCTCCGGCACACAAGGGGCAGGCAGTCGGACGACATAGCTCTCCTGGTCCTGGGCAACGATCGAGGGATGCCCGCCTGCCACCCGCCAGGGACGCGACCTGCCACAACGAACCCGCAGCCGACGAACCACCTTTGACGCGACGGCGATGAGACGCCATCCGCCCAGCCACGGAGTGTCGGGCAGGCAGCTGGGCGGACGGCGCGGGAGCGGGCCGCCGCACTGTACGAGGGGGAGCCGGCGGCCCGGCCGGCCTCTTGCGAGGCATTTCAGTCAACCGGCCGGAAACTCTCCGCAACAGCGCGCGCACGCTGCGGATTCGGGCACTCCGTTCACACCCCGTGTGAAGCGGTTCGCACTACTCTGTCGGCACCGAGCCACCCGGGGGGCATATATGCAGCCCAACACTCTGCTCGACGCGATCCTGGACGAGGCGGGGATCTCGCATGCGGGGCTGGCCGCGCACGTGAACCAGGCAGGGAGGGCGCGCGGGCTCGCGCTCAGATACGAACACACCGCCGTGGCGCGGTGGTTGAAGGGGCAGCGGCCGCGCGGCCAGGTGCCCGACCTGATCTGCGAGGTGCTCGCCGGCCGACTGCACCGTACGGTCACGCTCGACGACATCGGTCTCGGCGTGCCCGGTGAGCAGTCCGCCGCGCACACCACCTCGTTGTCCGGCTTCGTGGAGCGGGCCACCGCCCTGTGGCGCTCCGACGAGCAACAGCGGCCGCACATCCTGGGCGCCCCGGCGGTCACGGGCACGCCCGCCGTCATGCCCGTCTGGGAGTGGGAGAACCCGCCCGAGGACGTCGACGTGTCGCGGGGTGGCCGGCACCGGGTCACCCCCGCCGACCTGGAGATGCTGCGTGCCGCCCGGACCCACTACGAGCAGATGTACCGCAAGGCGGGCGGCATGGCGACCCGCACCCGGATCGTCGGCTTCCTCAACTCCGAGGCCGCTCCGCTGCTGCGCGGCAGCTACACCGACGCCACCGGCCGTCAACTCCACCGGGCGACGGGCGGGTTGGTGGCCATCGCGGGCATCTGTGCCTACGACTCCGACGCGCACGGCCTCGCCCAGCGCTACTTCCACCAGGCGCTGCGGCTCGCGAAGGCCAGTGGGGACCGGGGACTCGGCGCGTATGTGATCGCGCTGCTGGTCAACCAGGCGCTGTTCATGCGGGAGTTCCGGCAGGCCGTCGCCTTCGCGGAGGCCGCGCTGCGGGCCGCCGGCAAGCACATCACCCCGGCCCTCGCCTCCGACCTGTACGCGATGCAGGCGAAGGCGTACGCCCACCTCGGTGACGGCACGAGTGCCCTGTCCTGCATCCGTCGTGCCGAACAGGCCGCCGAACGCATCCGGCGCGGATACGAACCCGACGAAACCGGCTATGTCCAGCCGGGGTTGGTCAATGTCCAGGTGGCGGAGGCGCTGCTCAGTCTCGGGGAGCTGATGGCGGCGGGGGAGCACGCCGCGGCGGCCGTCGACAATCCCGCCCACGACCGGGGCCGGGTGCACCGGCTGGCCATGCTCAGCACGATCGAACTCCGTCAGGGCAACGCGGACAAGGCGGTTGCCATCGCGGTGCAGATGGCCGAGCAGGCCCGGGGAATGGAGTCCCAGCGCCTGCGCGACAGACTCCGGGCGGTGCGCGAACACCTGGTGCGCAACGGCTGTGCGGGCACGGCCGAGGCCGCCGAACTCATCGACGGAGCACTGCGCGTACCGCTGTAGGCCGCTACAAGTCGGTGCAGGCCGGTACTCGAACACCGACACCTTCATAGTCCCTGCTGCGATATTGCCACTTACTCGACGGAAGGTGGCAGAACCGTGCAGTGGACGAAACAGAACGAACAAACTGTGTATGAAAACCGCTGGTTCACCGTCAACCTGGCAGACGTGGAGCTGCCGGACGGCCGGCACCTGGATCACTTCCTCATACGGCTGCGGCCGGTCGCCGTGGCCACGGTGGTCAACGAGGCCAATGAAGTCCTCCTTCTGTGGCGCCACCGTTTCATCACCGACAGCTGGGGGTGGGAACTCGCGGCGGGCGTCGTCGAGGACGGCGAGGACATCGTCCGCGCGGCCGCCAGGGAACTGGAGGAGGAGACCGGCTGGCGGCCGGGACCTCTGCACCACCTCATGAGCGTGGAGCCCTCCAACGGGCTCACCGACGCCCGGCACCACATCTACTGGGCCGACGAGGGCGAGTACGTAGGGCATCCCGTGGACGACTTCGAGTCGGACCGCCGGGAATGGGTGCCTCTCAAGCTCGTCCCCGACATGGTCGCCCGTGGGGAGGTCCCGGCCGCCAACATGGCGGCCGCGTTACTGCTGCTGCACCATCTCAGGCTCGGTCAGGATGCCCGGCCCTGAAGTGACGCCCCGGAACTAGTGCCCGACGGCCTGCCAGATCGCCACGACGAGCGCACCCACGGCGGTGACTGCGGCGACCGCGGGCAGCGGCCAGCGCGCGTGTTCCAGTGCGTTGATCCGGGTGTTCAGCTCGTCGAGCTCCTTGGCGGTCTCCTCGGTGCGGTGGGTGAGCAGAGCCAGCCCGCCCTCCACACGGGCGTAGGCGACGTCGAGACGACGTCGTAACTCTGCGAGTTCTCCAGTGACGACCGGATGCTCGGGATCGACGGTCACGAGTCCGCTCCTTTCCGTAGTGGTCTCACATCCCTTGCATGCGCAGGGAAAGTGAACTCGCCTGGTGGACGCGTGGGGAGCGTGTGCGAGGGGCATATGCGGGCCCGGCGCGCACACGGTGTGTGAATGACGCGGGCCCGGCACCTTATCGGTGCCGGGCCCGTGTGGTTGGCCGGAATCTGACCGTCTGTAATCAGCCGTAGGTGTAGAAGCCGGAGTTCGTCTTGCGGCCCAGCCGGCCCGCGTCGACCATGCGCAGCAGCAGCGGGGGAGCGGCGTACAGCGGCTCCTTGAACTCGTCGTACATGCTCTGCGCCACCGACGCGACCGTGTCCAGGCCGATCAGGTCGGACAGCTTCAGCGGGCCCATCGGGTGGGCGCAGCCGAGCTCCATGCCGTTGTCGATGTCCTCGCGGCTGGCGATGCCCGACTCGAACATCCGGATCGCGGAGAGGAGATAGGGGATCAGCAGCGCGTTCACGACAAAGCCGGAGCGGTCCTGGGCGCGGATCGCGTGCTTGCCGAGCAGCTTCTCGGCGAAGGTCTGGGCGCGGGCGATCGTGCCCTCGGAGGTGGTGAGCGCCGGGATCAGCTCGACGAGCTTCTGCACGGGTGCCGGGTTGAAGAAGTGGACGCCGATGACCTGGTCGGGGCGCGAGGTGGCGACCGCCAGCTTCACCAGCGGGATCGAGGAGGTGTTGGAGGCCAGGATCGCGTCCGGCCGGGTCACGACCTGGTCGAGGACCTGGAAGATCTCGGTCTTCACCTGCTCGTTCTCGACGACGGCCTCGATCACCAGGTCACGGTCGGCGAACTCGCCGAGGTCCGTGGTGAAGGACAGCCGCGCCTGCGTCTCGTCCCGCTCCTCCTCGCTGATCTTGCCGCGCTCGGCGGCCTTGGCCAGGGAGTTGAGCAGCCGGGTACGGCCGATCTCCAGGGCCTCGCCGGTGGTCTCGGCGACCTTCACGTCCAGGCCGGAGCGGGCGCACACCTCGGCGATGCCCGCTCCCATCTGGCCGCAGCCCACCACGCCGACGCGTGCAATATCTCCGGAGATGCCGGTCACATCGTCCCCTTCGCTGATCCACGACTGCGGCAGGTCCGCCGTTGTTCGGCGCCTGCTCCAAACCTGCACGTTACCTTCGGCGAAGCTTGATCGATCGTTCGGGTGCCTCATGAAAGGCTGACGCGGGGATGGTCCGGTACGCCCGGATCCGTCTCGGGGTGGGCCTTTGACCACGGCACACGGAGGTACGAAGAAGATGCTGCACCGCAAGTCCCGGATCTCACGACGGGCGTTCACGGTGACCGCCCTGTCGGCACTCGTGGCCTCGGGCGGCGCGATGGCCGCAGGATCCGCCATGGCGGGCGGAAAGGACCGGGACCGGCGACGGGCGGCCCGGGAGATGCGCGGCGTGTGGGTGGCGACCGTGGCGAACCGGGACTGGCCCTCCGCGCAGGGGCTGACCGCGCAGAAGCAGCGCGCCGAGCTGATCGCCCACCTCGACGCGGCGGAGAAGTCCCACCTGAACACCGTGGTCCTCCAGGTACGGCCCACGGCCGACGCCCTGTGGCCCTCGCCGTACGAGCCGTGGTCGCAGGTCCTCACCGGTACCCAGGGCGAGGACCCCGGCTGGGACCCGCTGGGCACGGCCGTCGAAGAGGCCCACGCCCGCGGCCTTCAGCTGCACGCCTGGTTCAACCCGTACCGCATCGCCAACCACACGGACCTCGGCAAGCTGGCCGCTTCGCACCCCGCCCGGGTGCACGAGGACTGGGTGGTGTCGTACGGCGGCAAGCTCTACTACAACCCGGGGCTGCCCGAGGTCCGTGCCTTCGTGCAGCGGGCGATGCTCGACGCGGTGGAGAAGTACGAGATCGACGCCGTCCACTTCGACGACTACTTCTATCCCTATCCGGTGGCCGGCCAGACCTTCGACGACGACGAGGCCTACGACCGCTACGGCGGCGGCTTCGCGGTCCGGGCCGACTGGCGGCGGGACAACATCGACCAGCTGGTCCGCGAGATGGCGGCCGGCATCAGGAAGATCCGGCCCGGCACGGAGTTCGGCATCAGTCCGTTCGGCGTGTGGCGCAACGCCGGCACCGACCCGCTCGGCTCCGACACCCGGGCCGGGGTGCAGACGTACGACGATCTCTACGCCGACACCCGCAAGTGGGTCCGCGAGGGCTGGATCGACTACATCTGCCCGCAGCTGTACTGGTCGGCACACCCTCTTGACCAGCAGGTTCCTGCGAATTATGCAGTGCTCGTGCCCTGGTGGTCGGAGGTGGCGCGGGGCAGCAGGACGAAGCTGTACGTCGGTGAGGCGCTGTACAAGGCCGGTGATCCGGCGCAGCCTGACGAGTGGCGGGACCCGGCCGAACTCTCCCGGCATCTCACGCTGGCCGCGAAGTGTCCGGAAGTGCGGGGGCACGTCTTCTTCGCTGCGAAGGAGGTCGGGGCGGACCGGATCGGCGCGATGGCCCGCGTGGTTGCCGATCACTACCAGCAGCCAGCGAGGGCGCCGCGATGACGGACAGCGGTAGCTCGGGACTCGATGATCCCTACACCGTGCTGGCCAAGCTTCTTGATCAGCACAGCGAGCGAGAGCAGGACCACATTCGAGGGGCGTTGCTCAGAGCTGGGGCAGTTCCCCGGCAGCGACGCGCAGAACCGGCGGAGGTTACTCCGCTGCCTCGGAGGAAGCCCGGGGCTGCTGCCATCAAGGTTGTTGTGAGACGGCAAGGGTAGAGCCGTCCTGATGCCTGCACGGGGACGTGGATGGCTCCTCTCCAAGGAGAGGAGCCATCCGGCTACCACCGGATGGGGTGCAAGGTGCCACCGCTGCACACGGGGCAACGCACGCGCCGGGTGTGGCGGCACGTGGTGCACCCGTCGTAGCCGCAGCAGTCGGGGCACCAGATGGTACGGAAGCCGGTGCAGCACCCGCAGTACTGCGTAACCGGCTCAGCGATCACGGGGACGGGTGCCTCAGCGGCGTTCTCGCGCCGAGTGGACATGGCTGTGGTGACGCTCACCCGGATGACTCGGCCGGGAGCTGCGGAAGGTCTTGATCGTCGCCGCCTTCGTCCGTGTCGTCGATGACATCGGGGTCGGTCCATGACGTATCGGCCAGACGGCCGCCCCGGCTCTCCGCGACGCGGTGTACGTCGGTGAGTGCTTCAGTGAGCTGGACGGCCAGCAGGTGGAGTTCCCCCGGGGTCCACTTGCGTGCGTCGAGTACCGTTCTGGCTTCCTTGATCAGGTCGGCGGCCAAACCGAGCTGTACCGCTTCCATGTTGTCCGCGAGCCGTGAGAGATAGCCGCCGGAGCCATCTCCGGAGAGATAGCAGGGTTTGCCTCCCGAACCCGCCCACGGCAGAAGTCGCACTTCGGCGTACCGGGCCGATGGCTCCGTGCCGCGAATCCGGGACCCGATGGCTTGCGTCATGTCGTTGATCTCCATGGGGTTGATGGCCACGCCCCCGGGCCGTCCATCACGGCTGCGGGGGGCGTCTTTCACCAAGACCCTTCCGCCGGATGCCCGTTGCTCCCATCCCGCGGCCCTATAGAGCCGTCCTATATTTGGGGCATGGGGGAATTTCCCGGGAACCTGTGGTCCCATCCGCAGCTGGCGACGGCCGTCACCAGTGAGGACTGGGGCGCCGTTTTCCGCACGTACCGGAAACTCACCGGGTTGAGTCAGACGAAGCTCGGGGAACGCGTCGGCCTCGTCCAGCCCGACGTGTCCGACATCGAGCGTGGCCGTCGACGGGTGACCTCGGTGGAGGTGCGGCAGCGCATCATGGAGGGTCTCGGCGTTCCACCCGATTTCCGGTCCGCCAGCGTGCCACTGAACAGGGACACGGATCCCGTGCCAGGCCTGTCCCTTCCTGGCGCCGCGCCGGACGAAGACCTGTTGGCTCGCGTTACGAGCGTGGTCGACTCCTCGCACCGCGTGGACGCCGCGACTCTCGACTGGCTTGACCGGCTTCTCGCCGAGCACCGCCGCGCCGAGGACACCATCGGCTCACGGCCGCTCGTAGACGTGATGCGGCAACAGCTCCGGACCGTCGTCGACCTGTACGCGGGCGCGCGTGGCGACCTGGCCGACCGCGTGGTCCGTCTCGCGTCCGAGCATGCGCAGTTCCTCGCCTGGATGGCTCAGGACCAGGCGCAGACAGCTGCTGCGCTGGCTTGGTACGACCGGTCCCACGAATGGGCGTTGGAAGCAGGCGACGCCAACATGGCGGCCACGACGCTCAGCATGAAGGCACACATGGCGTGGTCCGGCGGGCGTGGGACTCGATGCGTACGCCTCGCTGAGGCGGCCCGCTGGTCGGCCCCCGGCACGTCTCCGGGAGTACAAGGCATGGCCGCGCAGATGGCCGCAAGGGGGCACGCCCTCGACGGCCAGGCGGACGACGCCGTTCGCCTGCTCGATGAAGCTGAGGGGCTGATCAGACGAGCCTCGGAGCATCCCGAGGACGAACCAGTGTGGATGTACTTCTACGACGAGACATGGTTCACCCTTCAACGCGGGATGACGGCGCTGCACCTGGGCGACTGGCGGGCAGCGGTGGATCACATCACGGTGGGGCTCGACGCGTTGCCGGACGAGTACCGGCGCGACAAGACGTGGTACCGCGCCTGTCTGGCGCACGCCCTCGCAGGGGCGGGTGAATCGGCGCAGGCCGGTTCCGTAGCTGTGGCGAGCGTCCCCGATGCGGCTGCGGTTGGGCGTCCTCACTCTTGGAACGAGCTGCACACCACAGCCGCCTTGCTGATGCGGCGGGGGGCAAAAGAAGGTCAGCAACTGGTTGCCGCTCTCCGAGAGTTCGACTGACTCGGCGGGCTGCTGCTCTCTGTTGGCGGCTTGTGCCTGAGTTGGATGAATGGCGCGGTGTGGGCACGCCGCCGGCCGTAGAGGCTTTGGGCGGGAGCTGCCATGGGGCGAGTGAACAGGGGGCCTTACGCTCGCCAGCGGATCGGGCAGTCTCTTGGAGCCTGCCCGCATTAGCCCGATCGGCCCCCTGTTCTTCGAGGCTCGCCCCATGGTGGCTGCCTAGAGCCTCGTAGGCCGTCGGCCCCCAGCCCGAGAGGGTGTGTGCCGGGTGCCAGCGCAGGGCGGTCAGGCTTGGCCGGTGCTGGCGTGAAGGCTGGCCGGTGAGTGTCGCGGGGCCGGATCGGTGCCGTGGGTGCTGGAGGCCGTGAGCCTCGGGCCATAGTCCACGGAACAGGGGCGGGCAAGGTTGGCGTGCTGGAGCTGGCGCAGATCTCAGGTCGCCTCGTCCGCGCCGGGGCGGCGGCGCCCAGGACCGGACCGGCCGAAGGCCGCATGCCGGGCCGGGGTGCGGCAAGCCGCATCCGGCGGCGCGCCGAAGGCGCGCCTGGAGAAAGTGAAGACAGATTCCGACACCTGCTCCACACCGCTGCCCGATCCCGCCTCCCGGTGGGCACATGGTCCGGAGCGCAACCGGGTCGGACAGCTTCCCTCTGGCAACCTGATGACGGCGGCACCAGCTCTCTCCGGGCGTGCTCCAAATGCCCAGCATTCGACCGGGGTTGGCCTACGCTCCCGTGACACCATCCGAGCACATCGCGCAACTCATCCGGATAAGTGGTTGACCCGACGGTCGGGGCGAGCGATCATAACCACCCCTAACTCATCCGGATAAGTGGTCCGGTGGGTGTGTTGTGGAGGTGCCTTGTGTCCAGTTCCTCGTCTGAGGTGACCACGTCGCATAACCGCTCCGCCGAGCTGGAACGCGAGAAGCGACTGTGGACGATGTCCGATGTTGACCGGGACATCAGCCGCCTGGTGAAAGATCCCCTGTTCTCACGCTGGAAAGAGCAGATCAAGGCCATCGGGGGGTGTGCCCATCCGGTCTACCTGTCCGGCTCCACTCTCACCAGCGATGCCGTCACCGGTGAGGTGATCTCGTCCTACTCCACGGCCGGGGAACCCGGTGAACGCCTGGCCGTGCGCTGCCGCAACCGGCGGGCCTCGGTCTGCGAGCCGTGTGCCTACCTGCACGCGGGCGACACCTTCCAGCTGATCCGTGCGGGCCTGTCCGGCGGCAAGAACGTTCCCGCCACGGTGCGGGGGCAGCCCCGCCTGTTCGTCACCCTGACGGCCCCCTCCTTCGGCCCCGTACACCGGGTGCTCGAAGGGGAGTACTGCCGACCTCGCCGGGATGATCCGCGCTGCGAGCACGGGCGGCGCCTCGGCTGCGGCCTGGTGCACGCCGAGGATGACCCGCTGGCCGGTCTGCCGCTGTGCCCGGACTGCTACGACTACGTCGGCCACGTGCTGTGGCACGCGCACGCGGGGCGGCTGTGGGACCGGTTCACCACCGCCGTACGGCGCCACCTGGCCTCTGCGGGAGGCATAGCCCGCTCGAAGCTGCGTGACCACCTGGTGGTGTCCTTCGCCAAGGCCGCCGAGTACCAGAAACGGGCAGCGATCCACTTCCATGCGGTGGTGCGCCTCGACGGTCCAGCCGGTCCCGGCGCACCCTCCCCGGACTGGGCCACGGCCGAACTGCTCACCGATGCCGTGCACGCGGCTGCCGCAGCGGCGAACGTGCGCGTCCCGGAATCCGACGCCTACGGGACCGAACTCCTCATGTTCGGTGGGCAATTGGCGGTACGGCCGATCTGGGCCTTCGCCGACGACGAGGGGCCTACCGATGAGGCGGTCGCCGCCTACGTGGCCAAGTACGTGTCCAAGGGAACCGCCGAAACCGGCGCCGGACTGGACTACCGCGTCACCACCCTGGACGACATCCACGCGGCCGTCGTCACCCATCACGTACGCGCCCTGATGGGCACCTGCTGGCGCCTGGGCGGCCTGCCCGAACTGGAACACCTCCGACTCCGCTCCTGGGCCCACAGCCTCGGCTACCGAGGCCACATCCTCACCAAATCCCGCCGCTACTCCACCACCTACGGCGCACTGCGCGAGGAACGAGCCGAATACCAGCGCGGCACTCCCGGGGCGACCGACAACCCGGACGTCATCACAGAGTCGAACTGGCGATACGCCGGATCCGGCCACACCCCCGGCGCCGCCCTCTTCGCCGCAGGCATCGCCGAAGACATCGCCATAAACCGCCAACTGGCACGCGAAGCACGAGAGGACGCAGAGCAGTGGGGAGAGTGGCTGTGACCAACTCGGAGAAGAAGGGGAAGAAAACGCAGCCCGTCAAAGTGATCTCCCGCAGGCGAGCCGTTGAGCGCGGTGAACGGGTGACGGTTCGCGTGTATCGGGTAAGTGAGGCCGGAAGTAGGACGCTCGTCCGGATAAAGAAATCGTGACACAAAGGAATCCCGGCTCCCTTGAGGGGGGGGCCGGGATTCCTTTCCGCTCTCAGAAACCCGGTGTGAAAGCGTCCTCTCGAATTACCAGGCGCTCTCTCACATCCTCGGGAATCAGGAGGTCGGCCTCAAGATCGTTAGACTCGTTGTAGCCCACTTCAAACTTGATGCCTGCGCGTAGGAGATCTTGAGACATGGCTTCCATGCCTCCCGTCTGCCACTGCTCTTGATACGTGCTCCCGCCATGAACGAGGACCCACCTGTCTTTGGTGCTCTCCGGATCGATTTCGTCCAACTGATTGAGCAGCGACTGAAGGGTTTCCTCAGCGGTTTCCTTGACGAACCCGCCTCGGTCGAACCGCCCCCCTGGGGCGAGGCCCTCCATGTAGTACTTGATGGATGCTTCCACCTGGCGTACCTGCTCCCGCTTTTCCGCGCCACGGGCGTACTCCCTGTATTCAACGGGGTGATGCCCAAGCTCCTCAAGCACGGCCTCGATGAGCGCTGCGTAAAGCTCTTCAGGAGGTGTTCCCTTGCCCCCACATACGCGGCAGCGAAGGTACTTGTACCGAACTCCGCGGCTGGTGGATGTTCGGACGGTGTAGTTTCCCTTGCAGTTGCGGCACACAATGACTCCCAGGAACTTCGTTGCCCCCGGAGTCCAGGCATTCTCGTTGGTTCTGCTGGCGCGGTCCAAAACGCGCTGTAGCTTGTCGAATTCCATCTGTTTCAGGATAGGTTTCGCGACCCTGATTGGATTTCCCTTGGGATCGAGAACCTCCTTCGATCGATTCCGTCCAGATCGCCCATCGACTTCAACGCGAACTCCTTTGATTGCCGGGTTGCGAAGCAGAATCAAGATTGTGGTTGACGTCCATTTTCCACCGTTGGCTCCCGGGATTCTCGCGCGATTGAGAACCTTGGCCATTTTCGAGGCGGAGACGCCGCGCAGTGCCGCTCCGTATGCCCACCGCAGGACCTTATTGCCGAGCGGGTCAATTGCTAGCCGAACTTTTCCGTCCTCGCCCTTCTCCGTCACGTATCCGTACGAAGGTCGACCGACAATCCAGGCATCTTGAGTCTTGGCGTGCTGCCACAAGGAAGCAACCCGAATACCGGTGTTCGCGGCTTCAATTTCCGCCATGCCAGCGATAAGAGAGACGATCGTCTTGCCCATCGTGCTGGATAGGTCGATTGGGTCGTGAAGAGACTTGAGATTCTTCCCGTATTCCTGGCACCAGTTGATGATGACTTGAAGGTCCAGGATGCGGCGCACGAAACGGTCAAGCTTCCAGAACATCAGGACGTCGAACTCTGGGGACCGGTCGTTGAGCCAGCTTCCCAGTTCCTTACGTTTCCACGGTGGAACCTTGGTAGCCGAGACGTTCAGGTCCCTGGCGACCCCCACCACCCTGACCCTGTCGTCGTTCGCCTTGCGCCAGAGGTCCAGCTCTTGGCGTACCGGAGACGTTGTGTCGTCGGTCAGGACGGACAGGCGGACCGAGAGCAGCGCGCGCGGAGAGTCCTCCGGGAGTTGCTCGTTCACGGCCTTGAGGTGCGCAAGCTCGGTCAGCTCGCCCTCAGTCCATGAGTGCTCAAGGCTTGCTTTCGCGGTCGTCATGTGTCCAGCCTAGCGGCGTTGTCACACTGGATACACATGCCCGCAGCTGTACTGGAACATCGGCTTCGCCGCCGCCGACTACGCCAAGCTCGTGCCCTGGTGGTCGGAGGTCGCGCGGGGCAGCAGGACGAAGCTGTACGTCGGAGAGGCGCTGTACAAGGCCGGTGACCCGGCGCAGCCCGCGGCCTGGCAGGAGCCGGCCGAACTGTCCCGGCACCTCACGCTGACCAAGGACCACCCGGAGGTCTGCGGGCACGTCTACTTCGCCGCGAAGGACGTGGCGACCGACCGGATCGGGGCCATGGCACGGGTCGTCGCCGACCACTACGGGCAGCCGGCGATTCCCCCGCGCTGACGGCTCGCCCAGCTACTTGATCGTGTTCCTGTGACGGATCTCGGTGTCCGGGCCGGGGGAGCACAGGCCCTCGTGCCCGTCCTCGAAGCGGACGCGGTACGGAGGGTTGCCCTCCTGGCCCATGACTTCGACGATCTCGCCGACCTTGTCGTGTTGCCCGACCACCCTGCCGTGCTGGACAAGCTGGTCGCCCACGGTTGCACGCATCTGTCGGTCCTCCTCACCAGGAGCGGGAGCAGCGGTCCGTGGCCTTGAGTCTACGGCGTGGAGCGGTGGTGGGAAGTGGGTCGCCAGGGCCCGCTCAGCCACGCGCCCGCTGGGTCACGGCGATGCACACGAGCACCGCCGCGGCCGTGAGCGGGGCGGCCACTGTCAGGTGCTCGCCCAGCAGCAGCACCGACCACACCAGTGTGAGCAGGGGCTGGGCCAACTGCAACTGGCTGGCCTTCGGGATGCCGATGGCCGCCATGCCCCGGTACCAGACGACCAGGCCCAGGAACTGCGACCCCGCCGCGACCCACAGCACTCCGGTGACACTGTGCGCGGTCAGCTGGACGGGCTCGTACGACAGCGCCAGTACGGCGGCCGGCACGCTCAGCGGCAGGCACAGCACCAGCGCCCAGCCGACGACCTGCCAGCCCGGCATGCTCCGGGCCAGCCGGCCGCCCTCGGTGTAACCGGCCGCGCACACCAGCAGGGCCGCGAAGAGATACAGGTCGGCCGTGGTCAGGCTGCCGCCGCTCTGCTGCACGGTGAACGCGACTACCGCGGCCGCCCCGGCGAGCGCCGCCGTCCAGAAGGTGCGGGAGGGGCGGGTGCCGACGCGCAGGGCCGAGAACAGCGCGGTGGTGAGCGGGAGCAGCCCGACCACGACCGCCGCGTGCGCGGTGGTGGACGTCTGGAGCGCGAGCGTGGTGAGGAGGGGGAAACCGAGCACCACACCCACGGCGACCACCGCGAGGCCCGCCCGGTGCCGGCGGGCGGGAAGAGGCACGCGCAGGGCGAGCAGACAGCCGCCCGCGATGAGCGCGGCCAGCACGCTGCGCACGGCGACCAGGGACCAGGGGCCGAAGCCCTCCAGGCCCCAGGCGGTGGCCGGGAAGGTGAGGGAGAAGGCCGCGACACCGAGGGCGGCCTGGAGGGTGCCGACCGAATTGCCGGGCCGACCGCTGACCGCTATCCCGATCGGGGCGATAGCGCTACTCTGTGTTCTCATGCACGAGCGTAGCAGTGTGGCTGACCTGGCGGAACAGCTGCGAAGGGAACTCGACCGCTACTCTCCTGGTGGAAAGCTCCCGTCGAGCCGGGCGCTGGTCGAGCGGTTCCGGGTGAGCCCGGTGACCGTCTCGCGCGCCCTCGCGCAGCTCACCGCCGAGGGGCTGGTGGTGACCCGGCCCGGTGCAGGCGCCTTCCGCGCCCGGCCGCGCGTCCCGCTCGCGGCGGCGGGCGACACCTCCTGGCAGGAGGTCGCCCTCAGCGCCGACGGCGCCGCCGACGTCGTACCGCGCACCGTGGACGCCTCCGGTGTCACCGTTTGTCTCGCCACGCCGCCGCCCGGGGTGATCGAGTTCAGCGGCGGCTATCCGCACCCCTCCCTCCAGCCCGAGAAGGCCATGGCTGCGGCGCTGTCCCGGGCCGGCCGCCGACCCGGGGCCTGGGGCCGGCCGCCCCTGGACGGACTGCCCGAGCTGCGCGAGTGGTTCGCCCGCGAGATCGGCGGCACCGTCACCGCCGCCGAGGTGCTGATCGCGGCGGGCGGCCAGTCCGCGCTGACCACCGCACTGCGCGCGCTCGCCCCGCCCGGTGCCCCGGTGCTGGTCGAGTCGCCCACCTACCCCGGCATGCTGGCCATCGCCCGCGCGGCCGGACTGCGCCCGGTGCCCGTGCCGGTGGACTCGGACGGAGTGAAGCCCGCCCTGCTCGCCGACGCGTTCCGCGCCACCGGCGCCCGGGTCTTCGTCTGCCAGCCGCTCTTCCAGAACCCGACCGGCGCGGTCCTCGCCCCCGAGCGCCGCCCGGAGGTGCTGCGCATCGCGCGCGAGGCCGGCGCCTTCGTCGTGGAGGACGACTTCGTACGGCGCCTGGTGCACGAGGACGCGGGCCTGCTGCCGGGTCCGCTCGCCGCCGACGACTCCGACGGCGTCGTCGTGCATGTCTCCTCGCTCACCAAGGCGACCTCGCCCAGCTTCCGGGTCGGTGCCCTCACCGCCCGCGGACCGGTCCTGGAACGGCTGCGCGCCATCCAGGTCGTCGACACCTTCTTCGTGTCCCGCCCGCTCCAGGAGGCGGCCCTGGAACTCGTCGGCTCGCCCTCCTGGCCCCGCCATCTGCGGGCCCTGTCCGCCGAACTCAGGGCCCGCCGCGACGCCATGACCGCGGGCCTGCGGCTGCACCTGCCCGAACTCGCCCTCCCGCACATCCCGTCCGGCGGCTACCACCTCTGGCTCCGCCTGCCCGACGGCACTGGGGGCACCTCCCAGGCTTTCGGCCCTGGGGGAGAGTCCGCCCTGACCTCCGCCGCCCTGCGCGCGGGGGTCGCGATCACTCCCGGCCGCCCGTACTTCAGCGCGGAGCCGCCTGCGGGGCATCTGCGGTTGAGTTTCGCGGCGGTCGCCCGGGCCGGGGAGATCACGGAGGGGGTGCGGCGACTGCGGGCGGCGTGCGACGAGGTGCTCTAGCCGCGGGGGAGCGGAGCGATGCCGCACACGAACTCGGCGGATTCGAAGAGTTCCGGGGTCAGGCGTATCCCCGTGAGGCGGTGGGCCAGGGCGAAGGCGGCCTCCGTGTGCAGGGCGTAGTCACGGTCGCGGCCGCTGCGGAGGTCGAAGCCCGACTCCCGCATGTCCGTGAGGAGTTCATCGGCGTGGCTGCCGTCGCGGGAGTAGGGGAAGAGGGGCTCGAAGTGCAGGCGTCTCTCGCCGTCCTCGAACCAGAAGAAGTGGTCCACCGCGTTGATGTTGCGGAAGTGGGAGACCACTCTGCGGCCGCGCGAGACCGGGAGCATGGCCGCGGGGGTGACTCCGAGAAAGCCGTTGAACTCCACCATCAGGGACCAGTCGCCGACGGCGGTGACGCCGACGAAAGGGCCGTCGCCCTCGTGGTACTCCCAAGCGTCGTAGCAGGGTTCACTCAACGCGTCCACGCCGGTCTGGCTGGGCTCCGGCTCGGCCTTCAGCTTGATCTAGCGCGGAACCCCGGGCGTTTACGCCAGGGAGGAAGCGCTTCTCTGGATCGCTCTGACCCGCAGGTGTCCACGAGTCTGCGCTGTGGGCCTCAGCCGGGTCGCTTCTGGTTCTCGATGTACTCCTTGATGATCTCCAGCGGTGCTCCGCCGCACGAGGCTGCGAAGTACGAAGGCGACCAGAAGTGGTCACCCCACAGGTACTTGCGGATATGGGCTGGGAACTCCTGGCGGAGCCGCCGGGCGGAGACGCCCTTGAGGGATCCGACCAGCCGGGACAAGGCGACTTTGGGTGGGTAGTGCACCAGCAGGTGGACGTGGTCCCTTTCCCCGTTGAACTCCACCAGCTCGGTGTTGAAGTCCGCGCACACGTCACACATGACCTCTTCGCAGCGCTGCAGGATCTCATCGGTGAACGGGCCGCGCCGGTACTTTGGCGTGAAGACCAAGTGCGCGTGAAGGGTGTAGACGACTGTTCTACCCCTGCGAATGTTGGGGTTTGGTTCCCAGCGTGGTGACATAGACCAATGCTACGATCACGCCCGTGAAACTCGTTGTGCAGGTGAAGCTGATGCCGGAGGCCGAGCAGGCCGCCGCGCTTATGGCGACCCTGCGCACGGTCAACGAGGCCGCCAACTGGGTATCGGCGGTGGCGTTCGAGCAGGGTGTGCCGCGCGAGTACGAGCTGCGCAGGCACACCTACGCCCAGTTGAAGGGGCGCGGTCTGGGCGCGCAAGCCGCCCAGCACACCATCAAGAAGGTCCGCGACGCCTACACGACACTCAAGGCCAACATCAAGGCCGGAAACCTCGGCAGACCGGGCTCGAAGCGGCGCCAGAAGGCCGAGTCCAAGCCCATCGCCTTCCGGCCCGAGGCAGCCCAGCCGTACGACGACCGGTGCTTGTCCTGGCAGTACGACGCGCAGACGGTATCCATCTGGACCACCACCGGACGCATCCGGGGTGTGCGGTTCGTCTGCTCCGCCGACGGCCTGAAGATCCTCCAGCAGTACCGCAAGGGCGAATCGGATCTGATCGAACGCGACGGTGCGTTGTACCTGGTCGCCACGTGCGAGGTGCCCGAGGCTGAAGAGTACGAGCCCGGCCACTTCATCGGCGTCGATCTCGGCATCGTCAACATCGCCACCACCTCCACCGGCTACCAGGCCGCCGGGCGTGGCCTGAACCGGCGCCGCACACGCGAGCGTGACCTGCGCGGCAAGCTCCAGAAGAAGAACACCAAGTCCGCCAGGAGGCGGCTCAAGGCCCGTGCCCGCAAAGAGCAGCGGCATGTGAAGAACACCAACCACGTCATCGCGAAACGCATCGTGACCGAGGCTGAAGGCACCTCGGCCGGAATCGCCCTGGAAGACCTGGGCGGCATCCGGCAGAGGGTACGGCTCCGCAAGCCCCAACGGGTCACGCTCCACTCCTGGGCCTTCGCCCAGCTCGGAGAGTTCATCGCGTACAAGGCACGCCGCGCGGGCGTGCCCGTGGTCCACGTCGATGCCGCCTACACCTCGCAGACGTACTGCGAGTGCGGGCACGTCGACAAGAAGAACCGGGTCGACCAGGCCCTTTTCCTCTGCCGGAACTGCGGGGTCGTTGCCCACGCGGACCGGAACGCTTCCCACAACATCGCCCATCGAGGCGCCGTGGTGTGGAACGCGGGGCGTGAGTCACGCGTCCCTGCCACCCCGTAAGGGGTGTCTGGACGGAGGAGTCCACCCAGCAGCCAGCTGGGCACTACCTCCAAGCCCGGTCCCTCAGGACCGGGTCAAGTTGACCTCTGTCAGGAGCGCCTCGGGGGTGAGTCCGCGCACCAGCGTGACGCAGTATGCCTCCATCAGGTGCTTGTGCCGCTTGTCCAGCCACGCGTAGTCCGCGGCCGTCGTCGTCCCAGTCATGCGCGCAGCATCGCACCCGCCACTGACAACGCCCCTCCCGCCAGGGAAATCCGCTCGACGCCCGCGCCGCGGCCCTGCGAATCTGGCCGCATGACCGACACCCCGCCCCTCGCCGACGGATACGAGATCTCGACCGACTCCCGGCACATCGACGCCGAGCGCGTGCACCGGTGGCTGTCCACCGACGCGTACTGGGCGCTCGGGAGGGAGCGGGAGAAGCAGGACCGGGCGATCGGTGGGTCGCTGAACTTCGGGGTGTACGACACGGTTTCGGGGGATCAGGTGGCGTATGCCCGGGTCGTCACCGACGGGGTGACCTTCGCGTGGCTGTGTGACGTGTACGTCGATCCGTCGGTGCGCGGCAAGGGGATCGGGACGGCGCTCGTCGGAGCCGTGCGCGAGCACCTGAGGCCGTACGGGCTGAAGCGGATGCTGCTCGCCACGCACGACGCGCACGGGGTCTACGAGAAGCTCGGGTTCGCGCCGCTGGAGAGGCCGGACCGATGGATGGCGCTGTCCTTCCAGGCGCCCGGTACAGACACCACCGGCAGCTGTACTTGAATGTCCAACAGCCGTTTTCCAGCGACATGTCCGCCTGGGTCCTGACCCTGTGGTAAGGCTTCGGCCACCCTCGGTGACACCCGCACAACGCCTCTTGACCTGCGCACTTTCGCGACACACCATCGCCGCATGTCGCTTCGGGTCACGTTCGTCGCCGCGGCGCGCAGCTCCCCGCTGCTCGCCGAGCGCTTCGAGGACGACCGGCCGCTGGACCAGGCCGGCTGGGACGAGGTGCAGCGCGTCGCGCGCGACCTCCTGCCGCTGGCGGCGGCCGAGCTGCGCTACTGCTCACCGACCCCGCGCAGCCGTGCCACCGGCGACGCGCTCGGCTATGCGCCGCTGGTGCAACTCGCCCTGCGGGACTGTGACATGGGCCGCTGGCGCGGGCTCACGCTGGGCGAGGCGATGGCCCGGGAGCCGGACGCGGTGGACACCTGGCTCGCCGACCCGCGTGGCACACCGCACGGCGGCGAGTCGCTGCTCGCGTTCATCGCCCGGGTCGGCGGCTGGCTCGACACCCGCCCCGTGGAGGACGGCGGCCGGATCGTCGCGGTGGCCGAACCGTCCGTGATCCGCGCCGCCCTGGTGTACGCGCTGAAGGCGCCGCCCGCCATGTACTGGAACATCGACGTGCGCCCCCTGTCGACGACCACCGTGACCGGCCGGGCGGGCCGCTGGAACCTCCGCTTCGACGGGGCGTCGGCTCAGTCCTCGCGGGCGTAGTCCGTGCTGAGGACCAGGTCCTTGGCCGGGCCGCGCACCCGCCACACCGAATGCCAGTGGTTCTCGTCCCGGACGGTGAACTCGCCCCGGTAGAGGTCGGCCGAGCACGGGTGGTCGGCGATGTGCCGCCCCGACGTCAGGTCCAGGTCGTGGAACGGGCGGCCGTCGGTGAAGCGGACGTCCGCCGTTCCCGGTGGGCTTCCCGGCAGGAAACGCAGCGTCCGTTCGGCGGGACGCGGGACCTCCCGCCAGACGAAAAGGCCGGACTCGTGATGCAGGAGCCCGCCGCCGTCCAGGGGGCCGAAAATCGTCGTCCCGGAGAACTCCCCTTCCTCCCCGCCGGCGAGATCCCGCACCGTTCGCTCGACCCGCCAGCTCCCGGCCAGATAGGTCAGCGCATCCGGCACTGGCCAGAACTCGCCCATCCGCTCCCCGCTTCCGACACTTTCGATACCGCGCGACCCGTTGACGCTCCGGATCCCCCTCCCTATCTTGCCGTTCGAAGTGCTGATCAGCGTTTGATATTTCGAACAACGAGCCGCGGAGTATCCATGCCACGCAATTCCAGCCGCTGGAGATTGGGCCTCGCCGCCACCGCCGTCCTGGTGGCAGCCGGTCTGATCCCGTCGCCCGCCCACGCCGAGGACGTCACCGACTACGCGATCACCGTCGACCCGGCCGCCAAGGGTGCGGCGATCGACGACACGATGTACGGCGTCTTCTTCGAGGACATCAACCGGGCCGCGGACGGCGGACTGTACGCCGAGCTCGTGCAGAACCGGTCCTTCGAGTACTCCACCGCCGACAACGGCTCCTACACGCCGCTGACCTCCTGGACGGTCGGCGGCACGGCCCAGATCGTGAACGACGCCGGCCGACTCAACGAGCGCAACCGCAACTACCTCTCCCTGAGCGCCGGTTCGTCCGTGACGAACGCCGGTTACAACACCGGCGTCCGCGTCGAGCAGGGCAAGAAGTACGACTTCTCCGTGTGGGCCCGCGCCGACAGCGGCACCACGCTCACCATCTCCCTGAAGGACGCCGCGGGCACGCTGGCCACCGCCCGCCAGGTGGCCGTGAAGGGCGGCTGGGCCAAGTACAAGGCCACCTTCACCGCGACCCGCACCAGCAACCGCGGCCGCCTCGCCGTGTCCTCGGCCGGCGCCGTCGCGCTCGACGAGGTGTCGCTGTTCCCGCGCGACACCTACAAGAACCAGCCGAACGGTCTGCGCAAGGACCTCGCCGAGAAGATCGCCGCGCTGAAGCCGGGCTTCGTCCGCTTCCCCGGCGGCTGCCTGGTCAACACCGGTTCCATGGAGGACTACAGCGCGGCCTCGAACTGGCAGCGCAAGCGCAGCTACCAGTGGAAGGACACCATCGGTCCGGTCGAGGAGCGCGCCACCAACGCCAACTTCTGGGGCTACAACCAGAGTTACGGGCTCGGCTACTACGAGTACTTCCGCTTCTCCGAGGACATCGGAGCCATGCCGCTGCCCGTCGTGCCCGCCCTGGTGACCGGCTGCGGCCAGAACAAGGCCACCGACAACGAGGCGCTGCTCAAGCGCCACATCCAGGACACCCTCGACCTCATCGAGTTCGCCAACGGCCCGGCGACCTCCAAGTGGGGCAAGGTCCGCGCGCAGATGGGCCACCCCAAGCCGTTCCACCTGACCCACGTCGGGGTCGGCAACGAGGAGAACCTCCCGAACGAGTTCTTCGCGCGGTTCCAGCAGTTCCGCGCCGCCATCAAGGCCGCGTACCCCGACATCACCGTCGTCTCCAACTCCGGCCCGGACGACTCCGGCACGACCTTCGACACCGCCTGGAAGCTGAACCGCGAGGCGAACGTCGACCTGGTCGACGAGCACTACTACAACACCCCGAACTGGTTCCTCCAGAACAACGACCGCTACGACTCCTACGACCGCGGCGGCCCGAAGGTCTTCCTCGGTGAGTACGCCTCCCAGGGCAACGCCTGGAAGAACGGCCTCTCCGAAGCCGCCTTCATGACCGGCCTGGAGCGCAACGCGGACGTCGTCAAGCTCGCCTCGTACGCCCCGCTGCTCGCCAACGAGGACTACGTCCAGTGGCGGCCGGACATGATCTGGTTCAACAACCGGGCCTCCTGGAACTCGGCCAACTACGAGGTCCAGAAGCTGTTCATGACCAACGTCGGCGACCGCGTGGTCCCCTCGAAGGCCACCACCACACCGAACGTCAGCGGCCCCATCACCGGTGCCGTCGGCCTCTCCACATGGGCGACCAGCGCCGCGTACGACGACGTGAAGGTCACCTCGGCGGACGGCTCGACCCTGCTCAGCGACGACTTCTCCGGTGACGCCGGCAAGTGGACGCACAGCGGTGCGGGCAGCTGGACCGTCCAGGACGGGCAGTACGTCCAGACCGACGCGGCCGCCGAGAACACCCTGGTGACGGCGGGCGACCCGGCCTGGAAGGACTACGACCTGCATGTGAAGGCCACCAAGAAGTCCGGCAAGGAGGGCTTCCTCGTCGCCTTCGGCGTCAAGGACACCGGCAACTACTACTGGTGGAACCTGGGCGGCTGGAACAACACCCAGTCCGCGATAGAGCAGGCCGTGGACGGCGGCAAGGGCACCCTGATGACGAAGGCCGGGTCGATCGAGACGGGCCGCGCCTACGACATCGACATCAAGGTGCGCGGCCGCCAGGTGACCCTGCTCCTCGACGGCAAGGAGTGGGGCAGCTTCACCGACGACAAGCCGGCCGAGCCCTTCCGCCAGGTCGTCACCAAGGAGGTGAAGACCGGTGACCTGATCGTCAAGGTCGTCAACGCCCAGTCGGCCGAGGCCCGCACGGCCGTCGACCTCGGCGGCGCCAAGGTCGCCGCCACGGCCCGTGTGACCACGCTGGCCGCCGACCAGGACGCGGTGAACACCGAGACGGACACGCCGGTGACCCCGGTGAGCTCCACCTTCCGGGGCGTGAGCGACAAGTTCACGTACACCTTCCCGGCGAACTCCGTCACCTTCCTGCGGATCAAGCAGAGGTAAGGGCGGACACGCTCAGCTGCCGGCGGCCCATCCCGGGACCGTCGGCAGCACCTTTTCCGCCACCCGGAGCAGGACGGCGTCGTCCGGCACCATGCCGTCCTCGCGCCACAGGGTCACGTCGTAGGAACCGCCGCTGTCCTTGGTGTCCTGGGCCACCATGAGGGAGCGGAGGGGGACGCCGGTACCGGTCTCGGCGTCGCCGCCGTCGAGGCGGAAGTTGATCCTCATGGTGCGGTTCGAGTACAGGACCGCCGGGCGGTCCAGCACCGTGCGCTGCGACTCGTCCCATCCCAGCACCTCATAGGAGGCGGTCACGGGGAGGTCGTCGTAGGTGGCCGAGAGCGTCACGGTGTAGGTGTCGAACTCGACCTCCGCGGTCGGCATGGGGGTGCTCTTGCCGCCTTCGAGTCCGACGGAGCCGTCGTTGCCGAAGGCGGTCTTCGCGGTCTCCGTCGGTGTGCCCAGCAATTCCGCGAGGTCGGGACGGAGCAGTGCCTCGCACAGCTGCTTTCCGGTCACCCGCCCGGTCGACTTCCCGGGTTCCTCGTCGGAGCAGCTGGCGGCCGGCGGGCCGCTGCTCCCGGACGACGTCGCCTCGGACACCCAGAGAGCGCCGCCGATCGCCGCGAACAGCGCCACCGCGGCGACGGCCTGCCCCCACGGGTTGATTCTCTTCTCAGGCGTGCCGTTTTCTGCGGCCATGTCCCCCACCTGCCGTGATCCCCTGATACGTGCCCGGGGACAGTAGCGCATGGGCATGACCCGGACAAAGCTGGTTTCCCCGGGCCCGCCCGCCGAACGGGGCACGGGCGGCAAACCAAGATTGCATAAACGTGCAGCGAAACGTATAGTCATGCCATCTAGGAGGAGGATTCCATGGCGGTACGTGCGGCAGTGGCCGGAGCGAGCGGATACGCGGGCGGGGAACTGCTGCGTCTGCTCCTGGCGCACCCCGAGGTCGAGATCGGGGCCCTGACCGGCCACTCGAACGCGGGGCAGAGGCTCGGTGCGCTCCAGCCGCACCTGCTGCCGCTCGCCGACCGTGTGCTTCAGGCGACGACCCCCGAGGTCCTCGCCGGCCATGACGTGGTCTTCCTCGCCCTGCCCCACGGACAGTCCGCCGCCGTCGCCGAACAGCTCGGCCCGGACGTGCTCGTCGTCGACATGGGGGCCGACTTCCGGCTGAAGGACGCGGCCGACTGGGAGACGTTCTACGGCTCCCCGCACGCCGGCACCTGGCCCTACGGCCTCCCCGAACTGCCGGGTGGCCGCGCCGCGCTGGAGGGGTCCAAGCGCATCGCGGTACCCGGCTGCTACCCGACCGCCGTCTCGCTCGCCCTCTTCCCGGCCTACGCCGCCGGCCTCGCCGAGCCGGAGGCCGTGATCGTCGCCGCGTCCGGCACCTCCGGCGCGGGCAAGGCGCTCAAGCCCCATCTGCTGGGCAGCGAGGTCATGGGCTCCATGGCGCCGTACGGCGTCGGCGGCGGCCACCGGCACACGCCCGAGATGATCCAGAACCTCAGCGCGGCCGCGGGCGAGCGGATCTCCGTCTCCTTCACGCCGACCCTCGCCCCGATGCCCCGCGGCATCCTCGCCACCTGCAGTGCGAACGCCCGCCCCGGCGTCACGGCGGACTCCGTCCGCGCCGCCTACGAGAAGGCCTTCGCCGACGAGCCCTTCGTCCACCTCCTCCCGGAGGGGCAGTGGCCCGCCACGGCGTCCGTCTACGGTTCGAACGCCGTTCAGGTGCAGGTCGCGTACGACGCCGCCGCGAACCGCATCATCGCGATCAGCGCCATCGACAACCTGACCAAGGGCACCGCGGGCGGTGCCGTCCAGAGCATGAACCTCGCCCTGGGTCTCGCCGAGACCACCGCACTGACGACGATCGGAGTTGCGCCGTGAGCGTGACGGCAGCAAAGGGATTCACGGCGGCGGGCATCGCCGCCGGAATCAAGGAGAACGGCAACCCGGACGTGGCCCTCGTGGTCAACACCGGGCCCCGCCGCGCCGCCGCCGGTGTCTTCACCTCCAACCGTGTGAAGGCCGCGCCGGTCCAGTGGTCCGAGCAGGTGCTGAAGAGCGGCCAGGTGTCCGCCGTCGTCCTCAACTCCGGGGGCGCCAACGCCTGTACGGGCCCCAAGGGCTTCCAGGACACCCACGCGACCGCCGAGAAGGTCGCCGAGGTCCTCGGACGCGGTGCCATCGAGGTCGCCGTCTGCTCCACCGGCCTCATCGGCGTCCTCCTCCCCATGGACAAGCTGCTCCCGGGCGTCGAGAGTGCCGCCGCGCAGCTCTCCGAGCACGGCGGCGAGAAGGCCGCCATCGCCATCAAGACCACCGACACCGTCCACAAGACGTCCGTCGTCACCAAGGACGGCTGGACCGTCGGCGGCATGGCCAAGGGCGCGGGCATGCTCGCGCCCGGCCTCGCCACCATGCTGGTCGTCCTCACCACCGACGCCGCCCTCGACGACGACGTCCTGGACAAGGCGCTGCGCGCCGCCACCAAGGTCACCTTCGACCGCGTCGACTCCGACGGCTGCATGTCCACCAACGACACCGTGCTGCTGCTCGCCTCCGGCGCCTCCGAAGTCACCCCGCAGTACGCGGAGTTCGCCGACGCGGTACGGGCCGTCTGCGACGACCTCGGGCAGCAGCTGATCCGGGACGCCGAGGGCGCCAGCAAGGACATCAAGGTCGAGGTGGTCAACGCCGCGACCGAGGACGACGCCGTCGAGGTGGGCCGCTCCATCGCCCGCAACAACCTCCTCAAGTGCGCCCTGCACGGCGAGGACCCCAACTGGGGCCGTGTCCTCTCCGCGATCGGCACCACGTCCGCCGCCTTCGAGCCCGACCGGCTCAACGTCGCCATCAACGGTGTCTGGGTGTGCAAGAACGGCGGCGTCGGCGAGGACCGCGAGAAGGTCGACATGCGCTACCGCGAGGTCCACATCGTCGCCGACCTCGCGGCCGGCACCGAGACCGCCACCATCTGGACCAACGACCTCACCGCCGACTACGTCCACGAGAACAGCGCGTACTCGTCATGAGCAACTCACCCGCGCGCAAGCACACCGCGCTGCCCAAGGCCCAGATCCTCATCGAAGCGCTGCCCTGGCTGGTCCGGCACAACGGCAAGACCGTCGTCATCAAGTTCGGCGGCAACGCCATGATCGACGAGGAGCTCAAGGCCGCTTTCGCCCAGGACGTCGTCTTCCTGCATCACGCCGGTCTCAAGCCGGTCGTCGTGCACGGCGGCGGCCCGCAGATCAGCGCCGCCCTGGACAAGCACGGCATCGTCAGCGAGTTCAAGGCGGGACTCAGGGTCACCACCGAGGACGCCATGGACGTCGTACGGATGGTGCTGGCCGGACAGGTCCAGCGCGAGCTGGTCGGCCTGCTCAACGAACACGGGCCGCTGGCCGTGGGGTTGACCGGCGAGGACGCGCACACCATCACCGCCACCAAGCACCAGCCGGAGATCGACGGCGAGCTGGTCGACATCGGCCGGGTCGGCGAGATCACCTCCATCGACACGGGCGCGATCGAGGCGCTGCTCGCCGACGGCCGTATCCCGGTCGTCTCCTCGATCGCCCGCAGCCAGGACGACGGACATGTCTACAACGTCAATGCTGATACGGCGGCTGCGGCACTCGCTGCTGCTCTGGGCGCCGAAACCCTCATGGTCCTCACGGACGTCGAGGGCCTCTACGAGGACTGGCCCAACAGCGACGAGGTGATCAGCCGCCTCACCGCAGCCCAACTGGAGAAGCTGCTGCCGGAGTTGTCCTCCGGCATGGTGCCGAAGATGGAGGGCTGTCTGCACGCCGTACGCAACGGTGTCCAGACCGCCCGGGTCATCGACGGCCGGGTCCAGCACTCGATCCTGCTGGAGATCTTCACCGACGAAGGGATCGGCACGATGGTCGTGCCGGACGCAACCGAGGGGGACGCGTAATGACCGGGACCGCAGCGAACGCAGAGTACGCCCAGCGGTGGCAGGGCTCGCTCATGAACAACTACGGCACCCCCCGGCTCCCTCTCGTGCGCGGTGCGGGCCTCAAGGTCTGGGACGCCGACGGCAAGCAGTACCTCGACTTCGTCGGCGGTATCGCGACGAACGCGCTGGGCCACGCCCACCCCGCCATCGTCGAGGCCGTCAGCACGCAGATCGCGTCCCTCGGCCACATCTCCAACTTCTTCATGGCCGAGCCGACCCTCGCCCTCGCCGAGCGGCTCCTCCAGCTCTTCGGCCGGGACGGCAAGGTCTTCTTCTGCAACTCCGGCGCGGAGGCCAACGAGGCGGCCTTCAAGATCGGCCGGCTGACCGGCCGGACCCATGTCGTCGCCACCGAGGGCGGCTTCCACGGCCGCACCATGGGCGCCCTCGCGATGACCGGCCAGCCCGGCAAGCGGGAGCCGTTCCTGCCGTTGCCCGGTGACGTCACGCACGTGCCGTTCGGCGACGCGCAGGCGCTGGCCGCAGCGGTCACCGAGGAGACGGCCCTCGTGATCATCGAGCCGATCCAGGGCGAGCTCGGGGTCGTGATGCCGCCGGCCGGCTATCTGAAGGCGGCGCGGGCGATCACCGCCGCCAGCGGTGCGCTGCTCGTCCTCGACGAGGTGCAGACCGGCATCGGCCGGACCGGGCACTGGTTCGAGTACCAGGCCCACGAGGGCGTCCTGCCGGACGTCGTCACCCTCGCCAAGCAGCTCGGCGGCGGGCTGCCGCTGGGTGCGACGGTCGCCTTCGGGCGGGCCGCGGAGCTGCTCCAGCCGGGCCATCACGGGACGACCTTCGGCGGCAACCCGGTCGCGTGCGCCGCCGGCCTGGCGGTTCTGGACACCATCGCGAACGACGGCTTGCTGGAGAACGTCAAGCGGCAGAGCGAGAAGTTGCGCGACGGGATCGAGGCGCTGGGCCACCCGCTGATCGACTATGTCCGGGGTGTGGGACTGCTCCTGGGTATCGTGCTCACCGAGCCGCACGCCGCCAAGGTGCAGCAGGCTGCTCAGGACGCCGGGTTCCTGGTGAACGCGCCCGCCCCCGATGTCGTACGGCTCATGCCGCCGCTGAACCTCGGGGACGACGAAGTGGAGGCGCTTCTTCAGGCCCTGCCCGGCATCCTTGATCTGGCCAACGGGGACGGATGATCCGGGGAATGAGACGACGATGAGTCAGGCGCAGGACCATGAGCAGAACGGGGCCGCCGGGCCTGCCGTGCCGCAGACCCGCACCGCACGCCACCGCCGGATCGTGGACATCCTCAACCGGCAGCCCGTGCGGTCACAGAGTCAGTTGGCGAAGCTGCTGTCGGACGACGGGCTGAGCGTCACACAGGCGACGCTCTCCCGGGATCTGGACGAGCTCAACGCGGTGAAGATCCGTAACAACGAAGGCGACCTGATCTACGCGGTGCCGAGCGAGGGCGGTTTTCGTACGCCTCGGGCGCCGCTGGGGGAGTCGGCGAAGGAGGAGCGGATGCGGCGGTTGTCGCAGGAGCTGCTCATCTCCGCGGAGGCCTCCGCGAATCTCGTGGTCCTGCGGACCCCTCCGGGGGCGGCGCAGTTCCTGGCCTCGGCCATCGACCAGGCCGAGCTGCAGGACATCCTGGGGACCATTGCCGGTGACGACACGTTGCTGTTGATCAGCCGGAACCCTACGGGGGGTCAGGCTCTGGCTGATCATTTGCTGCGGTTGGCTCAGAACGGGCACTAGTCGCCGTAGGGGTGCGTGTAGTCCGTTTACTGCGGGTTGTTTGTGGCTGGTCGCGCCGTTCCCCGCGCCCCTGAGGGCGTGGCGGTCAGCCCAGTCGAGATGCGAGGCCGCCTGTGCAGCGGACTTCGTCCCCCGCCGTGATCAAGAGGGCCTCCACGTCCGGCAAGGACTCCAGCCAGCGCAACCCCTGCCGCGAACCCATCGCGAAAGCCGCTGTCGCCCAGCAGTCCGCCCAGGTCACCGACGGGGCCACCACCGTGACCGCCACCAGGTCCGTCACCGCTGAGCGGCCCGTGCGGGGGTCGACGATGTGGGCGCCCCGTTCCGCCGTGCCGGATGTGGCCACCGCCAGTTCGGGCAGGCCGGCGGCGGAGATGACGGCCGCGAGACCGCCGGGACGGAGAGGGTCGGAGACGCCGACCCGCCAGGGGCGCTGAGTGCCGGGCACGCCCAGCAACTGGACGTCGCCGCCGCCGTTGACGCTGACGCCGCTCACGCCGGGGACGGTCGCGAGGCGTCGTGCGGCGCGTTCGACGGACCAGCCCTTGACGATGCCGGTCGGGTCGAGGCGGCCCTCGTACGAGGTGCTGAACCAGCCCTCGCTGGTCCGCCCCGCCTCGGTGCCCAGTTCGAGGACCTCGGCGACCTCCGGATCGCACTCGTCGACGGTCAGCTCGCCGCGCGCCAGCCGGGAGATCTGGCTGTCGTCGCGGTAGGTGCTGAACACCTCGTCGACCCGGTGCAGTCCGGCGACCGCCTCTTCCAGCGCCGACCGGACGGCACCGGGGTCCCCGCCGCGGACGTCGAAGGAGAAGACCGTCCCCATGGCCTCCTCCGCATGACGCACCGCGGCGGGAGCTTTCGTCGGTTCCGCCACCGTGTCAGCCACCGGCCTGGTCCAGCGCCGACTGGAGTGATTCCTTGTAGCCGGCGCTGGTGTAGGTGGCTCCGGAGACGGCGTCGATGTCGGCGGTGCCGGCTGCTATGGCGGCCTGGTTGAGTTTGGGTACGGCGTTGGCGGTGATCCGGTCGCTCTGGCCGCCCTTGGGTGCCTGGACCGTCTCGGCCTTGGTGATCTTCCCGCCGTCGACGGTGATGCGGACCTGGACCGGACCGTACTGCGTCTGGGAGACACCACCGGTGACCGTGCGGGCCTGGGCGGCGCCGGAACCCTGGGAACCGGAATCCTGCGAGCCCGAGCCCTGGGACGAACCGGCGCTCGCCTCGGCCTTGTCCAGGGCCGACTGGAGTGATTCCTTGTAGCCGGCGCTGGTGTAGGTGGCTCCGGAGACGGCGTCGATGTCGGCGGTGCCGGCTGCTATGGCGGCTTGGTTGAGCTTGGGGACGGCGTTCGCGGTGACCTGGTCGCTCTGCCCGCCCTTGGGTGCCTGGACGGTCTCCGCCTTGGTGATCTTCCCGCCGTTGACGGTGATGCGGACCTGGACCGCGCCGTACTGGGTCTGGACGGCGTCGCCGGTGACGGTGGCGGCCTGGGCGGCGCCGGACCCCTGCGAACCGGCGCTCGCCTGCGCCTTGTCCAGGGCGGACTGGAGGGATTCCTTGTAGCCGGCGCTGGTGTAGGTGGCTCCGGAGACGGCGTCGATGTCGGCGTTGCCCGCTGCCACGGCGGCTTGGTTGAGCTTGGGGACGGCGTTTCCGGTGATCTGGTCGCTCTGGCCGCCCTTGGGTGCCTGGACCGTCTCCGCCTTGGTGATCTTCCCGTTGGCCACCGTCAGGCGCACCTGCACGGCTCCGTACTGGGTCTGCGCCGCGTCACCGGTGAACGTGCCGCTGGCGGCCGCCTGTGCGCCGCCCTGGGCCGAGGCCGCCGGCGGTGCGCCGACGCCCGCCGCCTGCGCGGACCCCGGGTCGGACGCCGGCTTCAGCGACAGCAGCAGCACGATCCCGGACACGGTGGCGGCGCCGGCCAGCACGACACGCCGGATGGGGTGACTCTTCCTCATGGCTCCTACAGCTCCTGAAGTCTTGGGAGTCCCGTCGCTCACATCTCGAACGACTCGTGATGGATGCGGCGGGCGGGCACACCCGCGCCGCGCAGGGCTTCGTAGACGGACTGCGCGAAGCCGGCCGGCCCGCACATGAAGACGTCGTGCTTGTCGATGTCGGGCAGCTTCTGCTGCAACCGCTCCGCCGAGATGTCGGGCCGCTCGCCGTCCGGGCTGTTGACCGCGTACATCAGGCGGGCGCCGCGCTCGTCGGCGATCTTCGCCAGCTCGTCCCACAGCGCCAGGTCCTGGGTGCTGTTGGCCCGGTAGAGCAGGGTGATGTCGCCGGACGCGCCCGGCAGCGTCTCGAACAGGGCCCGCATCGGCGTGATACCGACACCGCCGGCGACCAGCAGCACCTTGCCACGGCTGCGGCGCTGCGCCGTCATCGCGCCGTACGGGCCCTCGGCCCACACCTTGGTGCCGGGCTTCAGGTCACGCAGCCGCGACGTGTGGTCGCCGATCGCCTTGACCGTGATCCGCAGCATGTCCGGGCGGGGCGCCGCCGACAGCGAGTAGGGGTGGGAACTGAACCGCATCCCCGGTGCCTTGAACCGCCACCGGAAGAACTGCCCGGCCTCCGCCCCCATACGGTGCAGCTTGCGCCCGCCGATCAGCACCGACACGATGCCCGGCGTCTCTTCGATGACCGCCTCGACGTACATCCGGTGCCGCAGGTTGAGACGGACCGGCGTGATGACCCGGTACCAGAGCACCAGCGCGGTCACGATCGCGTACAGCCCGTACCAGAACGTCTTCGCGGTGGGCTCGACGGCGAACTCGTTGCCGGTGGTGATCTGGTGCCAGAACGTCAGATACACCGCCGCGTACGTCAGCAGGTGCACGTGGTACCAGGTGTCGTACGGGATCCGGCGGCGGATGCCCCCGATCGAGATGAACGCGATGAGGAACAGCAGCCCGGTGCCGATGGCCGCCTTGCCCATGTCCGGCAGTGTGTTGACCGAGTCGATCGTCTGCTGGACGACGTCACCGACCGTCTTGCCGGCCTGGAGGGCGTACGCCCACATGGTGAGGAAGACATGCGCGATGACCAGGCAGATCGTGTAGCGCCCGCTCATCGCGTGCCAGCGGGCGACCCGGTCCGAGCCCACCCGCCTCTCCAGAGCGGGCACCCGGGCCATCTGGAGCACGACTAGCGCCATCAGATAGCCGGCCAGCAGTCCGGTGATCCGCCCCGCGGCGAGGATCTTGGCCGTGTTGTCGGCCAGGGACGGGGTGTTGTCCCACCACAACCACAGCACCGCCGCCGCACCCGCCCATAGGGCGATCACCAGCGGAACGGCCGGGGAGCGGCGCGGGCGGATGCGGCGCATCGTCTGGCGGCGAGCGGCACGGCCGCCTGCGAGCGTGGTGGTCACGGTTCCTCCGGGAACGGGAGCAAGGGGGGTGCGTGATGGGCGTGGTCCCTTGGCCCTGAGATACGTGCGGGGAGGTCCGTGTGTTCAGTGGTGATCGGTCCGTGGTCGCGCGGTGGCTCAGACGCCGCAGGGCGGCAGCGGCAACGGCACCCCGGGCAGGCCGTCCAGGCTGTTCGCGATGTGCCTCTTGGCGAAGTACGCGCTCAGCGAGTCGTCGTCCTCGCGCGCGAACCGCCTGGCGTGCAGGTCGCGGTCCTCGTCGTACGTCATGAGGGGGACCGCGTATCCGCAGGAGTCGCGGATGACATCGGCCCGCACCACGATGATCGCGCGCAGGCCGTGAAGGGACGGGTCGATGTCGGGGAAGTGCCCGAGCAGTTCCTTGAATCGTGGGTCGTCGCGGAAGACGGCCTCACCGCGCCCGTGCACCCGGACGATGTTCGGCGGCCCCTGGAAGGCGCACCACATGAGGGTGATCCGGCCGTTCTCCCGCAGATGCGCGACGGTCTCGGCGTTGGAGCCGGCGAAGTCGAGGTAGGCCAGGGTCAGTTCGTCGAGGATGACGAAGGAGCCCTTGAGGCCCTTGGGGGAGAGGTTGACCGTTCCGTCGCCGGACAGGGGGGCGGTCGCGGTGAAGAAGAGAGGCTGCTCCTCGATGAACGTGCGGAGTCTGCCGTCTATGCGTTCATAAGTTTTTCCCACGTCCACCGAGTATGGACGTGGGTCGTTCGTTTGTCTAAGGAATTGTGCGGTCCGTCCGGCGTCACCATGGCCGCCCCGGCCGGCGTGCCAACGGGGCGGCCATGGCTGCCTGTCACGTCACTGGGTGAGCGTGCAGGCGGCGAACGCCTCCAGTCCCTCGGGCTTCTCGGCGGCTCGGCCGATGGAGGTCTCGATGCGGTTGAGGGCGGCGACGCGCTTGTCTTCCAGGGGGCCGAGGATGGCGTTCTGGACGAAGTTGGGTCCGCCCTGGCCGACGGTGTCGACGAGGCGCTGGTTGGCTTCGTCGATCTGGGTCTGGAGCTGGGCGAGGTTGCGGTCGACCTCGGCCTGCGCGGAGGCGGGGATCGCGGGCAGCTGGCCGGTCACGTCCGGGCACGAGATGGTGCCGGGCCCGGCGAGCGTCCGGGCGTTCGTGCCGGCGCTCTTCGAAGACGATGTCTCCCCGGCGAGGGCGAAGCCGGCGATCACCGTGCCGGACAGCGCCACCGCGGCGGCGCCGCCGATGAACGCGACGCGACGCTTGTTGTACTTCGGAAGAGCCCTGGACATGCGGATGCCTCACTCGGGTTCGGGGGTGTCGGGTTCGGGGTGTTGTGCCTGCGTGTCGTCTGTACGTGTCGCACGTGTCGTACGTGCCGTACGTGTCGACTGGTGCGAACGCGGCGCCTGCGTTCGGCGAGAGGTACGGGTAAGCGGTTTCCCGTGTTCAAAGGGAGAGCGAATTTCCCGGCATCGCCGACCCAAATTGACGAATCATACATAGGTCTGCATACTCATGCAGGTGAATGTGTGGTCAGCGCGCACTAGCCTGACGACCGCCTCCCCGTTCACGCCACGGGGAGGCGGTGCCACATCCAGACCCTCCCGAGGAGCGCAGCACGTGAGCAGCAACAACGGTGACGTCCGGCTCTGGGGCGGCCGTTTCGCCGACGGTCCCGCCGAGGCCCTGGCCAAGCTGTCCGCATCCGTCCACTTCGACTGGCGGCTCGCGCCCTACGACATCGCCGGTTCACGCGCCCACGCGCGCGTGCTGCACAAGGCGGGGCTCCTGACGGAGGACGAGCTGACCCGGATGATCGCGGGCCTCGACCAGCTGGAAGCGGACGTGGCCTCGGGCGAGTTCGTGGGCACGATCGCCGACGAGGACGTGCACACCGCCCTGGAGCGTGGCCTGCTGGAGCGCCTCGGCCCCGACCTCGGCGGCAAGCTGCGTGCGGGCCGCTCCCGCAACGACCAGGTCGCGACCCTCTTTCGGATGTATCTGCGGGACCACGCCCGCATCGTCGGCGGCCTGGTCGCCGACCTCCAGGACGCCCTGGTCGGTCTCGCGGAGGCCCACCCGGACGTGGCGATGCCCGGCCGTACCCACCTCCAGCACGCCCAGCCGGTGCTCTTCGCCCACCACGTCCTGGCCCACGTCCAGTCCCTCTCCCGGGACGCCGAGCGGCTGCGTCAGTGGGACGAGCGGACGGCGGTGTCGCCGTACGGTTCCGGGGCCCTGGCCGGCTCCTCCCTCGGTCTGGACCCGGAGGCGGTGGCGAAGGACCTCGGCTTCGAACACGGCTCCGTCGGCAACTCGATCGACGGCACGGCGTCCCGTGACTTCGTCGCCGAGTTCGCCTTCATCACCGCGATGATCGGGGTGAACCTCTCCCGGATCGCGGAGGAGGTCATCATCTGGAACACGAAGGAGTTCTCCTTCGTGACCCTGCACGACGCGTTCTCGACCGGCTCGTCGATCATGCCGCAGAAGAAGAACCCGGACATCGCGGAGCTGGCGCGCGGCAAGAGCGGCCGCCTGATCGGCAACCTGACGGGCCTGCTGGCGACCCTGAAGGCGCTCCCGCTGGCGTACAACCGTGACCTCCAGGAGGACAAGGAGCCAGTCTTCGACTCCTGCGACCAGCTGGAGGTCCTGCTCCCCGCCTTCACCGGCATGATGGCGACCCTCACCGTCAACCGCGAGCGCATGGAGGAACTGGCCCCGGCCGGCTTCTCCCTCGCCACCGACATCGCCGAGTGGCTGGTCAAGCAGGGCGTCCCCTTCCGCGTCGCGCACGAGGTCGCCGGCGAGTGCGTCAAGGTCGCGGAGGCCGACGGCAAGGAACTGGACGGTCTGACGGACGAGCAGTTCGCGAAGATCTCCGCCCACCTGACCCCCGAGGTGCGGACCGTCCTCAACGTCCCGGGCGCCCTGGCGTCCCGCAACGGCCGCGGCGGCACGGCGCCGAGCGCGGTCACGGTCCAACTGGCCGAGGTGAAGGCGGACGTGGCGACCCAGCACGAGTGGGCGACGGCCAAGAGCAAGCACTAGGCGCCCGTCGAGCGGCACAGCCGCTTTCCCGGGGGGTGCGGGAAGCGCGCGACAGGCCACACGCGACCCGCAGCCGCCGAACCACCGCATGAACCCAGCTCTGAGGCGAAGGTCGTCGCGGGGTACGTTGGTCGGAATCCCGTACCGGAGCCGACCGAAACGGAGCCCGCGATGCCCTTCGCCCGACTGGCCACAGCGACCACCTCGACCTGTCACATCGGACTGGGCCTCGCCGCAGTCGGCCGCCCCGGCTACATCAACCTCGGCCGAGACGAGGATCTCGGGGAGAACCGCAGCGCCGACGCCCTGCGCACCCGCACCCACGAACTCCTCGACGCCGCCTACGCGCAGGGCGTCCGCTACTTCGACGCCGCCCGCTCCTACGGCCGCTCCGAGGAGTTCCTCGCCGACTGGCTGAACTCCCGACCCGACCTCGACGACATCGTCATCGGCAGCAAGTGGGGCTACACGTACACCGCCGGCTGGACCACCGACGCCGAGAAGCACGAGGTCAAGGACCACAGCGTCCAGACGTACGAACGCCAGCGCGCCGAGACGGCCGAACTGCTGGGCGAGCGCCTGGACCTCTACCAGATCCACTCGGTGACCCCGGACAGCCCCGCCCTCACCGACAGGGAACTCCACGTCAGGCTCGCGGAAGCCGCCGCTCAGGGCACCACCGTCGGCTTCTCCACCAGCGGCCCCGACCAAGCGGCGGCGATCCGTGCCGCCCTCGCCGTGACGGTCGACGGCGAACCCCTCTTCCGTACCGTCCAGTCGACGTTCAACGCCCTGGAGACCTCGGCCGGCCCCGCACTCGCCGAGGCCCGCGACGCCGGACTCACGGTGATCGTCAAGGAGGGCATGGCCAACGGGCGGCTCGCGGACCCGTACGCCCCGGCCGCGCTGAAGGCCGTGGCCGAGGAAACGTCCCTGGGGTGCGACGCCGTCGCCCTCGCGCTGATCCTGCGGCAGCCTTGGGCCGGCGTGGTCCTCTCCGGCGCCGCGACGACCGTACAGCTCGCGTCCAACCTGCACGCGGCGGTCGTCGACCTCGACGACGAGCAGCTGGACCGGCTCGCTGGGCTGGTGGAGGAGCCGGGCGCGTACTGGGAGCGGCGCGGGCAGCTGCCCTGGCACTGACAGACACCCGTTTGTACTGACAGACATCCGTTTGATCAGCGGCTATGAGTCACGCATGCCCATTGTGAGACATCAATGTCTCACATGCGCTACTCTTGTCTCATGGCCGTTGATCGAGACCACGTGCTGCGCACCGCCGCGGCCCTGCTGACCCGTAAATCCACGGCGACCATGGACGAGGTCGCCAAGGCGGCCGGGATCAGCCGGGCCACGCTGCACCGGCACTTCGCCGGGCGGGACGCGCTCGTCCGGGCGCTGGAGTCGCTCGGCATCGAGGAGTGCGAGGCCGCGCTGGACGCCGCCCGCCTGGACGAGGGGCCGGCGCGGGACGCCGTACACCGGCTGGTCCGTGAGATCGAGCCCGCGGCCGGACTGCTCGCGTTCCTCTACACGGAGAACCAGCTGTTCGAGGGCGAGCAGCAGAACGCCGGCTGGGCGCGCATCGACGACCGGGTCGCGGCGCTCTTCCGGCGCGGCCAGCGAACCGGTGAGTTCCGCATCGACCTCACCCCGGCCTGGCTCACCGAGGCGCTCTACGGGCTGCTGGGGTCAGGGGCCTGGGCGGTCGCGGAGGGCCGGGTCGCCCGCAACGACTTCACCCACATGATCGTCGAGCTGTTGCTCGGCGGCGCACTCAGAAGAGAGGAATCATGACCAGCACCCTGCGGCCGGCGACCACGACCGAGGCGGTGACCAAGCGTCCCGGCCGTTGGCTCGCGCTGTCCGTCCTCGTACTCGCCGTGCTGCTGGTGGCCGTCGACGCGACTGTCCTCGGTCTCGCGACCCCCTACATCAGCGAGGACCTGAACCCCTCCGGCACCCAGCTCCTCTGGATCGGCGACGTCTACTCCTTCGTGATCGCCGGCCTGCTGGTCTCGATGGGCAGCCTCGGCGACCGCATCGGCCGCAAGCGGATCCTGCTCGTCGGCGCCACGGCGTTCGGCGTGATATCCGTCCTCAACGCGTATGCGACGACACCGGAGATGATGATCGTCGCCCGGGCGCTGCTCGGTGTCGCGGGCGCGACCCTGATGCCCGCCACGCTCGCCCTGATCCGCAACCTCTTCCACGACCCGCGCGAGCGCAGCCTCGCCGTCGGCATCTGGGGCGCGACCGCCTCCGCCGGTACGGCCGTCGGCCCGATCGCCGGTGGCTTCCTGCTCGAACACTTCTGGTGGGGCTCGGTCTTCCTGATCAACCTGCCCGTGATGGTGGTCCTCGTCCTGGTCGGCAGCAAGCTGCTGCCCGAGTCGCGCAACCCGAACCCCGGCCCCTGGGACATGACCAGCGTCGCGCTGTCCCTCGTCGGCATGATCGGTGTCGTGTACGCGGTCAAGGAAGCGGCCGCCCACGGCTTCACCTGGGTCACGCCGGCCGCCGGCCTGGCGGGCGCGGCCGCGCTGTACGGCTTCGTACGCCGCCAGCTCACGCTGCCGTCCCCGCTGCTGGACATGCGGCTGTTCCGCCATCGCGGCTTCAGCGGCGCGGTACTGGCCGACCTGCTGACCATCCTCGGCCTGTCCGGCCTGGTCTTCTTCCTCTCCCAGTTCCTGCAACTCGTACAGGGCAGGGGCCCCTTCGAGGCGGGTCTGGCCGAACTGCCCGCCGCGATCGGCGCGGTGGTGGCCGGCCTGATCGCCGGTCGTGTGGCCCGTCGCTACTCGGTACGGGCCGTGGTCTCCGGCGGCCTCGCGGCGATCGGCATCGCCCTGGCCGTGCTCACGGTGATCGACCGCTCCACGGGTTACCCCCTGCTCGGGGCCGCCCTCCTGGTCGTCGGCGTCGGCGCGGGCTTCTCCTTCACGGTGACGTCGGACGTGATCCTGTCCAGCGTGCCGAAGGAACAGGCGGGCGCGGCGTCAGCGGTTTCCGAGACGGCGTACGAACTGGGCGCGGCCCTGGGGATCGCCGTACTGGGTTCGATCGTGACCGGCGTGTACCGCGACTTCACCGGCCCGGCGGGCACTCCGGCCGAGGCCCACGAGTCACTGGGCGGAGCGGTGGAGGCGGCGGCGGGGATGCCTGCGCAGACGTCCGAGGCGATGCTGGACGCGGCCCGCGGCGCGTTCGTGGACGGCCTGGCGATCGCGGCGGGCGCGGGCGCGGCGGTCCTGCTGGCCGCGGCAGTGGCAGCGTGGTTCCTGCTGCGGGGGCAACGCCTGGACAACGTGGCGTAAGAGGCGGCGGCCGCGGGAATCGTCGACCCCGCGGCCGACAATGCGGGCCACCCATGGAGTGACCCGCCTGGGACGCGTCCTCAGGGGTGCGGGAACCGCACGCACCCGAAGCCCCGAGCCCCCGGCCCGACCGGCGGAGCTACGCCGCCTCTTTGGCCTTGGTGGCGTACATGTCCACGTACTCCTGGCCGGACAGCTGCATGACCTCGGCCATGACCGAGTCGGTCACGGCCCGCAGGACGTAGCGGTCGCGGTCCATCCCCTCGTACCGCGAGAACTCCATCGCCTCACCGAAGCGCACCGTCACCTTGCTCGGTCGCGGCATGCCCGCGCCGCCCGGCTGGATCTTGTCCGTGCCGATCATGGCGAACGGCACGACCGGCGCGCCGGTCATCAGCGTCAGCCGCGCGATGCCCGTACGCCCCCGGTACAGCCGCCCGTCGGGAGACCGCGTGCCCTCGGGGTAGATGCCGAAGACCTTGCCCTCCTCAAGGATCCGGCGGCCGGTCATCAGCGCCGCGACCCCGCCCCGGCCGCCGTCCCGGTCGACCGGGATCATGCCGGTGCCGGTGAAGAACCAGGCCATCAGACGGCCCTTGAGGCCCTTGCCGGTGACGTACTCGTCCTTGCCGATGAAGAAGACCTGACGGTCGCAGACCAGCGGCAGGATCATCGAGTCGATGAACGTGAGGTGGTTGCCGGCCAGGATGACCGGACCGTCGCCCGGGATGTGCTCCGCGCCCTCCACCTGTGGGCGGAACATCAGGCGCATGATCGGTCCGAGCACTGCCTTGATGAGCGCGAAGCGGGACAACGGGCCCTCCGGGGTCAAGGGGATGGCGACGGATCTGTATAAGTCTGTGCAGGTGAGGACGATACTCGCGGTTCCCGGGGTCCCGCACATCGGGTGGGCCGACTTCACCGAGGCCTTACGCACTGTTGACACAGGTTTACCTGCGGTGACGCGGCGTGGACGGCCCGTAACACGCTGGCCATGATGTGACGGACATCGCCCCAAGGGCGCAAAGGACGACTTCCCCGCACCCCCGGACCCATTCCGACGGACCGTCACCTCACCCTTCCCGTACGACATTCAGCGTCACCCGCGAGTTCCGCCGCAGGTCTCCCATCCGTCATGTCCACGCACCTACGATCGGCCCGCACTGAATGAGCGGATGGTCAGGGAGGGCCCTCATGGGAACCCAGGAGAACGAGCAGGCGGGCGTGACCGGACGGAGGACGCTTCTCGGCGCGGCCGTGCTCGGCGCGGGCGGAGCGGTCCTCGGGCTGGCCGGTACGGCGAGAGCGGCCGACGCCCGGCACGGTGGCGGCGGTGGCGGCGGCCTGAAGAGCCTGCCCAAGCCGACGATCATCGGCCACCGCGGGGCCAGCGGCTACCGGCCCGAGCACACCCTCGGCTCCTACCAGCTGGCCCTCGACCTGGGCGCCGACATCGTCGAGGCGGGCGACCTGGTGCCCACCCGGGACGGCCACCTCGTCTGCCGGCACGAGCCGGAGATCGGCGGCACGACCGATGTCGCGGACCATCCCGAGTTCGCCGACCGGAAGAAGACGACGTCCCTCGACGGCGTCGCCACCACCGGCTGGTTCACCGAGGACTTCACGCTCGCCGAGCTGAAGACGCTGCGCGCGACCGAGCGCATCCCGGCCAACCGGCCGCACAACACCCTCTACGACGGGCGCTCGGAGATCCCCACCTTCGAGGAGGTCCTGAAGTGGCAGGCCGAGCAGACGCGGGGGCGCGGCAAGCAGGTCTGGATCTACCCCGAGCTCAAGCACCCCACCTACTTCCGCAAGCTGGGCCTCGGCCTGGAGGAGCGGGTCGCCAAGGTGCTGCACAAGCACGGCAGGGACCGGCGCGACTCGCCGGTCATCCTCCAGTCCTTCGAGCCGACCAGCATCCAGCGCCTGAACAAGCTGGTCGACAACCCGCTGGTGGTCCTGCTCTCCGGCGCGACGACCCGCCCCTGGGACTTCGTCGAGACGGGTGACCCGCGCACGGTCGCCGACCTCGTCAAGCCGGCCGGCCTGAGGGAGATCGCCTCCTACGCCCAGGGCATCGGCCCCACCCTGGACCTGGTCATCCCGAAGGACGCGGGCGGCAACCTCACCACGCCCACCACGCTGGTGAGCGACGCGCACAAGGTCGGCCTGCTCCTGCACCCCTACACGATGCGCAACGAGAACCCCTTCCTCCCCGCGAACTTCCGCAAGGGCACCGACGCGGACGCCTACGGCGACGTCTTCGGCGCCTACCGCACGTACTTCGCGACCGGCATCGACGGTGTCTTCACCGACAACCCCGACACGGGCCTGCTGGCCCGCGAGGACTTCGTCAACAGCTGAGACCCGCGCCCCGGTTGGGGTGACTGTCGGCCGCCCGGGCAACCCCATGCCCGGGCGGCCGCGTCGTGCCGCATATGACGGACGACCTGGTTGCCGCCCTGCGCCCGCTGCTCCTCGCGGAAGCCTCCGCCGAGGCACAGGCCTCCGGATCGGAGCCGGGCGACCTGGAACAGGCGGTCTGGCTCCGCCTCCTGGAACGCCTCGACTCGGACGGCCCGCCCCCGGACCCGCCGGGCTGGCTGCGCCGTGCCGTGCGCTTCGAGGCCCGCCGCAGCCGCAGTACGACCCGCCGTGAACAGCCCTACGAGCACGAACCCGCCGCCGACACCGACCGGCACGACCCCGAGCTCCTCGCCCTCGCGGCCGCCCGCCGCCGCGCCCTGCGCGAAGCGGTGCGCCGCCTCCCCGGCCGCTGCCCCCGTCTCGTCGAGGCCCTCCTCTCCCCGCGGGACCCGACATACCGGGAAATCGCGGGGGAGTTGGGTATCTCACAGGGCAGTCTCGGCCCGGAACGTTCCAGATGCCTGGGATGTCTGCGCCGATTGCTCACAGCGGAGGTTGCGGCCCGCGAAGCGCGGGGATAGGAGTGGGGGACAACAGGCGATCAGGTGAGCGGGAGGCGTGCGCACATGGGCATGAGCGTGACCATCTCTGCGGCGACCGAGCAGGACGCGGAGCAGATCTTCAGGTTGCAGTACCTGTGCTTCCAGAGCGAAGCGGCGCTGTACGGCAACTACCGCATCGACCCGCTGGTTCAAACCCTGGACTCGGTCCGGGCCGAGGTCGCCGCGGACTGTGTCTTCGTGGCACGGCTCGGCGAGGAGGTCGTCGGCTCGGTCCGCGGCAGTGTCACCACGGACGGCGCCGCCGCCATCGGCAAGCTCTGCGTCCACCCCCGCCTCCAGGGCCACGGCATCGGCGCGAGGCTGCTGCGCGCGGCGGAAGCGGCCCTGGCCGAACAGCGGGGCGCCAAGAGGTTCCGCCTGGAAACGGGCCAACGCAGCGAGGGCAACCTCCGCCTGTACCGCAAGGTGGGCTACGAGGCGGTGGGCACGTCGAAGGGGGCCGACGGCGTGCCGATGATCGTCCTGGAGAAGGCGGCAGGGGCGTACGCGACAACCGCGTGACGGCAACACCCCTCAGGGGCGCGGGGCCCCGGCCCGGTCTGCGGCCCAGCCGCGCGGGCGCGACCACCACGGACGAGCCGCAGCCGCCTGACCACCTCAGGCGGCATCCCCATGAGGCGCCCGCTTGCGCAACCAGTACAGCGCGGACAGCGGCAGGAGCACCGGAATGAACACGTACCCGATGCCGAAGTCGGACCACACGGTCGCGTCGGGGAACGCCGACGGCTCGACCAGCGTCCACGTCCCGACCGTCAGCACGCCCACCAACTCCGCGACGCAGCACACCAGCGCCGCCCTGCGGGCCTTCTCCCCGCCCCGCACCAGCGTGTACGTGATGAACCCGTACACGAGCCCCGCCACCGCCGACAGGGAATAGGCCAGCGGCGCCCGGTCGAAGTCCGTCGCGATCTGGTACGCCGACCGCGACACGGCCCCGACCACCATCACGCCGTACAGCCACACCAGCAGAATCCCGGGACCGCTGATCAGTCGCGTCCTGGTGGGCTCGTCCTCCGACACGGCCACCTCAGCCTCCCCAGATGTCATAGAGCCGCACCTCCAGCACGGCCAGCACCACACAGCCGGCGGCGACCGTCACCGAGCCCCACTTGGAGCGCTCGGCCAGCGACATGAAGCCCGCGGCCGGAATACACGCGAACGAGCCCAGCAGATACGCCACGAAGATCGTCGTGCCCTGCTCCGGCTTCTCGCCTCGCGCCAGCAGCACGATGCCGGCCACCAGCTGCACCAGGGCCAGCACCGTCACCACGGCCATCCCGATGAAGTGCCAGTCCTTCGTCGGCTGATCACGGTACGCCGCCCACCCGCACCACGCGGCGAGCAACAGCGCGGCGACCCCGGTCACCAGCGTCAGGGCATCAAACATGCGGCGAGCCTATTACGGCCGAAAAGGCCTGATGCGGCCGCCCCCGGCGCTCACGCACCGCCGTGTCCGGCCGGCTCCGGCGGACCCGTAGGGTCTGGACCATGACGATCCATGCACAGGCCCTCCTGTTCGACAACGACGGCACTCTCGTCTCCTCCCTCGCCTCCGTGGACCGTTGCTGGGCGCGGTGGGCCGAGGAGTACGGGATCACGGAGGAGTTCGGCAGGGTCGAGCTGCATGGACGTCCGGCCGTCGAGATAGTCGCCGAACTGCTGCCCGCCGACGTCGTACCGGAGGCCCTCGCGCGCATCGAGGCCATGGAGATCGAGGACGTGCCGAACGACGGCGTCCAGCTCCTCCCCGGCACCATGGACTTCCTCGGCTCACTGCCCGCCGACCGCTGGGCCGTCGTCACCTCCGCCACCCGCCGTCTCGCCGAGGCCCGGCTCGACGCCGTCGGCATCCTCCCCAAGACGATGATCACCGCCGACGACATCACCCGCGGCAAGCCCGACCCCGAGCCCTACCTCCTCGCCGCCCGTGAACTGGGCGTCGACCCGGCCCACTGCGTGGTCTTCGAGGACGCCCCCGCCGGTCTCGCGGCCGGTCGCGCCGCCGGCATGACCACCGTGGCGTTGACCACAACCCACCAGGCCCACGAGGTCGACGCCGACCTCGTCGTGAAGGACCTGGCGGCCCTGTCCGCACTGGTCAGCGCCGACGGAGTGGAGATCTCCGTCCGCGGCTGAGAGCTGTCCGCCGCTGTCCGGGATGCGGACAGCGGCGGCCGGTAAGGACCGTAGGTCTGGTTTACTGATCGTATGACCACGACGAGCTACCGCACCCCTGCGACCGAGGCGACGATGACGCCCGGTGCTCGTTGTATGTGTCACATGTGCCGAATGTGCGCCTTCTAGAGGGCCCTCGCACCACTCCCTGAGCCTCGCGCCCCGAAGCGAGCCGCCGTGGCATGTCCGTACGCCCTTTGCCGTACGTGACCACGTGCCCGCGCACATCTTCCCTCCCGTACCAGGGCACCCCCACGCCCGCGTACTCGACAGTGACGGAAACCGAAGTGATCACCACAACGGGCCTGACGAAAATCTACCGGGCTCACCGCTCACACGGCCGCGAGGTCACCGCCCTCGACGGCGTCGATCTGCACGTCCGCGAAGGCGAGGTCTACGGCGTCATCGGCCAGTCCGGTGCCGGCAAGTCCTCCCTCATCCGCTGCGTCAACCTGCTGGAGCGCCCCACCGCCGGCACCGTGACCGTCGCCGGACAGGACCTCACCGCCCTGGCCGGACGCGGTCCCCGGGCCGGCAAGGAGCTGCGGCAGGCCCGCAGCCGTATCGGCATGGTCTTCCAGCACTTCAACCTGCTGTCCTCCCGGACGGTCCAGGACAATGTCGAGCTGCCGCTCGAAATCCTCGGGAAGTCGGGCAAGGAGCGCTCCCGCAAGGCGCTCGAACTGCTCGACCTGGTGGGGCTCGCGGACAAGGCCAAGGCCTACCCCGCCCAGCTCTCCGGCGGTCAGAAGCAGCGCGTCGGCATCGCCCGCGCCCTGGCCGGCGACCCCAAGGTGCTGCTCTCCGACGAGGCCACCAGCGCCCTCGACCCGGAGACCACCCGCTCCATCCTCCAGCTGCTGCGTGACCTGAACCGGCAGCTGGGCCTGACCGTCCTGCTCATCACCCACGAGATGGACGTCGTGAAGTCGATCTGCGACTCGGCCGCGCTCATGGAGAACGGCCGCGTGGTGGAGTCCGGCACGGTCAGCGAACTCCTCGCGACCCCCGGCTCCGAACTGGCCGCCGCGCTCTTCCCGGTCGGCGGCGAGGCATCCGCCGAAGACCGCACCGTCGTCGACGTGACCTTCCAGGGCGAGGCCGCCACCCAGCCGGTCATCTCCCAGCTCTCGCGCACCTACAACATCGACATCTCGATCCTCGGCGCCGCCATCGACACCGTCGGCGGCCTCCAGGTCGGCCGGATGCGCATCGAACTGCCCGGCCGCTACGAGGACAACGTCGTGCCGATCGGCTTCCTGCGCGAACAGGGCCTCCAGATCGACGTACTGGGCCAGGAGCCCGTTCTGCTGAAGGAAGGTGCCAAGTGACCTGGTCCGAGATGCAGCCCCTGCTGGAGCAGGCGTGTTGGGACACCCTCTACATGGTCGGCTGGTCCACCCTCATCGCCGTCGTCGGCGGCCTGCCGCTCGGCATCCTCCTCGTCCTCACCGACCGGGGCGGCCTGCTCCAGAACGTCCTCGCCAACAAGGTCATCGGGCAGATCGTGAACGTCGCCCGGTCGATGCCGTTCATCATCCTGATGGTCGCGCTGATGAGCTTCACGCGCTGGGTCACCGGCACGACCATCGGCCGTGAGGCCGCCATCGTGCCGCTCGCCATCGGCGCCATCCCGTTCTTCGCGCGCCTGGTCGAGACGGCTGTCCGTGAAGTGGACGGCGGGCTCGTGGAGGCCGTGCAGTCGATGGGCGGCAACACCTGGACGATCGTGCGCAAGGTCCTCGTGCCCGAGTCCCTGCCGTCCGTCATCGCGAGCACCACGACCACGATCGTCGCCCTCATCGGCTACTCGGCCATGGCCGGCACCGTCGGCGCGGGCGGCCTCGGCGACATCGCCATCCGCTACGGCTACCAGCGCTTCGAGACCGAGCTGATGTGGCTCACCGTCGCGATCCTCGCGGTCGTGATCTCCCTCATCCAGTTCGCCGGCGACTACGCGGCCCGCTCCCTGCACCGCCGCGGCGGCCAGTCGGGCCCGGCGCCGAGGCTGCGCCTGCTGAAGGCCGCCACGGCCACCAGCAAGACCGTCTGAGCCCTCCCCAGTTCTCCCCGTAACACCACCACGGGGTCGCACCACCAGAAGGAAAGGCACTTTTCGTGCGTAACACCGCCAAGTTCACCACTGCCGTCCTCGCCGCCGGAGCCCTCACCCTCGGGCTCACCGCCTGCGGCTCGGACAAGGACTCCGGTTCCGACGCGAGCGCCCCGCTGACGGTCGCGGCCACGCCGACCCCGCAGGGCGAGATCCTCACCTACGTCAAGGACAAGCTCGCCCAGAAGGCCGGCCTCGAACTCGAGGTCAAGGAGTTCACGGACTACGTCACGCCGAACACGGCCGTCCAGCAGGGTGAGGTCGACGCCAACTACTTCCAGCACCAGCCGTACCTGGACGACTTCAACAAGAAGAACGGCACCGACATCGTGGCCGTGCCGAACGCCACGGTGCACCTGGAGCCGCTCGGCGTGTACTCCCAGGGCGTCAAGAAGCTGACGGACCTGAAGAAGGGCGCCACCGTCGCCCTGCCGAACGACACCACCAACGAGGCCCGCGCGCTGAAGCTGCTCGAAGCCAACGGTGTGATCAAGCTCAAGGCGGGCGCCGGCTACTCGGCGACCCCCAAGGACATCGCCGCCAACCCCAAGAACCTCCAGTTCAAGGAGCTTGAGGCGGCCCAGCTGCCGCGCTCCCTCGGCGACGTCGACGCCGCCGTCATCAACGGCAACTACGCGCTGGACGCCGACCTCAGCCCGGCCGAGGACGCCCTCGCCGCCGAGTCGCCCAAGGACAACCCGTACGGCAACTTCCTCGCGGTGAAGAAGGGCGACGAGGACGACCCGCGCGTGCGGAAGCTGGCGAAGCTGCTCACCTCGCCCGAGGTGAGGAAGTTCATCGAGGACAAGTACGACGGCGCCGTCGTCGCGGCGTTCTGAGGGCCGACCCTCGTCTGACGGTGCGTTTACCGCGTATCGCTACACACGGGGTCCACACCTTCACCTGGTGTGGACCCCGTGGTGCGACCAAGTGCTTTCATGCTGCATGCTGGGCAGTTCAGCAGGCCCTGAAGGTTTCCGAAGGTTACGGAGCGGCGCATGACTAGCACCTTCCCCAACATCTCCATCAGCACGGAGCGGTTGGTGCTGCGTCCCCTTGACGAGGACGACGTGCCCGCACTGGCCGAGATGATGAACGACGAGCAGGTCGGCGCCTGGACCGACGTCCCCCAGCCCTTCACCGAGGACCGGGCCCGCACCTGGATCAGCGCGTACGCCCCCGGCGAGCGGGAGGCCGGCCGCGGACTCGACCTCGCCGTCACCGAGTTCCTCACCCAGCGCCTGGTCGGCATCGTCCAGCTCGCCAAGACCAACTGGCGGGTGCGGTCCACCGAGATGTCGTACATCATCGCCCCCTGGGCGCGCGGCGAGGGCTACGCCTCCGAGGCGGCGCTCGCCACCGCCCAGTGGCTCCTCGGCGACCAGAAGTTCGAGCGCATCGAGCTGCGCACGGCCGCCGACAACACCGCCTCCCAGCAGGTCGCCCAGAAGATCGGCTGTATCAGCGAGGGCGTCCTGCGCAACGCGTGCATAGCGCACGTCCGCACGGAGGACGGCACCTGGACCGACGTACGCACCGACTTCATCGTCTGGAGCCTCCTCCCGGAGGACCTCGACGGCGCCGGGGAGCAACTGGCCGACACCGGCGGCTTCACCTCCTACGGCGACTGGAACTGACGGGAAACGGACCCTCGGGCACCGGCGGCACCGACCCGCCGAACAGGTACCCTCACGGAGCCCGCCCCTCGGGCTGTCCGACGACGACCTGCGCGAACCCTGGAGACTGACGACGATGGCCGACCGCGTCACGGTGATCGGCTGGGACGGCTCGCCGCTGACCGCCGCGGCACGCTCCGCCCTCGGTGCCGCCACGCTCGTGGCCGGTGCCGCCCACCACTTGTCGCTCCCCGAGGTGCCGCCCGGCGCCGAGCGCATCCGCCTCGGCAGCGTCGCCCTCGCCGCCCGCCGGATCGCCGGCCACCGCGGCACCGCGGTGGTACTCGCCGACGGCGACCCGGGGTTCTTCGGAGTCGTACGGACCCTGCGCGCACCCGAGTTCGGTCTGGAGGTCGAGGTCGTCCCCGGCGTCTCCTCGGTCGCCGCCGCCTTCGCACGGGCCGGGATGCCCTGGGACGACGCCCAGGTGGTCGTCGCACACCGTCGCACCCTGCGACGCGCGGTGAATGTGTGCCGCGCCCACACCAAGGTCGCCGTCCTCACCTCACCGGGCGCCGGCCCCGCCGAACTCGGTCTGCTCCTGGAGGGCGTCCACCGCACCTTCGTCATCTGCGAGGCGCTGGGCAGCGAGCGCGAACAGGTCACCGTCGTCACCTCCGACAAGGCCGCCGACCACACCTGGCGCGACCCGAACATCGTCATCGTCATCGGCCGGACGGTGGCGGCGGCGGAGGGCGGCGGGTGGATCGCCGGCCGCGACCCGGGCGCCGGACCGCGCGGCTGGACCCTGCCCGCCGAGTCCTACGGCGGCCTCATGGGCGAAGGCGAGCTGGAACCGCTCCGCGCCGCCCAACTCACCCGGCTGGGCCCGCGCGTCGGCGACCTCGTGTGGGACATCGGCTGCGGCAGCGGCGCCTTCGCCGTCGAGGCCGCCCGGGCCGGCGCCGCCGTCATCGCCGTCGACCGTGACCCGCAGGCATGCGCCCGCACCGAAGGCAACGCGCGCGGCTTCGGGGTGCTGCTGCAGACCATCCACGGCGCGGCCCCGCACGCGCTGGAGAACCTCCCCGAACCGGACGTCGTGCGCATCGGCGGCGGGGGAGCGGCGGTCGTCTCCGCGGTCGCCGACCGGCGTCCGCAGCGCATCGTCACGCATGCCGCGACCCGCGACGCCGCCGAAATCGTCGGACGCGACCTCAGCTCGCACGGCTACGACGTCGAGTGCGCCCTCCTGCAGTCCGTCGAACTCGACACGCGGGCCTGGACGGAGCGGGAACGAAGCGTCGCGTTCCTGCTCAGCGGGGTACTGCCCGACCGCAGCGCGTGACCGCGTACCCGTCCCCGTGATCCTGTTGTCGTACCGCGCGCGGTAGGCTGGCCGATCGTTGTACCGCACTCGGTCGCCCGGCACTTCGTCGGTCAATGTCCGGAAAAACACGCCCCGTTTGGGGTGAGTGTGGTACGGCGAAACCGGAGGACGCGCAACGTGGCGCAGTCCACAGCGGCCTGTCGCGGATCAACCTGTCGCGACGGCCGGACGGCCACGACAATGCCACTCAATGGCTTTGTCGCCTTTTTTGGGCGGGTCGTTCGTGCCGCTGGGCACGCACGCTCGTTCTTCACTGCGGGGCGGTCGGTGCGCCGTTCCCGGTGAGCTGGTCTCAGAAGCACTAACCGATGGGCGAGGGGTACGCATGACCGACACCGGCCAGGTCCCGGCCGAGGGACTGCCGGAGAGCGCAGGCATGGTGGAGCAGCCGGGCGCCTCCGCGGCGCACGGTTCGTACACCTACCTCTCCGAGAACACCGTCGAGGACGAAGACCTGCTGCTGCCCGGCTCCCAGGGCGCCTGGGGCAACGAGGTCGCCCCGCCCGCTCCGGAACCGCTCGTCGAGGCCGTGCACGAGCCGGACGCGCACGAGATCTCCGGCCGCGACAGCGGCTCGGTCGACCTCAGCGCCGTCCGCCTGCCGGGCCCCTCGGCCCCCTCGACGCCGATTCCGCCGATCACCCCCCGCCGCCCCCTGCACCTCGGCCCGCCCATTCCCGACGCCTCTGCCAGTCCGGTCCGCTCCCTCGCCGACCGCGGCGCCGTCGGCGCACCCGTACGCCAGCCCGGTCAGGCCCCCGTCGGCCCCGAGTACCTCGACGTTCCGCAGCCCCTCGGGACGCCCGCCCCGCAGTCGGCTCCCTGGGGAGCCCCCGCCCAGACCCTGGCGCCGGTGACCACCGAGGCACCGGCTGCCGAAACGGTTGTCCCGGCCGGGCAGCCGGTGGGCGTGGCGCAGGCGGTGGTGGACCGGGTGGCCACGGAGGCCGTCACGGAGAGCGGTGCCGCTCAGGACGGCGAGGTCGCCGTGCCCGCCCCGCAGGAGGGCGCGTACGGCGGTGCGGAGCTGTCCGTCGAGGTCGCGGAGGCTTCCGCCCCCGAGGCCGACCCCTCCGTCGCGGCCTTGCCTGCCACGGAGGCCGCTGAGGGCGCGGTGCCCGACGCCGAGGCCGGCGCGCCTGCCGAGGACCTTCCGGTGAACGAGGCCGACTCGGGCGCCGGGCAGGTCGCCGGAGTCGGCGACGGACCGGAGGACGGCCAGGGTGCTGAGCCCGGCCCGGCTCCGGGGGACGCCGCCGATGAGGCCGCCCCGCCTCCCGTGGCTGAAGCCGCGCAGGTCTCCGAGGAGCCGGCCGCCGAGGTGGACGACCAGCCCTCCGAGGGTTCCGCACCCGAAGCCGTTCAGGCTGCCGAAGCCGCTCAGGCTCCCGACGCCGCTGCCGAGGCCGCGCAGGTTTCCGAGGAACCCGAGGCCGAGGTCGGCCCCGTATCCGAGGGCGCCACTCCGGAGACTGCCGTTCCTGAGGCGTCCGAGGCCGCACAGCCTCCCGTGGGCCCTGAGCCCGACGTAGCGCGGCTTCCCGAGGCGCCCGCCGCCGAGACCGAGGCGGTCGCAGCTGTCCCGGCCCCTGAAGCCGAGCCGATCCCCGGCGCCCCCGCACCCGAAGCCGCCCCGGTTCCGGACGCCGTCGCGCCCGAGGCCTCCGCGCAGGTCGCCGAGCCCGCCGCGGCGGAGGTCCCTCAGGCTCCCGAGGCCGCCCACTTCCCCGAAGCCGCTCAGCCCCTGGAGGCCGCGCCGTTCCCGGAGGCCGCTCAGGACCCCGAGGCCCTCGCCCCGGCCGACCACCAGCCGATGCCGGAGGCCGCCGCCGTCCCGCCCGCACCGGATGCGGCGCAGGTCACCGAGCCCGCCGAGCCCGAGCCGCTCCCGCCGACCGCGCAGCCCACGGACGCCGTCGCCGTACCCGCCGACGCCGCCTCCGCGGTCGTAGCCCCCGAAGCGGCCCCGCATCCCGCGGACACCGAGCAGCCCGCTCAGCAGGCGGTCGAGCCCGCCGTCCCGCTCGCGCAGCCCGCCGAGGACCCGCAGCAGGCGCAGGCCCCCGAGGCCATCGCGGATCCGCACCTCCCGCAAGCCGAGCAGCCGGGTGAGCACGCCGCTCCGGCGGACCTCGGCGCCGAGACTCAGGAAGCGGCGGTGAGCGCGCCCCTCCCCGACGAGGAAGCCCCCGTCGCGGACCCCGCGGCCGAGATCCAGGACGCCGAGCGGGCCCCGGACGCTGCCGTCGAGCCAGCAGTGCCCGCTCAGCCCCTCGTCGCGGCGGCCGCCCCGGACTCCGCCGACCCGCGACCGGCCGAGCCCGCCCCGGCCGACGCCCCGGAGCCGTTCGTCGCCGAACCCGCCGGCCCGCAGCTCCGGTCCGTTGCCGAGCCCGCGCAGGTCCTCGCGGACGCGGTCCAGCCGCCCGTCGGGCCCGCGGAGCCCGGCCAGGGCGAGACCGCCGCCGTCTTCGCGGTCGGCATCCCGCAGGAGCAGGCGCCCGAGCAGCCGCTGGGCCAGTTCGTGCCGGTCGAGGGATCGGTGCCGACCACCCCGCACCTCGCCCCGACGCCGCCGCAGCCGATCGTCCTCCCTGCCGAGGAGGCTTCCGTCGCCACGGTCCCCGCACCCCGGGAGGGCGACCCCGCACTCGTACAACACGCCGAGGACCTGGACACCCGGGCCGCCGACCAGGAAGACCCGCAGGAACCGGCCACCCCGGAAGAAGAGAGCACGGCGGCAGTGGAAGAGGTACGACAGCCCACCGGCCCGGCCGCGCCCGCCTACGACGAGGCCGAGCGCGAGGCCGTTCTCAAGGTCATGCGCGAGCGACGCGACATCCGCAACGGCTTCCGCGGCGACCCCATCCCGCACGAGGTGCTGCTCCGCGTCCTGGAGGCCGCCCACACCGCGCCCTCCGTGGGGCACTCGCAGCCCTGGGACTTCGTCGTCATCCGCTCCGCGGACACCCGGCGCACCATGCACGAGCTGGCGATGCGTCAGCGCGACGCGTACGCCAAGTCGCTTCCCAAGGGCCGGGCCAAGCAGTTCAAGGAACTGAAGATCGAGGCCATCCTCGACACCCCGGTGAACATCGTCGTCACCGCCGACCCGACCCGCGGCGGCCGCCACACCCTCGGCCGCCACACCCAGCCGCAGATGGCGCCGTACTCCGCCGCGCTCGCGGTCGAGAACCTCTGGCTCGCCGCCCGCGCGGAGGGCCTCGGCGTCGGCTGGGTCAGCTTCTTCGACGAGCGGGAGATGGTCCGCGCCCTCGGCCTGCCCGAGCACCTGGAGGTCATCGCCTACCTGTGCGTCGGGTACGTCGACGAGTTCCCGGACGAGCCCGAGCTGATGCAGGCCGGCTGGTCCAAGCGCCGCCCGCTGTCGTGGGTCGTGCACGAGGAGACGTACGGCCGCCGAGCCCTGCCCGGTGAAGAGCCGCACGACCTGCTCGCCGAGACCGTCGCCCAGATCCGCCCGCTGGACGCCAAGGCGCTCGGCGAGGCATGGGAACGGCAGAAGCGGATGACCAAGCCGCCGGGCTCGCTCGGCATGCTGGAGATCATCTCCGCGCAGCTGTCCGGGCTTTCGCGGCAGTGCCCGCCGCCGATCCCGGAGCCCGCGGCCGTCGCGATCTTCGCCGGCGACCACGGCGTGCACGCCCAGGGCGTCACCCCCTGGCCGCAGGAGGTGACGGCCCAGATGGTCGCCAACTTCCTCGGCGGCGGCGCCGTCTGCAACGCGTTCGCCGGCCAGGTGGGCGCCGAGGTCTGCGTCGTGGACGTCGGTGTGGCCGCGGACCTCCCGGCGACCCCGGGTCTGCTGCCACGCAAGGTCCGCGCGGGCACGTCCGACATGACGACCGGCCCCGCGATGACCCGCGAGGAGGCCAAACAGGCCATCGAGGTGGGCATCGAGACGGCCCGCGACCTGGTGGCGGCCGGCAACAAGGCCCTGCTGACGGGCGAGATGGGCATCGCCAACACGACCGCGTCGGCGGCCCTGATCTCGGTCTACACGGACACCGACCCGGCCGAGGTGACGGGCCGGGGCACCGGCATCAACGACGAGACCCTCGCCCGCAAGACCGAGGTCGTCCGCCGCGCCATCGAGTTCCACCAGCCCGACCCGGCCGACCCCATCGGCGTCCTGGCGGCGATCGGCGGCTTCGAACACGCCGCGATCGTCGGCCTGCTGCTCGGTGGCGCGTCGCTGCGTACGCCGGTGATCCTGGACGGCGTCAGCGCCGGTGCCGCCGCCCTGGTGGCCCGGGCGATCGCCCCCGAGGTCCTGGCCGCCTGCATCGCGGGACACCGCAGCGCCGAACCCGGCCACGTGGCCGCTCTGAACAAGCTCGGCCTGCGTCCCCTGGTCGACCTCGACCTCCGCCTGGGGGAGGGCACGGGCGCGCTGCTCGCCCTGCCGCTGGTGCAGAGCACGGCCAGGGCGATGCACGAGGTGGCGACGTTCGACTCCGCGGGCGTCACCGAGAAGTGAGTTCGGGCAGGGCCGGGGGTATGCGTTCCTGCGCGTCCCCCGGCCCCGCCGTACGCTGAGCCCACGTTTAAAATCCGCACGTCAGGGCTGCTCCAGCGCCGTAGCACCCATCGCACCGCCTGCACGAGGAGCCGCACCCTCATGGCCGAACACCCCGCCTACCCCGTGGGCCTCCGCCTCACCGGCCGCCGAGTCGTCGTCCTCGGTGGCGGCGAGGTCGCCCAGCGCCGTCTTCCGGCACTCATCGCGGCGGGCGCCGACATCACGCTCGTCTCGCCCGAGGTGACCCCGTCGGTCGAAGCCATGGCGGACGCCGGAGAGCTCACCTGGGAGCGGCGCCCCTACGCGGACGGTGACCTCACCGACATCTGGTACGCCCTCATCGCCACCAGCGACCACGCCGCCAACACCCGGGCCTCCGCCGAGGCCGAGCGCAACCGCGTGTGGTGCGTCCGCTCCGACGACGCCGACGAGGCCACCGCCTGGACGCCGGCCACCGGCCACAGCGAGGGCGTCACGGTCGCCGTCCTGACCACCGACGCCAAGGGCCGCGACCCCCGGCACACCGCCGCCATCCGCGACGCGGTCGTCGAGGGGCTGCGCGACGGCACCCTCGTCGCCCCCCACCACCGCACCCGTACGCCGGGAGTCGCGCTGGTCGGCGGCGGTCCCGGCGACCCGGACCTGATCACCGTGCGGGGCCGCCGCCTGCTCGCCGCGGCCGACGTGGTCATCGCCGACCACCTGGGCCCGCGCGACCTGCTCGCGGAGCTGCCCCCGAACGTCGAGGTGATCGACGCGGCGAAGCTGCCGTACGGCCGTTTCATGGCCCAGGAGGCCATCAACAACGCGCTGATCGAGCACGCCAAGCAGGGCAAGTCGGTCGTACGTCTCAAGGGAGGCGACCCCTTCGTCTACGGGCGCGGCATGGAGGAGGTCCAGGCGCTGGCCGAGGCGGGCATCGCGTGCACGGTCGTGCCCGGCATCTCCAGCTCCATCTCGGTCCCGGGCGCCGCCGGGATTCCGGTCACCCACCGGGGCGTCGCGCACGAGTTCACGGTGGTCAGCGGCCACATCGCGCCGGACGACGAGCGTTCCCTGGTCGACTGGCCGTCCCTCGCCAAGCTGACCGGCACCCTGGTCATCCTCATGGGCGTCGCCACCATCGGGAAGGTCGCCGAGACCCTCATCTCCCACGGCAAGTCCCCGGACACGCCCCTTGCCCTGATCCAGGAGGGTACGACCGCCGCCCAGCGCCGGGTGGACGCGACCCTCGCGACGGCCGGCGAGGCGGTCATCGCCCACGAGGTGAAGCCCCCGGCGGTCATCGTCGTCGGCGAGGTCGTGACCGTGGGCCCCAGCCCCTCCGCGTAACCGCGGGTAACACAACCCGTTCCGACCCGTTGGCACCGTACCCAGGACAAGGCAGTATCACCCTGTGGCCGATCTCATCACCGTCGATGACCCGAACGACCCGCGCCTGCGTGACTACACGGGCCTGACCGACGTCGACCTGCGCCGCAAGCGCGAACCGGCCGAGGGCCTGTTCATCGCCGAGGGCGAGAAGGTCATCAGACGTGCGAAGGAAGCCGGCTACGAGATGCGGTCGATGCTGCTCTCCGCCAAGTGGGTCGACGTCATGCGCGACGTCATCGACGAGCTCCCCGCCCCGGTGTACGCGGTCAGCCCGGACCTCGCCGAGCAGGTCACCGGCTACCACGTGCACCGCGGCGCGCTCGCCTCGATGCAGCGCAAGCCGCTCCCGACGGCGACCGAACTGTTGCAGACCGCCCGCCGTGTGGTCGTCATGGAGTCGGTCAACGACCACACCAACATCGGCGCCATCTTCCGCTCGGCCGCCGCCCTCGGGATGGACGCGGTCCTGCTGTCCCCGGACTGCGCCGACCCTCTGTACCGCCGCAGCGTCAAGGTCTCCATGGGCGCGGTCTTCTCGGTGCCCTACGCCCGCCTGGACACCTGGCCCAAGGGGCTGGAGTCGGTGCGCGAGGCGGGCTTCACACTCCTCGCGCTCACCCCCGACGAGAAGGCGAAGACCCTCGACGAAGCCGCCCCGCACCGGATGGACCGGGTGGCCCTGATGCTCGGCGCCGAGGGCGACGGCCTGTCCACCCAGGCCCTGGTGGCCGCCGACGAATGGGTCCGCATCCCGATGGCCCACGGCGTCGACTCCCTCAACGTCGGCGCGGCGGCGGCCGTCGCCTTCTACGCGGTGGCCACGGGCCGCCCTCAGGTCTAGGAGGTACGGCGATGGAGCAGCGCGAGGCGATCGTCGCTGTCCTGCTCCGCGCCGGCCGTGTTCTGGCCATCCGACGCGGCCCCGCCGTCGAGCGCCCCGGCTACTGGCAACCCCTCAGCGGCAGGATCGAGCCGGGGGAGACCCAGCGGGAGGCCGTCGCCCGGGAGGTCCGCGAGGAGGTCGGCCTCACCGTCGTCCCCCTGGCCAAGGTCTGGGAGTCCGAGACGGACGACGGGACCTTCCGCCTCCACTGGTGGACGGCGAACAGCGAGACCGGCGACGTGGTCCCCGACCCGGACGAGGTCGGCGAGGCCCGCTGGGTCACGCCGGAGGAGTTCCTGTCCCTGGACCCGGTCTTCGAGGGCGACCGGGAGTTCTTCGAGCGGATCCTGCCCGGCCTCTGACCTCGGCCCGAACCGGCAGGCCGCTCGCGCCGCCTACTCGGAGACCTCGAACGTCGACTCGTACCGCTCGGACATCAGGTCCCCGTCCAGCGGCTCGTAACCCGGCTCCACCTGCTCGTGACGCGGCCTTACGACATCCCCGTCGTCGCCGCCGAGACCACGCGACGGCCCCTGGCAGCCCTGCGCCGCCGCGATGCCGAGCGCCACGAGCAGCGTCACCACGACGAACACGAACAGGCGTTGCCGCAGCAGCTGCGGGTTGGCGGGTCGCCGACCCGTTCCCGTGTTCCGCGGCGCCGGACGACCGGCACCGTTGCGTTGTGCCGGGCGGCCGCCGTTGCCGCCCGACCGCGGGGCGTTGCGCGAGGCAGGCGTCGGCCGGGTCCCGGGCCGGGATGCCGCCGTACCGCTGTTCGCGCCGCCGGCCCTCGACGCGGGAATCCCGTCGCGCGCGGGGCCGGGCCCTCGGGAGGGGCCGTTGCCGCGCGGGACGGCGGTGCCGCGCGGCGGGGGAGTGCCCTGCGGGCGGCGCTGGGCACGCTGCTGTTCCGGGTAGGTGTCGGCGAGCCGCCCGGTCAGGCGGTCCGCCTCCGCGGAACGCGGCGCGGGCGGGCGTACGTCCCCGAGTCCCTGTGCCTCCCGGGCCGCGATCTCCTTGAGACGCAGCGACAGCTGAAGCGTGCTGGGCCGCTCCTCCGGAGCCTTCGCCAGACAGGCCCTTACCAGCGGAGCCAGCGCGTCCGGTACGCCGTGCAGCTGCGCCTCCTCGTGCACGACGCGGTACAGCATCACCTCTGAACTGCCGTGCCCGAAGGGTGAGTCACCCATCGACGCGTAGGCGAGCGTGGCGCCGAGGGAGAAGACGTCCGTGGCCGGGGTGACGGCGGCGCCGCGCACCTGCTCCGGGGCGAGGAAGCCGGGGGAGCCGACCGCCGTACCCACGTGCGTGAGGGTCGAGGCCCCCGTCGCCCACGCGATGCCGAAGTCGATGATCCGCGGGCCCTTGGGGGACAGCAGGATGTTGGAGGGCTTGAGGTCCCGGTGTACGACACCCGCTTCGTGAACGGCGACCAGGCCCTCGGACAGGGCGGCCCCGACGGCGGCGACCTCCGCCGCGCCGAGCGCGCCCTCGTCGGCGACCTTGTCGTGCAGGGACGGTCCGGGCACGTACTGCGTGGCGAACCAGGGGCGCTCCGCCTCCAGGTCCGCGGCCACGAGCCGGGCCGTACAGCCCCCGCGAATCCGCCGGGCCGCCGAGACCTCACGCGCGAACCGTGAGCGGAACTCCTGATCCTCCGCCAGGTCGGGCCTGATCACCTTGAGCGCGACCCGCTGCCCCTTCTTGTCGGAGCCCAGGTAGACGACGCCCATCCCACCCGCGCCGAGTCGTCTGTGAAGCCTGAACGAGCCGACGACGCGCGGGTCCTCGCGCCTCAGGCGCATCATCGCCATGTTCATCCCCGCTGCCCGGTCCGTGTGACGAGCCACAGCTTACGTTTCCACGGGCCGCCGCGCGCAGAGGCCGCGCCCTCTCGGGGCGATGGATTGTCAGTGGTGGGTGGGAGACTTGAAGGGTGGTCAGGGGGCTGGCGAGCAGGGCGACTTCGGTGTGCTTTGTCCCCCAACCACCCGTCGCAGAAGGGGGATTGAGCCCATGAAGGGTGATCGCGTGGAGATAGTCGTGGACGCAGGGGACACGACGCGCACCTACGAGGTGGTGGCGAGCAGGGCGGGCCGCCGGGTGGAGACAGCGGTGCGCCGAGGTGTCGTGGAAGTGAGCGAAGTCACCAGAAGCGGTTCGATCGTGCGTACGGCCCGTTTCATGGCGACCCGGGTCCTGGCGCTGGTCGAGCAGCCGGTGCCGCGTGAGGACAGCTCGGAGAAAGCAGGGCAGAGCGGGCGTCCCCTCCGGGAAGACCCCGAGACCTAGGTCCTCGTCTCCACCCAGGGGAGTAGTCCGCAGGTCATGGCTCATCCTCCGGGAGGCCCGCCAATCGGTACGAGGGCATGACGTGCGGGGAGCGCCGGACGCCTAGATTTGAGGTCAAGCGGCGGGTGGCAGCACTCGTCCCCCGAGGTCAGACACCCGCCGCTGCCAACGACAACCGACACAGGTCAGGAGAGGGACCATGGCCCAGACGGCACCGCGGACACTGATCCGCACACAGCAGCGCACGGCGCTGCGCCCCCGTCGTCAGGGACGCCGCCACCCCCTGGTGGCGACGCTCATGGCCCTTCCTCTGGCGGCCCTTCTCCTCCTCGTCTTCGACGGCTGGGAGACGGTGGCCACACAGGCGTCGTCCGTGGGCGTGATGCTGGGGCGCTGAGCGGCGACCCCAGGCCCGGAAGAGCGGTCCGGGCGGGGACATCCACCCATGAAACCCCGTGGGGACGGGGGTGCGGCGGACGGCACAAATGCCGGCGCAGCTGGGGAGCTGCGCCGGCATTGCTTTTCCCTCCGGCAGTCGAGGCCGGGATGCCCGCGGATGCCTGCGACGGCTGAGCCGGGTGCCGGGAGCGGGGAACCGCTCGGGAAACCTGCTGCTGCGGACCTGCGCCCGAGAAACCCCGCGTACCCTCGGCCCAGATCCTCCGCACCCAAGGACCCCGGTGACGCCGAACCCGCTCCTGCCCGCCCTCACCGCACGAGCCGAGGCCGCGGCACACTCACGTACGTCCGCCTGTCCCTGCGGAGCAACCGTCACGCTCGCCGACCGGCCCGACGCCACCGTCGTCCGGCACGCCGGCACCGTCGCCAAGGCGCACACCCCCGGCAGCACCCCCACCGAACTGGCCCCCCGCCTCACCGCCGCCACCCGCCTGCCCGGCCTGCTCCTCGCCCCACTCAGCCCGGAAGCCGTGGACCTGCACGGCCGGCTCGTGACTCTCTGGCCGTACGGCGTCCCCGTGGATCCCGAAGATCCCGACGCGGCCCCCTGGGAGGAGGCGGCGACGCTGCTCGCCCGGCTCCACCGGACCCCCGCGCCCGTCGCGCTGCCCCCGATGCGCGGCCCCGCCAAGGCCGCCCTCGCCGTATCCCGCCTCCGCGCGGCGCCGGACACGGATCTGGCGGCCGGCGCCGACGCCGTGCTCCGCGCCTGGGACACCCTTCCCGCCTGGGCCCGTGCCGAGGCCCCGCAACCCGACACCACCACCCTCTGCCACGGCGACCTCCACCTCGGCCAACTCGTCCGCCACCCGGCGCCGGACGGCCCCTGGCTGCTCATCGACGTCGACGACCTCGGTGCGGGCGTGCCGGCCTGGGATCTCGGCCGGCCGGCCGCCTGGTACGCCTGCGGGCTGCTGTCGCCCGAGGAGTGGGGCCGTTTCCTGGCCGCGTACCGCGCCGCCGGCGGCCCGGCCGTTCCCGCGGACGGCGACCCCTGGCCCGCGCTGGACGTCCCGGCCCGCGCCCTCACCGTGCAGACCGCCGCCCGGGCGATCACCAAGGCCGTCGCCGGGAGCCGTCAGCTGGACGAGGTCGAGCAGTCCCTGGTGGACGCCTGTGACCGAATGACCGCCGTCCCCCCTGAGTTGACCCAGGGATACGCAAAGTAGTGTGCAACCGACCGCAGCCGGACAGAGTCTGTCCTGGCGACACATGAAGCAGGACCGACCGGCGAGGAGTTGAGCCGAGCATGCAGTGTCCGAAATGCCGAGCCCCGATGCACACGTACAACCGCAACGGTGTCCAGATAGAGCAGTGCAGCGGCTGCCGCGGGATCTTTCTCGACTACGGCGAGCTGGAGTCGCTGACCCGCCTGGAGTCCCAGTGGTCCCAGCCGGCTCCACCGCCACCGGCCGCCCCGCAGGCCTACCCGGCCGCCGCCCCGCAGGCACCGGCCTGGGGCGCCCCGCACGGTGGGCACCACGGCGGTCACTACGGCCACAAGCGTCACAAGAGCTTCGGTCACATGCTGTTCTCCAGCTGATCCGGCCACGAAGAAGCCCCCGGTCACAGGACCGGGGGCTTCGGTGTGTGGACGATACTGGGATTGAACCAGTGACCTCTTCCGTGTCAGGGAAGCGCTCTCCCGCTGAGCTAATCGTCCTCGGGACCGTGAAGATCACGGAGTGTTGCTGCGTGCGCGATACTGGGATTGAACCAGTGACCTCTTCCGTGTCAGGGAAGCGCTCTCCCGCTGAGCTAATCGCGCGGGGATCCGAAGATCCAGTGGACGATACTGGGATTGAACCAGTGACCTCTTCCGTGTCAGGGAAGCGCTCTCCCGCTGAGCTAATCGTCCTTGGAGGTGGAGACGGGATTTGAACCCGTGTAGACGGCTTTGCAGGCCGTTGCCTCGCCTCTCGGCCACTCCACCAGGAGTGCAGGGGTTCGGGAAGATCCCCTGGTTCCTTCGAGCGGACGACGAGGTTCGAACTCGCGACCTCAACCTTGGCAAGGTTGCGCTCTACCAACTGAGCTACGTCCGCCTGTCGTTTCGTTCCGCTCCCGCGGCCCGGCGACGTGTTGAACTCTAGCGGATTCCGGGGCCAGTACAAAAACGCGTTTGTGCAGCGTGCTGCGCTTCACCTGCTCAGGGACCTGCCGGAGCCCCCTGAAGGGACATGGCCAGGTCACCCGCAGGTCACCCGCCATAGACTCGACCGTGTGCTCGACCTCCCTCCCCTCGCCCGCTTCGGTGACCGTGTCGCCGTCGGCCTCCTCGATGTCACCAGCGATCCCGCGGCCCTGGACTCCAGTGGATTCTGGGCCGTCTGCGCCGACTTCGAGGGCGGTCTGACCTGCGCCCGCTTCCGGGACGTACGCGAGGAACCCGTGCCTGCCCCGGTGCCCGGCCGGTGGCGCGGCCCGGCGGCCGGTGACTGGACGTCTTCTCTCGACCACGTCGCGTACACGGCGGGTGTGCGGCGTATTCGCGAGCACATCGCGGCCGGCGAGGTCTATCAGGCCAACCTGTGCCGGGTGCTGAGCGCGCCGATCGGGCCGGACGCCGACGTGGACGCCCTGACCGCCCTGTTGGCCCGCGGTAACCCGGCGCCGTACGCGGGAACGATCCGGCTGCCGGAGTGCGGCGTGGAGATAGCGACCGCGTCTCCCGAGCTCTTCCTGCGGCGTGCCGGGCGGGTCGTCGAGTCCGGGCCCATCAAGGGCACCGGGCGCACCGAGGCGGACCTGCTGGACAAGGACTACGCCGAGAACGTGATGATCGTCGACCTGGTGCGCAACGACATCGGCCGCGTGTGCGCCACCGGGACCGTGACCGTCCCCGACCTGTGTGCCGTCGAGAAGCATCCGGGGCTTGTCCATCTGGTGTCCACCGTGCGCGGTGAGCTGCGTCACGACGCGGGCTGGACCGAGCTGCTCGGCGCCGCCTTCCCGCCCGGCTCGGTCACCGGCGCGCCCAAGTCGAGTGCCCTGCGGATCCTCGACGCGCTGGAGACGGCTGCGCGCGGGCCGTACTGCGGTGGCATCGGATGGGTCGACGCCGACCGGGGCGCGGGTGAGCTGGCCGTCGGGATACGTACCTTCTGGATCGACCGGAGCGAGGGGGTGCTGCGCTTCGGCACCGGCGCGGGGATCACCTGGGGATCGGATCCCGAGGGGGAGTGGCGGGAGACCGAGCTGAAGGCGTCCAGGCTGCTGGCGGTAGCGTCGGGCGTATACGAGGTGAGTGGAGAGGGACTGCAATCGTGAAGATCTGGCTCGACGGCGGGCTACAGGACACCGAGTCCGCCCGCGTCTCCGTCTTCGACCACGGGCTGACCGTGGGCGACGGCATCTTCGAGACGGTGAAGGCGCAGGACGGCCGTCCGTTCGCGCTGACCCGGCACCTCGACCGGCTGACGCGCTCGGCACGCGGTCTCGGACTGCCCGAGCCCGACCACGACGAGGTCCGCCGCGCCTGCGTCGCCGTCCTGGAGGCCAACCCGATGCCGCTCGGCCGGCTGCGGATCACCTACACCGGCGGCCACGGGCCGCTCGGCTCCGACCGGGGTGAGCACGGCCCGACCCTCGTCGTCGCCCTCGGCGAGACCACCCGGCGTCCCGACTCCACGGCCGTGGTCACCGTGCCCTGGACCCGCAACGAACGCGGCGCGCTGACCGGTCTGAAGACGACCTCGTACGCCGAGAACGTCGTCGCCCTCGCCCGCGCCCACCAACACGGCGCCTCCGAGGCCCTGTTCGGCAACACGGTCGGGCAGCTCTGCGAGGGCACCGGGTCGAACGTCTTCGTCGTCCTGGACGGCGAGATCCACACCCCGCCGCTCGCCTCGGGCTGCCTCGCGGGTATCACGCGCGCGTTGGCGGTCGAGTGGACCGGTGCCAAGGAGACCGACCTGCCACTGGACGTCATCGAGCGGGCCGAGGAGGTCTTCCTCACCTCCACCCTGCGGGACGTGCAGGCCGTGCACCGAGTCGACGACCGTGAACTGCCGGGTGCGTCGGGCCCGGTGACCGCCAAGGCGATGCGGACCTTCGAGGAGCGGTCCGGGGACGACCTGGATCCGTAGGGGCGGGAGAAGAAAATGGGCTGCCGTGGGGCGGCGCGGTGGGTAGAACACCCTTGATGACCACGACCCTGCGGCCGACCGAGCCGCTTCAGCACAACGAGGACGGGACCCGTTCGCGCCGCTATCAGGTGTGTGTGAACGGCCGTCCCGTGGGCGCCCTGCGCCTTGGCACGCATCCCGTCTTCGGTGACGCGGTGGCCCGGATAATGAAGCTGCGGATCGAGGAACCGGACCGGCGCCGCGGCCGCGGCACCGTGGCCGCCCTCGCCGCGGAGGAGGTGGCCCGCGGCTGGGGCTGCCGGCGCATCGAGGTGACCGTTGCCGGTGACGCCGCACCGGCGCTGCGTCTCGCCACGGCGCTCGGCTACGTCGTACGCAATCGCGGCATGCAGAAGGCGCTCGGCGACACACCGCCCGATCTGCGCCCCGGCAGCCGGGCGCGACCCATGACGGAGGCCGAGTTCGGGCCCTGGCTGGACAAGAGCCACGAGGACTACAGCCGTAGCTGGGCCGAGCGCGGTGTCCCGGAGGCCGAGGCCCGGGCCAAGTCGGAGCGGGATCACGCCGCACTGCTGCCGGACGGCCTGCGCACGCGGGACGCGGTCCTCAGCGTCCTCGAACACGAGGGCATACCGGTGGGCACGCTGTGGCTGGCGGAGCGCGACGGCGGCGCCTACGTCTACGACGTCGAGACCGACGCGGCCCACCGCGGCAAGGGGCACGGCCGCACACTGATGCTGCTGGCCGAGGCCCAGGCGATCGGCGCGGGGTACCGGGGCATCGGCCTCAACGTCTTCGCGGGCAACGCCCCTGCCGAGCGGCTCTACGAGTCACTCGGCTACGAGACGAGGCTGTACGCCCTGTACAAGACGCTGCTGTAGCGGCCGGGGGAGCGAAGCTCGCGGGCGCAGCTCCGGCACAGCCGCCGAGGGGGTCCCGGCCGAAGGTCAGGCGCCCTGCTCGGCCAGCAGCCGGTCGGCGATCTCCTCGATGCGCTCGCGCAGCCCTTCCTGGCTCTTGCCGCCGTCGAGGCGCTCGCCGCCGATCACATACGTCGGGGTACCCGTCACGCCGATGGCCTTGCCCTCGGCCTGGTCGGCGTCGACGATCAGGATGTGCCGGCCGTCGATCAGCGCGGTGTCGAACTCCTCGGCGTCCAGGCCGAGTTCCCGGGCGACGTCGACCAGGAAGGGCTCCCCCGCACGGTCCAGCTCCTCGACCCGGCCCAGCACGGCCTCGACGTACGGCCACCCCCGCCCCTGCTCCGCGGCCTCCTCAGCGGCCTGCGCGGCGGCGAAGGCGTGCTTGTGCTTCTCCAGCGGGAAGTGCCGCAGCCGCAGCTCCAGCCGGTCGCCGTAACGCGCGCGCAGGGCACGGAGGTCGTCCAGGGCTCCGCGGCAGTCGGGGCACTGAAGCTCGCACCAGATGTCGAGGACGGGGGCGGCGGGACGGTCGGGGGAGGAGTCGCTCATGGCCCCAGTCTCCCAGCACCGGTCCGGGCGCCCCAATCCGACCTGGCGCCTCGGCGGGCGGGGGAGGGGCCGACGGTCCGGCCTCCGTGTCCTGCGGTCGCGGCCGTACGCCTGCGACCGGCACCTGCGGAGGAGGCGACCCGGAGATGTCCCTGATGTCGCACTGAGGCATGGCCGGGCGGGGCCGGAACGGTGCAGGATGGAAGAGACGAAAGTGCCCTGCCCGACCCAGCCTGCCTGGAGGACCGGATGATTGCCGAGACCGTCTGTTCCGCCGTCGCCGCGGCCGGCCTGGGCATAGCGGCGGTCACGGCGTACCGCAAGCGCTTCCTCGCGGCCGCGCGCATCGCCGCGTACTCGCTGGTTCCCCTCGGTTTGGTGATGACCGGTGTCGTCGACTGGCTGGCGGACACCGCGTTCAGTCCGACGGCCTGGGCCGGCTTCGGTGTCCTCGGAGCTTCCTGGCTGCTGTTCGCGAGCACCCGTGCGGTGGAGCGCCGCCGCGGCGGCACCCGCAAGGAGCGCAAGCAGGCCCGCGCCGCGGCCCAGCGGGAAGCGGTGGCCCCGGCGGCCTCGGCCCCTTCGCTGGGCGCCGGCTCCCGTCAGACCACCCGGCCCGCGACCGCACCTCGGGCTGAGGCGTCGGACGACTTCAGCGACATCGAGGCGATCCTCAAGAAGCACGGCATATGACGGCCGCGCACAGGGCTGAAACGACACAGGGGGTCGCCGCCCGGCCGTAAGCGATCACGACTCGAACCGGACATTGCGGAATCCGGCGAACTCCCGCTCATTACGGGCGTGTTGATCGCGCGGGGAGGGGCAACTGCGCCATCATCGGCGCGAGATGCTGGACACGACACAGAGCGATGCCGCGCCGGCTCAGGACGAGCCTCGCGGGTGCCTTTTCGCCCTTTCCCAGCCACCGCTAATGATCTTCCTCGCGGTGATCGGGTGTCTGCTGCTCATGGCTGCGCTGCACGATCTGCTGTTGCTCTGAGCCGTACCCGCGGACCCCGGCGCCACCCGCCGGGGTCCGCGTCGACACACCCGTCGTGTCGGCCCCCGCGGCGGACCCCGGTCCGTGTCGGCCCCGGTCGGCGATCGCCGCTCAGCCGGCCGCTTCCTTGCGTCGCGCCCGGTAGGCGGCCACATGCAGACGGTTTCCGCAGGTACGGCTGTCGCAGTACCGGCGCGAACGGTTGCGGGAGAGGTCCACGAAGGCGTGCCGGCAGTCCGGCGCCTCGCAGCGCCGCAGTCGCTCCTGCTCCCCGGCCACCACGAAGAAGGCCAGCGCCATGCCGCAGTCGGCCGCCAGGTGGTCGGCGACGGAGGCACCGGGGGCGAAGTAGTGGACATGCCAGTCGTAGCCGTCGTGGTCCGTGAGCTGAGGCGTGGTGCCGGCGGCGGCGACCAGGTCGTTGATCAATCCGGCCGTGGTCCGGGCGTCGGGCTCCGCGAAGATGGCGGCGAACCGCCCGCGTACCTTGCGGACCGCCGACAGATCGAACTCCGAGAGGGCACCGACATCGCTGAATTCGTGCGTTCGTACGAAATCGGCGAGCGCCGCGACGTCCGGCAGTCCGTCCGGCGTCTCGTCGCCCTCCGGCGAGGTGTTCACCAGATCCACCACGGCATCGAGCGCACACCGGGTGTCGTGGGTGATCAGCACGTTTCGCTCCCTGGCCTGAGGTCGGGCGGGGCGCCCGCCGATGCTGGCCGATGGTAGTGGCTCGCAGGGCCCACATACCGGGCGCGCCCGCACGCGGCTTCGAATACGACGCCCCAGACGCGTACAACGCCGCAGGCGCGGCTACGGTTCCCGCCGGGCGTGAAACCGGCCACAGGCACACCAACGCCGCCCCCGTGGAGCGGAGGCGGCGCTGCTGTGTGCCGTATGCGGTTGTCTTGGCCCGAGCCGTCTCCCCGAGTCGACGGCGCCGGGCGGCTTTGTGGGGCCTCGCCCTAGCTTTCCGCCAGGATGTGCGAGAGCTCCTGGTCGAGATCGAAATGCCGATGCTCCGTACCGGGCGGTACGGCGGCATCCGTTCGCTTCAGGAAGGACTCCAGGGCCCGTGCAGGGGCCTCGAGCAGGGCCTCGCCCTCCGGAGAGCTCAGGGCGATGCAGACGACGCCCTGGCCATGGCTGCGCGACGGCCAGACACGGACGTCGCCGGTTCCGGTGGGCCGGTGGAGGCCCTCCGCGAGGAGGTCGCGGGCGAACACCCACTCGACAGTCTCTTCGGCTCCGGTGTGGAAGGTGGCGTGCACGGCGTAGGGGTCGGCCGTGTCGTACCGCAGGCCTGCGGGGACAGGCAGGGAGGACTCGCTCGACACAACGAGGCGCAGGTGCAGCTCGCAGCTGACCGTGGTGTTCATAAGCGCCAGGGCCTTTCGCTCAGTGTGCGCTCGGGGATTCGCACGTCGGCGAAATCGACATGCCACCTACGGTGCCGTTGTAAACCCCTCTGAGTGTTTTGCGTGTGTTTACGTAACTCTTCCGGCCGAGGACCGGTTCGCGAGGTACGACCATTCCGGTGACTGGTTTCGGTCCGGTAGGGTTTGGCCGTATGAATACGGGGAGTAACGGGGTGGGCGAGGTTGCCGTGGCGACTGACGAGTCCAAAGTGGATGGTGTGAAGGGCGACAGCGAGCAGGGCCTCGGTTCGAAGGCGCCGGAGTTCATCAAGGCACGCCGTGCGCTGCATCTCAGCTGGCAGGTGGGTGTCTTCGTCATCGGCCTGGCGGTCGTGGTCGCCGGCATCATCATGCTGCCGCTGCCCGGACCCGGCTGGGTCGTGATCTTCGGTGGCATGGCGATCTGGGCGACCGAGTTCGTCTGGGCTCAGCTGGTGCTGCGCTGGACCAAGCGCAAGGTCACCGAGGCGGCCCAGCGGGCTCTCGACCCGAAGGTGCGTCGTCGCAACATCATCCTGACGTCGATCGGGCTCGTGATCGTGGGTGTGCTCGTCGGGATCTACGTGTGGAAGTTCGGCGTCGTCATGCCCTGGAAGATCAAGGACCAGTGACCCGTGACGGGGGTGCGGCCCCTGTTCGGTGCGGGTTCGCGCTGGTCACACGCACCCCCTGACATGGGGTAATGTTCTTCCTGCGCCCGGGCGATTAGCTCAGTGGGAGAGCGCTTCGTTCACACCGAAGAGGTCACTGGTTCGAACCCAGTATCGCCCACCCGGATACGGCGGCCCGTCTGCGACAGCAGGCGGGCCGCCGTCGTATGTGCGCTCCGGGGTGTGCTCGGGCCCCGCGGTGTCCTCGCCCGGGCAGACGATTTCCAGCCGACCAATTTCCGCACGCCGAGGGTCAGTTCGCGTTCGGCCGGCCGATCACACGTGTTCTACCTGCGGAGTTGGGTGTTCCGGCACCCGGATCGTTTCCGATGGGCCGTCAACTTGCCGCGCCGGGCCACAAGAAATTCCTGTCCGAATCATTGACGCACCACGAGGCCCCTCGTAGCTTGTGCCAGCAAGCGCTTACTTGAAACGATTCATGCAGACGGCGATAACGCTGCGGGGAGGGGGCCCAACCATGGGAACCAGCAGGAATGTTGAGAGGCGTACGATCCTGAAGGCGGCCGGGGCCTCCGCGGCCGCGGTCGGCCTGGGTGCGACGACCGCTTGCGGCGGTGACAGCGGTTCGGGGGACGGGACGGTGACGCTCCGTTACGCATGGTGGGGTGGCGAGCCGCGCACCATCGCCATCAAGAAGACGATCGCGCTCTTCGAGAAGAAGTACCCGAAGATCAAGATCAAGCCTGAATTCACGGACTATGAGGCGTTCTGGGAGAAGTTCCAGACCCAGGCCTCCGGCGGCAATCCGCCGGACGTTTTCCAGAATGCGGTCGGCTTCCTGCGCAAGTACGACAAGCGCGGTGTTCTGCTGGATCTCAAGACGCAGGCCGACGCGGGCAACCTGAGCCTGGACAACTTCCGCAACGGCGTCCTGGCGAACGGCCAGGTCGACGGCAAGCAGATCGGCATACCCGTCGGCGCCAACACCATGGCGCTCGTCATCGACCTCAACGCCTTCAAGAAGGCGGGCGTGGAGGCGAAATTCGGCTGGACCTGGGACGAGTACTTCGACGCCCTGCAGACGATCCAGGACAAGCTGAAGATCGCCGGTGACACCGGCTACTTCAGCATCATGTACCTCTACGACCTGTACCTGCGGCAGAACGGCAAGGCCTTCTTCACGGACACCGATCTCGGCTTCACCGAGGACGATCTGACGCAGTGGTGGGAGGACGGCTACAAGCGCGTGCGCTCCGGGCTGGTCGCCGACCCGAAGAAGATCGAGCAGGCCAAGCCCGAGTCCGGTCTCTCGGCGGGGCTGGCCGCGTCCGAGTTCACCTGGGACAACTTCTCCATCCGCTACGAGGGCGAGGGCGAGTCGGACTACGGGCTCGCCCCGATCCCCACCACGGACGGCAAGCAGACCGGCCAGTACCTCGGTTCGCTGATGATGAGCGCCTTCTCCGGGACCAAGCACCCCAAGGAGGTAGCCCAGTTCATCTCCTTCATGGTCCACGACCCCGAGGTCGGCAAGATCATGGGCTACGACCGCGGCATCCTCGCCACCACCGAGCAGTACGACGCGTTCAAGCCGACCGACGCCAACAACAAGGGCGTCGCGGCCTACGAGGACGAGGTCGCCAAGGCCGGCGTCCTGGGGAAGATCACCCCGCACCCGTCCGGTGCCGACGTCGTCGAGGCGGCGTTCCTGCGCATCGGCGGCGAGGTCGCCCAGGGCAAGACCAAGCCGGCCGACGCCGCCAAGGCACTGTTCAGCGAGGCCAAGGCCGCGTTCGCGGGCTGAGGGGACGTACCACCATGACGCTCGTCAAGGAAGCGCCCGCGCGCCCGGCCGGGAAGCGGTCCGCCGCTCCCGCCGCCGGGCGGCGCGGGCGGCGCCGCGAGAACCTCGCCGGCTATCTCTTCATGTCGCCGTGGATCGCGGGATTCCTGGTGCTGACGGCGGGGCCGATGGTCGCGTCGCTGTACTACGCGTTCACCCGCTACAACCTCTTCACGCCGCCCGAGTGGGTGGGCTTCGACAACTTCACGACGATGTTCCAGGACCCGCGCTGGCAGAAGTCGGTCGAGGTCACCCTGAAGTACGTCGTCGTGGCCACCCCGCTGAAGCTGCTGCTGGCGCTCGGTGTCGCGCTGCTGCTCGCGCAGAAGCGGCGCGGACAGGGTCTGTACCGGGCCGCGTTCTACATGCCCTCGCTCATCGGCGCCAGCGTCTCCGTCGGCTTCGTGTGGCGAGCGCTGTTCTCCGACGACGCGATCGTGGACCGTACGCAGAAGGTCTTCGGCCTCGACGTGGGCGGCTGGATCGGCAACCCGGACTACGTGCTCTACGCCCTGGTGGCGCTGAGCATCTGGCAGTTCGGCGCGCCCATGGTCATCTTCCTGGCCGGACTCAAGCAGGTGCCGCAGGAGCTGTACGAGGCCGCCGAGGTGGACGGGGCCGGACCGCTCAGGCGGTTCTGGAACATCACGCTGCCGATGATCTCCCCGGTGCTCTTCTTCAACGTGCTGCTGGAGTCCATCCACGCGTTCCAGGTGTTCGGCTCCGCCTATGTCGTCTCCGACACCCGGTGCGGGCCCGCCGACGCCACGCTCGTCTACACCTGTTACCTCTACCAGAAGGGCTTCAAGGAGGCCCAGATGGGCTTCGCCTCCGCGATGGCCTGGACGCTGGTGGTTGCGGTGGCGCTCGTCACGGCGGTCCTGTTCTGGTCGCAGAAGAAGTGGGTGCACTACGAGGAGGCCGCCAAGTGACCAGCGCCACCAGCCCTGCCCCGCACACCGTGAACGAGCGGCGGCGCTCCGGATCCGTCGCCTGGCACGTGGGTGCGCTCGTCGTCCTCGCGGTCGTCCTCTATCCCGTGATCTGGGTGGCCGGCGCCTCGTTCAAGCCGAGCAAGGACATCGTCGCCAGCCTCGACCTGCTGCCCGCCAAGCCGGTGTGGGCGAACTTCTCCGGGCTCGCCGACGGCATCTCCGGCATCTCCATCAGCAGCTTCTTCTGGAACTCGCTGATGTACGCGGTCCTCGCCGTGGTCGGTGTCGTGCTCTCCAGCTCACTGACCGCGTACGCCTTCGCCAAGATCCGGTTCGCCGGACGGAACCTGCTCTTCACGCTGATGATCGGCACGCTGCTGCTGCCGTACCACGTGCTGCTCATCCCGCAGTACGTGCTCTTCCGCAACCTGGAGCTGACCGACACCCTGGTGCCGCTCGTCGCGGGGAAGTTCCTGGCCACGGAAGCCTTCTTCGTGTTCCTGATGGTGCAGTTCATGCGGGGACTGCCGCGCGAGCTGGACGAGGCCGCCAAACTCGACGGCTGCGGCCATCTGCGCACCTACTGGTCGATCGTGCTGCCGCTGAGCCGGCCCGCGCTCATCACCAGCGCGATCTTCACCTTCATCAACGCCTGGAACGACTTCATGGGGCCGTTGATCTACCTCAACACCCCCGAGAAGTACACCGTCTCGCTGGGTCTGATGATGTTCCGCGACCAGGAAGGCATCTCCAACTACGGCAGCATGATCGCGATGTCGCTGGTGGCGCTGGTGCCGGTCATCGCGTTCTTCATGGCCTTCCAGCGCTACCTCATCGACGGTATGGCGACCTCCGGACTGAAGGGCTGAGGCGGTCACCATGGCCCAGGCACGCGTGAAGGCCCCCGCCCCGCGCAAGGAGTCCGTGTTCGGCGAGCGCTTCGCGGTCTTCGCCGAGTGCCTGCTCACCGGCGTGTGGATCGCCGTGGGCTGTCTCGGGGTCGTCACCTACCCCGCGGCCTTCGCCGCCGGCGCCCGTCACCTGCGGCGTCGTACCGCGCACGAGGGCGGGGGCCTGCGGGAATGCGTCGCGGACTTCCGGGCGGCCGTGCGCGGCGGGTGGGTCGTCGGGCTCGCCGGGTGGGCGGTGGCCGTCGCGGTCTGGGTGGACGTCCTGGCCGCGCGGGCCGGGATTCCCGCCGGACCGTTCGTCGGAGCCGTCGGCATCCTCGCGCTGATCGGGGCCACCGTGGCCCTGTTGCGGGCGGCCGCCGTCTGGACGCCGGGTGCGACCTGGCGGGCGTCGCTCGCGGACGCCGGGCGGCGGACCGTGCTCGATCCCGCCGGGTCCTTCCTGGTCGTCTGCGGGCTGGCCGTCGTGGCCCTGTCCGCCTGGTTCGTCCCGCCGCTCGCGGTCCCCGTCCTGGGGGCCGTCGCGGCGGCGGCCGTCGCCGTGGAGGAGCGCTACCGGCACCGCTGACGGGCGGTGCCCTCGCACCAGGTCGGGCCCCCGGGCGCCGTACCTCTCTCTGTCATGCCCCTGACCACACCTCGTATCCGCGTACGGAAGGAAAGGCTGGACTCCCTATGTCTCCCATCCCCCGTAGGTCCATCCTCAAGGCGGCCGCCGTCGCCGGAGCCGCCGCGCAGTTCAGCTGGGCGCTAGGGGCCAAGGACGCGCAGGCCGCGCCCAGAGCCGCCGAGGCCGACGAAGGTCCCGTGACTCTGGACTGGCTGGAGGACGGCGGCCTGGGCGCCGCCCCCGGCTCCACCGTCGGTGTGCCCTGGCCGAAGGGCGCGTACCAGGAGGACCAGACCTTCGCGCTGACGGACGCCGACGGCAAGGCCGTCCCCGTGCAGTCGTGGCCCCTCGCCTACTGGCCGGACGGCTCCCTCAAGTGGACGGCTCACGCGGTGAGTTCGGGCAACGGCAAGCTCACTCTCGCCGCCGGCGAGGCCGCCGCCCCGGCCAGGAAGGTCACCGTCGACCAGAGCGGCGGCACGATCACGGTCTCCACCGGGGTCATCACCGCGAAGATCGGCAAGTCCGGCGCGACGCTCATCAAGTCGGTCACCCGTGGCTCCACCGAGATCGCCAGAAACGGCCGGCTCGTGCTCATCCGCCAGCCCGAGATCGAGGACGAGGACCAGGGCGCGGTCCGGACCGAGCGCTTCGAGGGAGCCATCTCGAAGGTCGAGGTCGAGCAGGAGGGCCCCGTCCGCGCGGTCGTCCGCATCGACGGCAAGCACCGCAAGGGCAGCCGGAGCTGGCTGCCGTTCTCCATCCGCATCTACTTCTACGCCGGCGCCGACTCCTTCCGCATGGTGCACACCATCACCTTCGACGGCACCCAGGAGCCCGGCAAGGCCAGCGGGGACTTCATCCGGGGCATCGGCGTGCGCTTCAACGTGCCGATGCGCGACCAGTCCTACGACCGTCACATCCGCATCGGCGGCGACGGCACCGGGCTGCTGCGCGAGGCCGTCAAGGGCATCACCGGACTGCGCCGCGACCCGGGAGCCGCCGTGCAGGCGGCGCAGTTCGCGGGGGAGAAGCTGCCCGACCCGGCCACCTGGGACCAGCGGGTCACCACCCGGCTCCAGTACATCCCCGAGTGGGGCGACTACACCCTCTCCCAGCTCTCCGCCGACGGCTTCACGCTGCGCAAGCGGACGAAGAAGGGCCACGGCTGGATCGGCGCGGGCGGCGGCAAACGAGCCTCCGGCTTCGGCTACGTCGGCGGCGTCAGCGGCGGACTGTCCTTCGGGCTGCGGGACTTCTGGGAGAAGTTCCCCGCCCAGCTCGACATCCGCGACGCCCAGACCGACGCGGCCGAGGTCACCCTCTGGCTCTGGTCACCCGAGGCGCAGCCCATGGACCTGCGCTTCTACCACGACGGCATGGGCCAGGACACCTTCGCCGAGCAGCTCGAAGGCCTCAACATCACCTACGAGGACTACGAGCCCGAGTTCGGCACGCCGTACGGCATCGCCCGCACCTCCGAACTCCTCTTCTGGGCCAACGAGTCGACGCCGACGCCCGAGAAGCTCGCCGAACAGGTCGAGGCCGTGAGGGTGCTGCCGCAACTCGCGGCGCCGCCCAGGCAGCTCATCAAGGCGAAGGTCTTCGGACCGGGGCTCTACTCCGAGCCGGACCGCTCCACCCCGGCCAAGGCGAAGATCGAGGACCACCTGGACTTCCTCTTCACCTACTACAAGGACCAGGTGGAGCAGCGCCGCTGGTACGGCTTCTGGGACTACGGCGACATCATGCACACCTACGACACCGTCAGGCACCAGTGGCGGTACGACATCGGCGGGTACGCCTGGGACAACTCCGAGCTCTCGCCCGACCTGTGGCTGTGGTTCGCCTATCTCCGCTCCGGCCGCGCCGACATCTTCCGCTTCGCCGAGGCGATGACCCGGCACACCGGTGAGGTCGACGTCTACCACCTCGGGGAATGGGCCGGCCTCGGCACCCGGCACGGCGTCCAGCACTACGCCGACAGCGCCAAGCAGCAGCGCATCGCCAACACGACGTACCGCCGCTACTACTACTTCCTCACCGCCGACGAGCGGGTCGGCGACCTCATGCACGCCAACGTCGACTCCGACGAGACCTTCCTCGTCCTCGACCCGATCCGCAAGATCCGCACCGAGCCGTACACCCCCGACCGGCACGCGCTGTCGATCGGCTTCGGCACGGACTGGAGCGGGCTCGTGTCGGCCTGGCTGACGGAGTGGGAGCGCAAGGGCCCCAAGTGGGAGAAGGCCAAGGCGCGGGTGCTGTCGACGATGGAGACCATCGCCGCCCAGCCGAACGGGTTCGTCCAGGGGACCGGGCTGTACGACCTCGACACCGGCAGGTTCGCGGTCGCCCCGGCGCCGGTCGTCGGGGTCTCGCACCTCTCCGCGGTCTTCGGCCTCAACGAGCTGTGCGCCGAGCTCATCGACCTCGTCGACATCCCGAAGTTCAACGAGGCGTACTACGACTACTGCCGCTACTTCAACGCCACCAAGGCCGAACAGGCGGCGCGCTACGGCTCCAACTTCGGTTCCCTGCTGCTCTTCCAGGGGCATTCACGGCTGGACGCGTATGCCGCCGTGCAGACCGGTGACGAGAAGCTCGCCAAGCGGGCTTGGGAGAAGTTCTACAACTCCGACGGGTACAAGGAGTCCGCGCCCTGGAGGACGGAGAAGCTGAGCGGGCCCGACGCGTTGGTGCCGGGCAGCGAGGCGGCATGGGTGTCCACCAATGACACCGCGCTGTACGGGCTTGCCGCGATCGAGAACCTTGCGCTGCTTGGGGACAAGATGCCGTAGGGGGTGGTCCGGTCTGCGGGGAGCTGCGGGTCCGTTGTGGCGGGTCGCGCAGTTCCCCGCGCCCCTGGGCGGCGTCTCAGTGCATGGTGCCCAAGAAGTCCCGCATCCTGCGGGCGTCCCTGAGGCGTTGCTCGTACGTGGCCCCGAGTGCGAGCAGCAGCAGGCCGGCCAGGGCGGGCGGTGCCCAGCGGGGGAGGGCGCCGGTCACCTGGACCAGGTACGGGGCGAGCTCGTGCAGCGCGTCCAGGGCCAGCACCGTGCCGCCCAGCAGCAGGGGTGCCTGGAGGTGGTGGCCGGCGCCCAGCAGGGTGACGGCGAGGGCGGCGAGGCCCAGGAGCAGGGGGCGGGTCCAGTTCGGGTCGCCCCAGGCCGTGAGGAGGCTCGGCACGAGGGTCGCGGTGAGCCCGGGGCCGTACGCCGTCCAGGAGGAGACCTTCGGATCGCGGCGCCTGTGCAGGGCGCCGACGAGCAGGGCCGGGACGGTGACCGGCAGGGTGTACGCCTCGGGAGTCCCGACGTCCCAGGCCGCCAGGCGCACCCACGTTGCCAGGACGAAGAGCGCGGCGGAGGCGTAGGCGACGGGGCGGCGGTCGGCGCGGAGTGCCGTACCGGCGGTGATCACACCGCACAGCGCCAGGACCAGGGCGAGCATCGGCAGGTCGGCCGCGGCCGCCGCCAGTGCGACGGCGAGCAGTCCGGCGAGCGCGCCGGCGATGTCGACCGGGACCGTCGCCGGGGAGTTCCCGAGCCGTACGGCGAGCAGGGCCGCCGCCACCGGCACCGCCAGGACCAGCACGGCGGTGGACTGCGGCTGCCAGTCGGCCGCGGCACCACTCGCGCAGGCGAGCGCGGCGGCGTACGTGAGTGCGGTCGGGGCCGTGACCGGGGCGAGGTGCGGCTTCCGGGAGGCGGCCGCGAACAGTGCCGTGAGCGAGGAGAGCACGGCGAGGGTCGCGGCCTCGCTCGTCAGGGAGAGGCAGGCAAGGGTGAGTGACGTGAGCAGGGCGAGGACCGCGGCGGTCGGGCCCGGGGTGGGGAAGCCGACGGTGGGCGCCGAGGCCGGCTGAGGCGCCGCTTCCGTCTCAGGGCGCTCGGACGGGCGTATCCACGCGGCCGCGGCAAGGGTGCCGGCCGTCGTGATCCCGAAGGCCACCAGGCCCGCCACGTACGGGACTTCGAGCACCGGCGGAAGCACCGACGCCGTCGCCCACGCCAGTGCCAGCGCACCGGTCAGGGCCCGAGGCCGCCAGACCGTGTCCCGCACCACGAGGAGCAGCACCACGGCGACGACCGCCAGGACCACGGGCACCGTCCCCATGTCGGGCGGCCACGGCGTGGACACCGTCACGGCCTCCCGTACGTCATCCGGCGCCCCGGACCACAGCTGCTCCGCCCACGCGAGGGGGCCCAGCAGCGTGATCCCCAGCAGGGGCAGGGTCCAGAGCAGGGCGACTGCCTGTACGGCGACGGAGGCCCGAGCCAGCCCGTGCCGCACCGTCTCCGGCAGCCGGGCCACCCGTACCGCCGCCAACAGGGCGATTCCGCAGGCCAGATACGCCGGAACCGTCCACGTGTCCGGCAGCACGGAGCGGGCGGTGCCGCCCACCGCGGCGACCGTGAGCAGACCGGCGGTGACGGCGAGCCCTCCCGCCTGCTTCTCGGCGACCCGCTGCCACGCCGCCGTCAGGGCGATGCCCGCCGCGAGGAGGAGGAGCGCCGCCGCACGGGCGGCGGCGCTCGGGCCGGTGGCCGTCCAGGACAGCCAGCCGGCGGCCGAAACGCCCCACGCGCCCATGCCGTACGCACCGCTCACCGCGGTGATCCGTACGGACTTCGCGGGCACCCGGAGCGCCACACCCGTGTCGAACCCGGCCGTCACGAGCACGGCCGCCGTGATCCCGTACAGGCCCGCGTCGGCCGTCACCGCCCAGAGGACGAGGGGGAGTTGCCCGGGGACGAGGGCGGCGGGCAGGGGCAGACGCAGCGCGGAGGTGTGCGGCAGCAGGCCGTACGCCGTCCACAGGGCCGCCAGTAGCGCCGAGGCGGCCGCGAGGTAACCCGTGGCGCCCACGTCGGCCAACGCGACCTCGTGCAGCGCGTACGCGTCGAGCACGGTCAGCGCGAGCCCGAGGCCCGCCACCGACTCGGCCGTCGACCGCAGCCCGTGCTTCAGCAGCGGCACCGGCGCGGCGAGCACCGCCACCGTGATCCCGCCGAGCATCAGGGCCCGCCCGGTGATCCCCATGTGCCCCCAGCTGACCAGCGTGAACGCCATCGCGGCGATGGTGAGCAGGACACCGCCGAGCACCAGCAGAACGTTCTGCACCCGGGGTGCCGAGGTCTCGGCGGGCCGGGGCGCGAACGAGGCAGGGGCCGGGGCCGAGATCGGCCCGGCCGCCGCTTGCAGGGCCGTGACCAGCCAGGCGCGGCGGTGCAGCAACTGCGCCCGGCGGGCGTCCAGTCGGCGCAGCTCGAGGTCGAGGAGCCGCAACTCCTCGGCCGGTGGCGGAATGTGCGTCATGCCCTGGAGTGTGGTCCGCGTCACGTCGTACGGCATGAGTGCGCGTACTCAGAACGTACTCAGGTACGGGGGAAACCCCCTATACGGGGGCAGACTCGGCCCATGGACTGGAGCCGCTACCGCTTCCGCAGCCTCTGGGAGCTGCCCGCACCGCCTGCCGCCGTCTATGCCCTGCTGGAACAGGCCGAGGACTACCCCCGTTGGTGGCCGCAGGTGCGCGAGGTCACCAGACTCGGTGAGACCACCGGCGTGATCACGATCCGCTCCGTCCTGCCGTACGACCTGGTCTTCACCGCGCGTGAGACGCGGCGCGACCCCGCGGCCGGTGTCCTGGAGATCGCGATGTCCGGCGACATCGACGGCTGGGCGCGGTGGACGGTCACCGCGCACGGCGACGGCAGCCTCGCCCGCTACGACCAGGTGGTCGACGTGAACAAGCCGCTGCTCCGGAGGTTGGCGGTGCCGGGTCGGCCGGTCTTCCGGGCCAACCACTGGCTGATGATGCGCGCCGGACGGCGGGGGCTGACGAAATACCTGGCCGGTGGTCCTCACGGCGGTCGCCACCGCGGTTGTCAAGGCGGCCATCGAGGCGGTCATGGAGGCGGTCATGAAGCGGTTTGAACGAAACGCGCGGGGACCTGTATTGTTCACTGCGTTCCCGGGCGATTAGCTCAGTGGGAGAGCGCTTCGTTCACACCGAAGAGGTCACTGGTTCGAACCCAGTATCGCCCACCGGGAAAGGCCGGTCCGCCACAGCGGACCGGCTTTTTTGTACGCTCGCCCGCCTAGGCGGCCGCCGCAGGCAGGTCCGGGCGCAGTGGCCACGCCGGGTCCACCGCCTCGTCGCTGCCGCTGCGGGCGAACCACGCCTGCAACCCGCGTGCCTGCGCCGCGTGCCACACCGCCTGCAACGTGTGCAGCTCGGTGGGGGACAGGCGCTCGAGACGAGCCGCGAAGCGCCGCCCGACCGCCCGTACGACCTCCAGTGAGGCCGCCGCGTCGGCCGCCGCGTCGTGCGCCCCGTCCAGCGTGACTTCGTAGTGCGCGCACAGGTCGGTCAGCGTGCGGCGACCTTTGCGATAGCGGTCCAGGTGCTTGTCGAGCACCCGTGGATCGAGCACCAGCAGCGGCGTCGCCTCGAACCAGCTGTCGAGCGACGAGGCGCGATGGCGACGCAACTCGCGGTCGAGAAGCGTCAGATCGAACGGCGCGTTCATCACCACCACCGGCCGTCCTCTGCCGGCCTGTTCCGCCAGTTCGGCGGCTATCTCGTGCATCACCGGCGCCGGCCAGCGGCCGTTGCGCTGGAGATGGTCCTCCGTCAGTCCGTGTATCGCCGTCGCCGCCTCCGGCACCGGCACACCCGGGTTCACCAGCCACCGGGTCACCCGTGGCCGGGTGCCCGGGGCGTCCTGGACGACGACGGCCGCCGAAACGATCCGGTCGGTCTCGACGTCCACACCTGTCGTCTCTGTGTCGAATGCCGCCAGCGGGCCTTCATACCAGCACGCCATATCTACACAACCCCTCGTTCACCCACGGCAGCTGACGCACCGTCTTCTGCCCGTTTGGTGATACCCGGGCTGTTTGCGCCGTACGCCGGAAGGACACAACAGGAGTGCGGGTCTTTGCAGTTCAGCGGCCCGGTACGGGGATTCACTTTGCTTGGAAGGCTGTTGGCCATGGCGATAGCGCAGCCCGAGCGGGGCGGGCTGCTGCCCGAACGAACGGGCCCCCATCGCGGTTCACTCGCCACTACCGCCTGCATGGAGACACTCCAGGTGGGCTATCTGCACGCCGTCGCGGCGGCCTCCGGCTGCTCGCTGTCGCAGCCGTTCCCGGACAACGGCATCGACTGGCACGTCAGCCACAGCGCGCCCGGCCACACCATCGACGACGAGGTCACCATCAAGGTGCAGCTCAAGGCCACCTACCAGCTCGCACCGAACCCGCCCGCCCGTCTCCCAGCACCACCCCCGACGGAGAGGGCTGCGCCCCAGCCCCCTCAACTGGGCCGCTTCTTCTCCTTCACGCTCGACAACGACCACCTGGCAAAGCTCGCCCGCACGCCGGTCTCGGTGCACAAGATCCTGGTCGTGATGATCGTTCCGCGGTCGCAGGAGCAGTGGCTGCGGGCCGGCCACGACCGGCTCGACCTGCGGCACTGCTGCTACTGGGTCAACCTCGCCGGCCACGCCATCACCGGCCGGCGCCGCACCACCGTGCGGATACCGACCTCACGCATCTTCGACGACCGGGCGCTCTGCGAGATCATGACGCGGGTCGGGACGGGAGGCAGACCATGACGCACCGCCCGCCGGAGGGACCCATACGGTCAGTGCGGCCGCACCCGGCCGAGGCGTCCTGGGACCGTCCCCCCGAGCCCGGCGAGGTCGACCCCGCCGTGCTCAGCGCCCTGCTGCACCGGCACGGCTGGCAGCGGCGCGGGGGAGCGGCGGGGCGCTACGGCCGCTGGACCCCGCCCGGACCGGGCGGCAACGGCACCAGCCTGCTCGTCCCCGAGTCCCGCGCCTTCCCCGACAGCGACGATCTGCTCGGCGAGGCCCTGATCGCCCTGTCCCGCAGCGGCATGCCCTCCGCGCGCGAGGTGCTGGTAGGGCTCGCCGTGCCCAGCGACGAGGTCCGCTGGTGGCGGGACGCGCCGAGCGGGCCGGCCGGGGCAGCGCCCTGGACCGTGGAGGAGGAGCTGCGCGGCGCGGCCCGCCAGACGCTCCTCGCCGCGGCGCTCGCCACGCGCGCGCGTGCGGGTTACTACGGCGCCCGGCACCGCCGTTCGGCCGCGGCGATGCTGGAGAGCGTCCTCGTCGGACCCGCGCCCGGCGGCCGCGGCCTCACCGCCTTCGTGCCGATCAGCACGGGGCGCCCGCTCGCCGCACGCCTCCACCAGGCCCTGTACGCCGCCCGCGAGGCCATCGACTACCAGCGGGCCACCGGCGGCATGGACGCCTTCGACGGCGCCGTCGAGGCGGGCGTCAGCCGCGAGCTCACCGAGGCCCTGATCGCCCTCGTGCGCGGTACGGAGGGTGCGCGCATCGCCGTCGAGTGGGCACCCGCGGCCGGGGTGCCCGAGGACTGCGCGAGCGGCGTCGAGCCCGTCGAGTTCTCGCCGGGCGACCTGCCCGTGCTGCGCGAGGCCGGCGCCCGCTATCTGCGCGAGGAGCCCTCCGTGCCGGTCAGGATCACCGGCACGGTCGTCCGGATGCGCAGGTCGGGGCCGCGCGGGGAGGGCACCGTACGGCTGCGCGTCCTCGCGGGCGCCGAGATTCCGCATGTCCGGCTCACCCTGGACGAGGAGTCGTACCGCATCGCCGGGCACGCCCACCTGGTCGGGCTTCCGGTGCGCGTGCACGGCCGCCTGGAGAGCCGGGGCGGCTTCCGCAAGGTCACCGGGGCCTCAGGTGTCGTACCGGTACAGGTGGACGAGGCCGAGCGGGACCGGCTGATGAAGTCGCTCCAGGAGGACCTGGACTTCTTCGAGGAGGCTTGCGGCGGGGAGGAGGCCGGGGACTGAAGGGGGCGGTTGCTGGGCGAGGTCTTGCGGCTGGGGTGCTGCATGTCTGGCTTCGTTCGCCTCCGGGGCGCCTTGTGCCGGTGTCGTGGTACCGGTGACTGTTGATGGGCCCTTGCCCGGCGGGTGTGGGCCGGGTGGCACACGGACCCGGGCTGCGACGCCCTATCAGGGGCGCGGGGAACCGCGCGACCAGCCACGACGAACGCCGCGGATGACCGCCGGCCCGTCCCGCCCCTCCCGGCGGAGCGCCACCGTTTCGCGGTCGGCCGTCCGGGGTCGGTACGATCGCGTAATGCGCGCGCTCCTGGTATGGCGCCGCATTCCCCCTTCAGTCAGGAGAGACCGGTGTCAGACGTCCGTGTGATCATCCAACGCGATTCCGAGCGGGAAGAACGCGTGGTGACAACGGGGACTACGGCCGCCGACCTCTTCGCCGGCGAGCGCTCGATCATCGCCGCGCGCGTGGGCGGCGAGCTCAAGGACCTGTCGTACGTGCTCGCCGAGGGCGAGGAGGTCGAGGGCGTCGAGATCTCCTCCGAGGACGGGCTGAACATCCTGCGCCACTCCACCGCGCACGTGATGGCGCAGGCCGTGCAGGAGCTGTTCCCCGAGGCCAAGCTGGGCATCGGCCCGCCCGTCAAGGACGGCTTCTACTACGACTTCGATGTCGCGAAGCCGTTCACGCCCGAGGATCTCAAGGCCATCGAGAAGAAGATGCAGGAGATCCAGAAGCGGGGGCAGCGTTTCTCCCGTCGTGTCGTGACCGACGACGCCGCCCGCGAGGAGCTCGCCGCCGAGCCCTACAAGCTGGAGCTGATCGGCCTCAAGGGCTCCGCCTCGTCCGACGACGGCGCGGACGTCGAGGTCGGCGCCGGTGAGCTGACGATCTACGACAACCTGGACGCCAAGAGCGGCGACCTGTGCTGGAAGGACCTCTGTCGCGGTCCCCACCTGCCCACCACCCGCAACATCCCGGCGTTCAAGCTGATGCGCAACGCCGCCGCCTACTGGCGCGGCAGCGAGAAGAACCCGATGCTCCAGCGCATCTACGGCACCGCCTGGCCGTCCAAGGACGAGCTGAAGGCGCACCTCGACTTCCTCGCCGAGGCCGAGAAGCGTGACCACCGCAAGCTGGGCAACGAACTAGACCTCTTCTCCGTCCCGGAGCAGATCGGCTCCGGCCTCGCCGTCTTCCACCCCAAGGGCGGCATCATCCGCCGGGTCATGGAGGACTACTCGCGCCGCCGCCACGAGGAAGAGGGCTACGAGTTCGTCTACACCCCGCACGCCACGAAGGGGAAGCTCTTCGAGACGTCCGGGCACCTGGACTGGTACGCCGAGGGCATGTACCCGCCCATGCAACTCGACGAGGGCGTGGACTACTACCTCAAGCCCATGAACTGCCCGATGCACAACCTGATCTTCGACGCGCGCGGCCGCTCATACCGCGAACTGCCGCTGCGTCTCTTCGAGTTCGGGACCGTGTACCGGTACGAGAAGTCGGGCGTCGTGCACGGCCTGACCCGCGCCCGCGGCTTCACGCAGGACGACGCGCACATCTACTGCACCCGTGAGCAGATGTCGGAGGAACTCGACAAGACGCTCACCTTCGTCCTCGGCCTGCTGCGTGACTACGGTCTGACCGACTTCTACCTGGAGCTCTCCACCAAGGACCCGGAGAAGTTCGTCGGCTCCGACGAGGTCTGGGAGGAGGCCACGGAGACGCTCCGCCAGGTCGCCGAGAAGCAGGGCCTGCCCCTCGTCCCCGACCCGGGCGGCGCCGCCTTCTACGGACCGAAGATCTCCGTCCAGACCAAGGACGCCATCGGCCGGACCTGGCAGATGTCGACCATCCAGCTCGACTTCAACCTGCCGGAGCGCTTCGACCTGGAGTACACCTCCGCGGACGGCTCCAAGCAGCGCCCGGTCATGATCCACCGCGCCCTGTTCGGCTCCATCGAGCGGTTCTTCGCGGTGCTCCTGGAGCACTACGCAGGCGCCTTCCCGGCGTGGCTGGCCCCGGTCCAGGCGATCGGCATCCCGATCGGCGACGGACACGTGGACTACCTGGAGAAGTTCGCCGCGGCCGCCAAGAAGAAGGGGCTGCGGGTCGAGGTGGACTCCTCCTCGGACCGTATGCAGAAGAAGATCCGTAACGCCCAGAAGCAGAAGGTGCCCTTCATGGTCATCGCGGGCGACGAGGACATGGCCAACAACGCCGTCTCCTTCCGCTTCCGTGACGGCTCGCAGGAGAACGGCATCCCGTTCGACGACGCCATCGCGAAGATCGCGCAGGTCGTCGAGGAGCGGGCGCAGGTCTGATCCGGCCGACCATGATCACGAGGCCCCCGGGAGCTCAGCTCTGCGGGGGCTTCGTGTCGCTCTCGCGGGAGAAGATCTGCAGCAGCCAGGAGGAGAACGATCCCGTCACCGCGCCGAGCAGGGCCAGACCGCCGGCCATCATTCCGGTCGCGATCGCCCGGCCGCGTGTGGTCACCGGGGTGATGTCGCCGTAGCCGACCGTGCTGAGGGTCGCGGCGGCCCACCACAGCGCGTCCCCGAACGTCCGCATGGTGGCGCCGGGCGCTCCACGCTCGGCCTGGAAGACCGCGAGGGCACCGGAGAACCCGAGCAGCAGGGTCGACAGACTCGCGTAGGCGATCACCCGCGCGTGCAGCGAGAGCCGGGGTTCGCCCTGTCGTCTCTGGATGACGTCGTAGAGCGGCACGATCCGCAGCGGCCGCAGCAGCGGCAGGACGACCACGACCGTGTGCAGGAAGTGCGTCCTGGCGAAATGCAGGAAGCGCCCGCCGACGAGGCGCCAGCGCACCACGAAGTCCACGGCGAAGAGCAGCCAGAGCGCGATCAACGCGTACCCGCACACGTCCTCCCAGAAGGACGGCATGCTCACAGCGAGAACGCGGGCGGCATAGGCGGCCAGGAAGAGCAGCGATGCCAGGAACAACGGGATCTCGGTGCGCTGCTCCCAGCGGGAGTACGGGCTGTCGTCGTCCACCGGCCCAGCTTGGCCGGTGCCGGCCCTCCCGTCGCCCCGGCGACACGCCGCGAACGGACGAAGCCATATGCTGCACGCATGACGAGTGAGCCGGAGCAGCAGTGGGGAGTGGGGATCCAGGACGCGTTCCAGCGCCTGTGGACGCCCCATCGGATGGCCTACATCCAGGGTGAGAACAAGCCGACCGGTCCCGGCGCGGACGACGGCTGCCCCTTCTGCTCGATCCCGGCCAAATCCGACGAGGACGGACTGGTCGTCAAGCGTGGCGAGCAGGTGTACGCGGTCCTGAACCTGTACCCGTACAACGGCGGCCACCTCATGGTCGTGCCCTACCGGCACGTCGCCGACTACACCGACCTCACCGAGCCGGAGACGGTCGAACTGGCCGCGCTGACGAAGCAGGCGATGACGGCCCTGCGCACCGCCTCCGGTGCCCACGGCTTCAACATCGGCATGAACCAGGGCACCGTCGCCGGCGCGGGCATCGCGGCCCACCTCCACCAGCACATCGTCCCGCGCTGGGGCGGAGACACGAACTTCATGCCGGTGGTGGGCCACACACGGGTGCTGCCGCAGCTGCTGGCGGACACGCGGAAGATGCTGGCGGAGACCTGGCCGACCGCTTGACGTCCCGGCCGGCGGCGGCGTCCCTCAGCCCGTCCGGCGCTTGAGGACGAGGCCGCTCAGGCCGAAAGGGGGTCTGAGGGCACAGCCCTCAGGGACCATCGCCCAGACCCACCTCACGCGGCTCAACCGCCGGGGGCTACGCGTCGTACAGGTCGGCCTTCCTCGGCGACGGGTCCTGCACGGCCGTGCTCAGGAAGGCGGAGCGCGTACCGAACTTCTCGGTGTTCACGCCGTTCTCGTCCAGCACCTTGATGGCCGCGGCATGCACCACCCGCAGGACCGGCGTGGCGGCGCGCAGCGCGTCGTCGGCCATGAACCGGTGCCGCCACGGCTGATCCGCCCACGCGTGCCGCAGCCCGAACGGCTCGGGCAGCCCCATCGTGCCGCCGAGCCAGTTCAGCAGCGGCGGGTACCAGGAGATCGGGGCGCGGACGGCGAGCCGTACCACCTCGTCGGTGTTGACCAGCGGAAGCTTCACCTTCCGGGTCTCCCAGGGCTTGAACGACTTGCTGACCTCCTTGGTCGGCGCCTCGGGCTTCTCCTGGAAGAGCCCGTTCACCGGACCGAGGGCGTGCCCGGTCACCTCGATGCGCAGCGTCTCGTGCAGCACGGTCACCGTGATCAGCATGGTGATGATCAACTGCCCGTCCCACAGCGTCCACTGGACGCCCAGGTAGTGCCGGTCACCGCTGCCGAACTGCTGCTTGTTGCAGATGTCCTGTATGGCGTGCGACTTGACCTGGTACGCGTCGACGTCCGTGCCCTCCGGGCGGGACACGGCTTTGGCGCCCTCGGCGACCGGCGTGACGACCCAGTGCCGTATCGAGGGCTTCGGGAAGCCGCCGGTGTTCAGCGGGCCGCGTTCCAGCATGCGCAGCTGGTCGTGGATCGAGCGGATGACGTCCCAGCTGCGGAACGGGTGGATCTCCCGGGTCGGGTCGGCGGGCGTCAGGTCCTCGGCCAGCTGCCAGCTGCCCCAGCGCGTGCCCATGCCCAGTATCCCCTTGGGCCCGGCGTAGAACACGGAGTTGGACTGCTGCTCGGCGCTCAGCTTGGCGAGGGACTGGCGCAGCTGCTCGGCCTGCGTCTCGGTGGGACTGGTCGGCACCGCCTCCGGCACCTTCGCGCCGACGCTGCTGCCGGCCAGCAGGCTGTCCCAGCGTCCGCGCAGGTCCTTCGCCGTGCTCTCGCAGATCTGCTTGGCCCAGAACCAGCCGACCACCGGCATGAGGACCGACGCCCTCGCATACCAGGCCCAGAAGCCGGTGAACGGCATGCGCAGCAGGAAGAGCACGGCGAGCGCGCCCGCCGCGACGAGCAGCACGGAGGCGAGTGTGCCGCCGCGCTTCGCGTCCCGCTTGACGATGGTGGTGCGCAGCGTGAAGACCAGCAGCCAGACCAGCAGCCCGGGCAGGAACAGCACGCCGCAGATCACCATGACGGCGCTGAGCATCCGGTCGCGGGCCTTGCGGATGTTGTTGGCGGCCAGACAGTGCTCGACGACGACCTGCGGTTCGGCGCCGAAGGACTGGATCAGGGGCTTGCGGCCGCTGCCGAGCATGCGGTCGACCACCGCCCGCGAGAAGGCCTCACCCAGGTTGGGCCGGAAGATCTTCGCCCAGCCGCGGCCTGCCTTGACGTCGGTCTTGTGCCATTCGTTGTCGGCCTTCTTGATGTCCTCGAACGGATTGTCCCGATAGGCCGCCGAGGCCAGCGCGAACGTCGCCGTCTGGCCCTCGCCGGCCGTGCGAGGCACCTGCGGACCGAAGATGTCCGCGTAACCGCTCTCAACGGTCATTCCCGCCCCCGATCGCCGCACTGTCGCTTCTGCGGCCTTCCCGACTTCCGTACCGCGCACACCTGTTGATCAATGATCAGCGTATCCTCCGCCACCGACATTCGTCGGCGGACGGCCGAAGCCGCCCGCCGACGCGGAGGGGAGCGTTCCGCAAGGGCCGTCCGGTGGCACTCAGGGCCCAGTTGGAGGCGCCGGGCGCCAACTGCGCGGTATCGCGTGCCCCTTCACGCTATGACGCGTCGCGCGCCTCTTCACGGATCCTTTCCGCGATCTGCGCAGGCATCGGTTCGTGCCGCGCGTACAGCCGGTTGAAGCGCGCGGTGCCGTGCGACAGCGACCGCAGATCGACGGCGTACCGTCCGATCTCGATCTCGGGCACCTCGGCCTTGATGAGCGTGCGGCCGCCGCTGGTCTGCTCGGTGCCGACGACGCGGCCGCGCCGCCCGGACAGATCGCTCATCACGGCGCCGACGTAGTCGTCGCCGACCAGGACGGACACCTCGGCCACCGGCTCCAGCAGATGGATCTTCGTGTCGGCCGCGGCCTCCCGCAGCGCGAGCGCGCCGGCCGTCTGGAACGCGGCGTCGGAGGAGTCCACCGAGTGCGCCTTGCCGTCGCGCAGCGTGACCCGGATGTCGACGAGCGGATGACCGGCCGCGACTCCCCTGGCCGCCTGGGCCCTTACGCCCTTCTCGACCGACGGGATGAACTGCCGTGGCACCGCGCCGCCGACGACCTTGTCCACGAACTCGATGCCCGAACCGCCCGGCAGCGGCTCCACGTCGATCTCGCAGATCGCGTACTGCCCATGACCGCCCGACTGCTTCACATGCCGGCCGCGGCCCGCCGACCTGTTCGCGAACGTCTCCCGAAGGGAGACCTTGTGCGGCACGACGTCGACCTGGACGCCGTAACGGCTGCGGAGCCGTTCGAGAGCGACGTCCGCGTGTGCCTCGCCCAGGCACCACAGCACCACCTGATGGGTGGCCTGGTTCTGTTCCAGTCGCATGGTCGGGTCCTCGGCGACCAGCCGGGACAGGCCCTGCGACAGCTTGTCCTCGTCCGCCTTGCTGTGTGCCTGGATGGCCAGCGGCAGCAGCGGGTCGGGCATCTGCCAGGGCTCCATCAGGAGCGGGTCGTCCTTGGCCGACAGCGTGTCGCCAGTCTCCGCGCGGGTCAGCTTCGCCACGCAGGCGAGATCACCGGCGATGCAGTGGCTGAGCGTGCGCTGCTGTTTGCCGAAGGGGGCCGAGAGCGCGCCGATGCGCTCGTCGACGTCGTGATCCTCGTGCCCACGGTCCTCCAGGCCGTGCCCGGACACGTGCACCGTCTCGTCGGGGCGCAGGGTGCCGGAGAAGACACGGACCAGCGAGACCCGGCCGACGTACGGGTCGGACGCGGTCTTCACGACCTCCGCGACCAGCGGCCCGTCCGGGTCGCACAGGTCCAGCTCGCGCGGTGACCCGCCGACCGTGGTGACCGTGGGCGCCGCGCGCTCCAACGGGGTCGGGAAGCCGCGCGTGATCAGCTCCAGCAGCTCGACCGTGCCGAGCCCCTGCCGGGCACCGTCGGTCGCCGGGGCGGCGGCCAGGACGGGGTGGAAGACACCGCGCGCGACCGCCCGTTCGAGGTCCTGGATCAGTGTCTTGACGTCGATCTGCTCGCCGCCGAGGTACCGGTCCATCAGGGTCTCGTCCTCCGACTCGGAGATGATCCCCTCGATCAGCCGGTTGCGGGCCTCGTCGATCTGCGGCAGCTGGTCCTCGGCCGGATCGGACTCCTTGCGCTCCCCGGAGGCGTAGTCGAACAACTGCTGCGACAGCAGCCCGATCAGGCCGGTCACGGGCGCGTGCCCGTCCGGTGCCTGCGGGCCGCGCAACGGCAGATACAGCGGGATCACGGCGTCGGGGTCGTCGCCGCCGAAGGCCTCCGCGCAGATCCGCGTCATCTCCTCGTAGTCGGCCCGTGCGGACTCCAGGTGGGTGACGACGATCGCGCGCGGCATGCCGACGGCCGCGCACTCCTCCCACACCATGCGGGTCGATCCGTCCACGCCGTCCGAGGCCGAGACGACGAAAAGGGCCGCGTCCGCCGCTCGCAGACCGGCCCTGAGTTCCCCGACGAAGTCGGCGTATCCGGGAGTGTCCAGAAGGTTGACCTTGATGCCGTCCCATTCGACCGGCACCAGGGAGAGCTGTACCGAGCGTTGCTGCCGGTGCTCGATCTCGTCGTAGTCCGAGACGGTGCCGCCGTCCTCCACGCGGCCCGCCCGGTTCACCGCCCCCGCCGTGAGTGCGAGGGCCTCCACCAAGGTGGTCTTGCCCGATCCGGAGTGGCCGACCAGCACCACATTCCGTACGGACGCGGGGTGGTCGGCCGCCGTAGCCCTGCCGGCGGCTCCGGGGTGTGCGTTCGCCTTGTCGCCCATGATCCTGCCTCCCGTGCACGGTGAGGTCACTGTGGGCGCGGACGTACGGATCCGCGTGCGATGGCGGCTCCGGTGACGCCCGCGGTCCTTCGAGCTTTCCACTCCCGTCACGGTGCGTCCATACGGCGGACGTGATCGCGGCGCCCAGGGGGGTGGGCACGGGGGTGCGGGCACTCTCC